>JBBIQA010000091.1:0-17010 GCA_037442565.1 Rhodospirillales bacterium
CGATGCGGTTGCCGCGCAGATCGCGCATCTCCCGCTCGGTCAGCTTCGCGAGGTCCGTGCCCTGGTACAGGATCGAGCCGCCGGCGATCCGGCCGGGCGGATCGACCAGGCCGATGATGGAAAACCCGGTCACCGTCTTGCCCGAACCCGACTCCCCGACCAGCCCGAGCACGCGGCCACGCGCCACGGTGAAGGACACGTCGTCCACCGCGCGGACGATACCGGCGCGGGTTGCGAAATGCGTGCGCAGGTTGCGCACGTCCAGCGTGACGCCGCTCATCTGCGTAGCCGCGGATTGAGCACATCGCGCAACTGGTCGCCGACCAGGTTGATGGCGACGATGGTTACCAGCAGCGCGATGCCGGGATAGAAGCTGATCCAGTATTTGCCCGACAGCATGTACTGGTAGCCGTTGGCGATCAGCAGCCCGAGCGAGGGTTCTGTGATCGGCACGCCGAGCCCGAGGAAGGACAGCGTGGCCTCCAGCGTGATCGCCGTGGCGATCTGGATGGTGCCGATGACGATCAGCGGCGGCAGGCAGTTGGGCAACAGGTGCAGGAACACCAGCCGCCATTGCGGCAGCGCCAGGCAGCGGGCGGCCTCGATATATTCCCGCCCGCGCTCCACCAGGGCGGCGGCGCGGGCGGTGCGGGCGTAGCGTGCCCATTCCACGATCACCAACGCCAGCGTCACGTTCAGCACGCCCTTGCCGAGGAAAGCCAGGATCATCAGCGCCACCAGGATGGCGGGAAACGACAGTTGCAGATCGACCAGCCGCATGATCGCGGTCTCGGTCTTGCCCCCGATATAGGCTGCCAACAGGCCAAGCGAGGAGCCGATGATCCCGGCGATCACCGCCGAGCCGACGCCGACGCCGAGGCTGATGCGCAGGCCGTACAGTATGCCGGAAAACATGTCCCGGCCCTGGTCGTCCGAGCCCAGCCAGAAGGTGAACCCCGCACCCGCCGCCGACCCGGGTGGCAGCCGTCCGTCCATGATGTCGAGCTGCGCGAGGTCGTAGGGATTCTGCGGCGCGATCCAGGACGCGAACAGCGCCAGCAGGGCGATAACCAGGATCACGGCGAGGCCGAGCAGCGCCAGCCTGGATTCCGCGAACTCGCGCGCGAAGCGGCGGAACGGGGTTTCGTCTATTACCGCTACGACGATACCGCCCGTTGGGCCGCTCATTGGCTGCCGTCCAGCCGCACGCGCGGATCGAGCACGGTGTAGAGCAGGTCCACCGCCAGGTTGATGAAGACGAACAGGAGAACGATCATCATCAGATAGGCGACGATCACCGGACGGTCGAGCACGTTGATGCTGTCGATGATCAGCTTGCCCATGCCCGGCCAGGCGAACACGCTTTCGGTCACCACGGAAAACGCGATCAGGCCGCCGAATTGCAGGCCGAGCACGGTGACCACGGGGATCAGGATGTTCTTCATCACGTGCACGAACACCACCCGGTTGGGCGACAACCCCTTGGCGCGGGCGAACTTCACGTAGTCCATCGGCAAATTCTCCCGCACCCCCGCCCGCGTCAGGCGCAGCACGAGCGCGATGGAGCCGAGCGAGAGGTTGAACGCCGGCATCGCCAGGTGCGCCAGGCCGTCACGGGTCAGGAACGACCACTGGATGCCGAACAGCTCCGCCGTCTGGCCGCGCCCGGTGCTGGGCAGCCATCCGAGCTGCACGGCGAACAGCATGATCAGCATCAGCCCGACCCAGAAGCTGGGCAGCGAGAAGCCGAGGATGGAGCCGGCCATGGTGGCGCGCCCGACGATGCCGTTCGGATGCAACCCGGCATAGAGCCCGAGCGGTATGCCGATCAACACCGACAGCAGCACCGCGGTCACCGCCAGCTCCATCGTGGCGGGCATCCGACCGGCGATCAGTTTCAGGGCGGGTTCGTTATAGACGAAACTGCGCCCGAGGTCGCCGTGCAGCACGCCCTGCAGGAACAGCAGGTATTGCTGCCAGAGCGGCTTGTCGAGACCGAGGGCGGCGATGGCGCGCACCCGCTCCGCCTGATCCGCGTCGGGCGAGATCAGGATGTCGACCGGATTGCCGATGACGTTGACGCCAAGAAACACGATCACCGTCATCGCCAGAACGACGAACAGGGCCTGGATCAGGCGGCGCAGCAGCCAGGTGGTCATGCGCGGATATGTCCCGCTATGTCTATCCCGCTATTTCTCCGGGTGAATGTCGAACACGCGGTTCTCCTCATCGGCGCGGGCGGTGTAGGTCAGGCCCTTGCGCATCGCCCAGATGTTCTTCTGCTGGTGCAGCGGGATGAGGGCGACGTCCTCCATTGCCATCCGGGTCGCCTGCCGCAGCAGCTGCTCGCGCTCGTGGTCATCGGCGGTCACCACCGCCTGCTCGATCACCGCATCCACCGCCGGGTTGGAATAGCGCCCGCGATTGACCGTGCCGAGGCCCTTCTTCGGATCGTAGGTGGCGATCAGCGCGCGCAGCGGGTTCGACGCCTCCCCGGTGCTGGTGCCCCAGCCGAGCAGGAAGGCGGGGAATTCCTGCTTGCCGGCGCGGCCGATATAGCTTGTCCAGGGTTCCGCCTCCACCTTCGTCTGCACCCCGATGCGGGTCCACATCTGCCCGACCGCCTGGATGATCTTGGCGTCGTTCACGTAGCGGTCATTCGGGCCGTGCAGCGTGATGCGGAAGCCGTTCGGATAGCCGGCGTCGGCGAGCAGCTTTTTCGCGGTCTCCGGCTCGTACGGCGGCGGCAGCAGGTCGGGGACGTAGCTGTAGCTGCCGCTCGGCAGGAACTGGCCGGACGGGATCGCCGTGTCCTCCATCACCCGCTGGGTGATCGCCTGGCGGTTGATCGCCAGCGATAGCGCCCGGCGTACCCGCAGGTCCCGCAGCGGATTTCGATCGAGCTTTTCGCCGTTCGGTCCGGTGATGGAGACCATGCCGTCGGCGTGCTGATGGTCGAGCCACAGGAAGATCAGCCGCAGGCTGACGATGTCGGCGACATTCACCTTGGGATCGGAGCGCAGCCTGGCGACGTCGCTGGTCGGCACCGCGTCGATGAAATCGACATCGCCGGAGAGCAGGGCCGCGGTCCGCGCGGCATCGTTGCTGATGATGCGGTAATCAACGTCCGACCAGTCCGGCTTGGGACCCCAATAGTCATCGTTGCGCTTGAGCACGATCCGGTCGCCCGGCTTGTAGGAGACAAATTTGTACGGCCCGGTGCCGATGGCGTCCTTGCCGGAGTTGAAATCCTCGGTCTTCGGGTCCGGCCCGATGCCGTGGCTGATGATCGCCACCTGGGTCAGATCGATCGGCAGCAGCGGGTACACCCCGGCGGTGCGCAGGCGGATGGTGTGCGGATCGACGATCTCCACACCGGTCACGGCCTTGGTGTAGATCGAATACGAACCGGGGCTGTTCAGCACGCGCGGCACGCGGGCCAGCGTGAAGGCCACGTCCTCGGCGGTGAAATCGCTCCCGTCGTGGAATTTCGCGTTCCGCAGCTTGAATTCCCAGGTGTGGTCGTCGACCAGCTTCCAGCTCAGCGCCAGCGACGGCACCGGGTGCGCGGTCGGGTCCATGTCGACCAGGCGGTTGAAGATGTGCGAGGCCATGGACTGGTTCGGCGACAGCGTGTGGTAGTGCGGATCGATGCTGGTCACCGGCGCAGCAACGCCGATCGACAGCTTCTGCGCCACGGCCGGCCGGATCCAGGCCGGGGCCGACACCGCCATCCCGAGGCCGAACACCATCGTCATGGCAGCCGCACGACAGGCCATCCGCAAGCCAAGACGGGCCATCCGTAAGTCAACACGCATCGCAGTCTCCCAGAATTGAGCCGTCGGCGACTTGCCGTTCGTCATGAAGCGTTCGGGCAGAACCCTGCGCTAGCTGTACCCCATCGCCGGCCTTACAATCCAGAGCATCGGACGCACGGCACGGTTTATTTCGGCCCACCCGCCGGCGGTTGCCGCGAACCCAGAGCCGTATAGACTGCCGGCATGGTTTGCCCGTACCCCGCCGCCCGGTTTGTCGCTCAGAGAGATGTCCCGGCAGGGCTGTCCGGCTTGGCGGCCCATGTGAACTTGCGCCTATGACTCAGCCGATCCTGCAACCGCCGCTGCCGCAGTTCGACGTGCGGATTGCCCCGCCGGACATCGATGCGTGGCGCGAGGGCAATACCGGCGTTCCCGGCTTCACCGCGCTGCGCGGCGCGGCGCCGGGGCCGCATGTCGGGCTGCTCGCGCTGACCCATGGCAACGAGTATTCCGGCGCCATCGTGCTGGACCGGCTGCTGCGCAAACGGTTCGTGCCGCTGCGAGGCAAGCTGACGATCGGCTTCGTCAACCTGACCGCCTTCGACCGGTTCGATCCCCAGCACCCCACCCTGTCACGCTTCGTGGACGAGGATTTCAACCGGCTGTGGGATCCGTCCGTGCTGGAGGGTCCCCGGCACTCGGTGGAACTGGACCGTGCCCGCCAGATCCGGCCGGTGATCGATAGCCTCGACATTCTGCTGGACCTGCATTCCATGCTTTGGCCATCCGATCCGCTGACGCTCTGCGGCGAAACAGAGAAAGGCCGCGAACTGGCGGCCGCCTTCAGCGCGGCATCGCTGATCGTCGCCGACCACGGACATGCCAACGGAAGGCGGATCATCGACTACCCGCGCTTCACCGATGCCGACGCCATGGCGGTCGGCAATCTGGTGGAAACCGGGCAGCATTGGGAGCCGGAAGCGGTGGCGGTGGCGCAGGCCAGCGTCGAAAGACTGCTGGTCCATGCCGGCATGCTGGCGCCGCACCCAGCGGCCGGCAGCCCCGGGCCGCTGCGCTTCGCCACCGTCACCGACGCAATCAGCGCCTGCACCGCCAATTTCGTCTTCATGCAGGCCTATCGCGGCGGCACGGTGATCGCGGAGCGCAACACGGTGATCGCGCTGGACGGCACCAGCGAAATCCGCACGCCCTATGACAACTGCCTTCTGGTGATGCCCAGCCTGCGCCCCAGCCGCGGCCATATGGCGGTCCGGCTGGCCCGGTTCACGCCCGATCCCACCACATCCGGACCGGCAGCGTAGCCCCGGCCGCCGGCTGCTTCCGCTCGCAGGGCGCGCGCAGCACCATCGCGGACAGGGCCGGCAGGAACAGCAGCGTCAGGCCGGTCGCGCCCAGCAGGCCGCCGATCATGGCAATCGCCATCGGCCCCCAGAACACGTTGAACGACAGCGGCACGAAGGCCAGCACCGCGGCCAGTGCCGTCAGCACCACCGGGCGCGAGCGCCGGACGGTCGACTCGACGATCGCGGTGCGGATGTCGAGCCCGGCCTCGCGGTCCTGGCGCACCTGGTCGACCAGGATCAGCGTGTTGCGCATGATCATGCCGCCCAGCGCGATCACGCCGAGCAGCGCCACGAAGCCGAACGGCGCATCGGCGACCAGCAGCGCCGCGGCGGCGCCGATCAGGCCGAGCGGCGCAGTCGCCAGCACCAGCAGAACTTGCGGCAGGCTTTGCAGCTGCACCATCAGCAGCAGCAGGATCGCGCCGATCATCAGCGGCGCGACAGCGGCCAGGGCAACATTGGCCTTGGCGGCCTCCTCGGCGGCGCCGCCGGTTTCGATCCGGTAGCCCCGCGGCAGGGCCGCCTGGACCGGCGCCAGCCGTGCCAGCACCGCCTCGGTGACGTCGGGGGCCTGCAGCCCGTCCTGCACGTCGGCCTGCACGGTCAGGAACGGCTCGCGGTTGCGCCGCCACAGGATCGGCTCCTCGGTCTGCGGCACCAGCCGGGCGATCTGGCCGAGGCGCACCGGGCCGCCATCGGTCTGCACGGTCAGGTCGGGCAGGCGATCGAGGTCCAGCCTTTCCTTGGCGCGCAGCACCACATCCACCAGCTTGGTGCGGTCGCGGATGCGCGTCGCGGTGGTGCCGGACAGCAGGGTCTGCAGGCTGGCGGCGATGTCGCCGGGCGATGCGCCAAGCTGGCGGATACGTGCCAGGTCGAGCGAGAGGCGCATCGAGGGCGCGCGATCGCCCCAGGCCAGTTGCGCGTCGCGCGTGCCGGCGGTTTCCCGCATCACCGCCAGCACCTGATCGGCGATGCGGCGCACCTCGTTCACCTCTGGGCCGATAACACGGAAATTGACCGGGAAGCCGACCGGCGGCCCGAGTTCCAGCCGGCTGACCCGGATGCGCGCCTCCGGTATCGCCTCGGCGGCGGCCAACGTCATCAGCCGGGTGCGGACACGCTCACGAGCCTCCGGGTCGCGTGTCATGACGATCAGCGTGGCGATGGAGTCGTTCGGCAGGGCCGGGTTAAAAGCCAGGAAGAAGCGCGGCGGGCCGGCGCCGATATAGGCGGTGGTGAAGCGGATGTCGGGGTCCTTGCCGATCAGCTTCTCCATCTTGGCCACCGCCGCGTCGGTGGCGGCGAAGGAGGCGCCCTGGCGCAGGGTCACGTCCACGATCAGTTCCGGCCGGGCGGAGTTGGGAAAGAATTGCTGCCGCACCTGGCTCATCGCCCCGACGGAGGCCAGGAACAGCACCAAGGTGGACGCGACGACCAGGCCGCGGCGGCGCACCGCCCAGTACAGCACCCGGCGCAGCAGGCCGTAGCCGCGCGTGGTGTAGATCGCCTCATGCGACGTGACGTGCTTCGGCTGCGGCAACAGCAGCACGCCGAGATAGGGGGTGAACACCACCGCGACGATCCAGCTTGCCAGCAGCGCCAGCCCGACCACCCAGAAGATGCCGCCGGCATATTCCCCGGTGGTGGAGCGCGCGATGCCCACCGGCAGGAAGGCCGCGATGGTCACCAGCGTGCCGGACAGCATCGGGAAGGCGGTGGAGGTCCAGGCGAAGGTGGCCGCGCGCATGCGGTCCCAGCCTTCTTCCAGCTTCACCACCATCGTCTCGATGGCGATGATCGCGTCGTCCACCAGCAGGCCGAGTGCGAGGATCAGCGCGCCGAGCGAGATACGCTGCAGCTCGATCCCCATCTGGTCCAGCACCACGAAGACCATCGCCAGGGTCAGCGGCACGGACAGCGCGACGATGATGCCGCTGCGAAAACCCAGCGACAGGAACGACACGCCAAGTACGACGACCAGAGCGACGCCGAACTTCAGCAGGAATTCGCTGACTGCCTCCTCGATCGCCTGGGACTGGTCGGCGATCTGCGTCATCTCGATGCCGGTCGGCAGATCGGCGCGCACGCGATCGGCCTCGGCGCGCAGGGCCTCGCCGAAATTCAGGCCGTTGGTGCCCTTGGCCATGGAGACGGCCAACACCACCGCGCCCTGGCCGTCCTGGCGGATGGCGTAGCTCGGCGGGTCGGCATAGCCGCGGCTGATCGCGGCGATATCGCCGAGGCGCACGGTGCGGTCGCCACCTTTCAGCCCGGGCGCCCCGACCGGCGTATCGGCGACCGCGGCCAGCCCGTCCAGCGCGCCGTCCACGCGCAGCGGCACCCGTGTGTTCTGGGTCTCGACGATCCCGGCGGCGGTCACGGCGTTCTGCCGGGCCAGCGCGCTGGCGATGTCGGGCACCGTCACGCCGAGGGAGGCGAGGCGGGCGTGGCTGAAATCGACATGGATGGCGCGTGGGATCTCGCCGAAGATCGCGACCTTTTCCGCCCCCGGCACCAGCAGCAGACGGTCGCGCACGCGCTCGGCCTGGCGCACCAGTTCGGCGTTGTCGGCGCCGGTCAGGGCGAACATGGCGCCGAACACGTCGGCGTATTCATCGTTCGCGGCCACCTGCACGCCGGCGGGCAGATCGGGGCGCAGGTCGTCGAGCTTCTTGCGCACCTGGTAGAATAGGTTCGGAACATCCGCAGGGGGCGTGTCGTCGCGCAACGTCATGAAGACGAACGCGGCGCCGGGGCGGGAGAATGTCTCCAGCCTATCCAGATGCGGCATGTCCTGCAGCTTGCGCTCGATCCGCTCGGCGACCTGTTCCTGGGTCTCGTTTGCGGTGGCGCCGGGCCAGAAGGCGGAGATCACCATGACCTTGACGGTGAAGGACGGGTCTTCCGCCCGGCCCAGCCGGTTATAGGAAAACAATCCGGCCGCGAAGAGCAGCACGATCAGGAACCCGACCAGGGCCCGGTGGCGGACCGCCCAAAGCGAGAGGTTCATGGTGGAGCCTGGTTCAAAGGCCGGTCTCAGGCGCCGGCGGGACGGATATCGGCCACACGGACCTTCAGCGCCGGATCGAGCTTCTGCACGCCGATGCTGACGACCAGCGCGCCATCTTCCAGGCCGGAGACCAGGGCGGTGGCATCGCGCAGGGCCTGGATCGTGACCGGGTGCGCGGTCAGCCGCCCGGTTTGCGCGTCCACGGTCCACACCATCGGCCCGTCGCCGCGATCGGTGAGCGCGGCGGACGGCAGGTCGGCGACCGCCATGCCGCCGCTGGTGGACAGCTCCACGGTGGCGGTCATGCCGAGCGCGACCCAGTCGGGCGGATTGGTGAGAGCGAAGCGGGCGGTATAGGTGCGCAATTGGGGATCCGCCTGCGGCGCCAGTTCGCGCAGCCGGGCATCGAGGCGGATATCGGGCCGGGCCCAGAAGCCGACCTTGGCCTCGGCCTTCGCCAGGCCGGGCAAGGCGGATTCCGGCAGCGCGACCTCCGCCTCGAAGTCCCCGGCATCGGCAAGGCGCAGCACGGGCGCTCCCTCGGCGACCACGGTGCCGGGATCGGCCAGTGTGGCGATCACCACGCCATCCTGGGGGGCGCGCAGCACCGCGTAGTCCAGCCGGTTGCGCGCCAGCTGCAGCGCCGCCTCGGCGGAGGCGACGCGCTGGCCGGCGGTGCGGGCCAGCGCCTGGCGCGCATCGTTCACCGCCACCGCGACGTCGCCCCGGCGCAGCAGCGAGGCCGAGCGCTCCGCATCCGCGGATGCCTGCACCTCCTGCGCCCGGGCAGAGGCCAGGTCGGCGGCGGCGGATTGAAGGGATAGCTGGAGATCGGCGGGATCGAGCCGGGCCAGGACCTGCCCGGCCACGACATGGGTGCCGCGGTCGACTTCGCGCTGGATGATCCGCCCGCCGGTGCGAAAGCCGATATCGGCGACATGGCGGGCCTGGATCACCCCGGCATAGCGATGGGTTTCGGTGGCCGGCGCGAGGTGAACGCGGACCACCTGCACCGGCCGCGGCGCATCGGCGACGCTGGGCTGCGCCCGCTCCAAGCAGGCGCCAAGCAGCAGCGGCAGCACCAGAGCCATCGCCAGCCCGAGCGGCACGATATGCGTGGGCTTGAAGGTGTCGCGGATGAAGCGGGGCATCGTCGATCTCCGGCAGGGCACACTGGGGCGCCGCCGGAAATTATGATGATTATTGATATTCGTCAATCGTCCGGATGCGGCCGCAGGGCGCGCAGCACGAAACCCGCCATGGCATCCGCGAGACCGGCCTGGTCGTCGTCGTCCGCGCATTGCTCCACCACCTGGGGATGGATGAAGGCGACGATGGAGGTGTGCACGATCTTCGCCGTCTGATTGGCGTCGGTGCGCGCGAAGCAGCCGGCGGCCTGGCCGTCCATGAGGATGTGGCGGATGGCGGTCTCGATCGCCTCGACATGCGCGTCGATCACCGGCCAATGCTCCTGCATGGCGGCGCCGACCATGTCATGCATTTTCTTCTCATGGAAAAACAATGCGATGGTCTGCTCCTGCAAGGCGCGGAACAGGGCGCGCAGGCGTTCCGGCGCACTGCCGGGGCCGCGGGCAATGCCCCAGGCGAGGTCTTCCAGCCCGGCCAGGATGCGGGTGCAGATCGCCTCGTTGATTGCCGCCTTGCTGGGGAAGAACCGGTAGACGTTGGCCGGTGACATCCGCAGTTCGCGGGCGATGTCGGCGACGGCGGTCTTCTGGTAGCCGAGGGTGCGGAACAGCCGCTCCGCGGTGTCGATGATCGCGGCGCGGGTGGCTTCCGCCTTCGATCCGGCGGCGGGCTGGGCGAGGGTCTGACTCATAGACATAACGATATGACGATTTTCATTTTTTGTCACTATCGCACCACACCGGGCCATGCGGCCGGGGTCATTCCTCCGACGGTTCGCCCTGGATCGGCGTCTTGCCGAGGTCCTCGATCAGCCGTGTCACCGCCGCGATGGCGGCCTCCGCGTCGGCGGCCTCGGTGCCCTTGGCGACGATTGTCACGCCGTTGCCGGTCGGGCGGTAGTACGGGTAGCTGCCGAGATCCAGATGCGGATAGCGGTTCTGCACGTCCGTCAGTCCCTGGGCGATCAGCCCCTCGGCCAGGCCGAACGCATGCACCGCGCGCGAGACGATCGGCTTGCCGCCCTTCAGGGTCGGCGCCAGCGTGTCGAACATCGATTGCATGATCCGCGGCACGCCGGCCATCACGTGCACGTTCTCCAGGCTGAAGCCGGGCGCGACGGAGATGGCGTTCTCGATCAGCCGGACGCCGCGCGGCATGATAGCCATGCGCTGGCGGGCGGCGTTGAACTCACCGGGCCGGTAGGCCGCTTCCATGCGGGCCCAGGCCTCGGGCTGCGGCTCCCACGGCACGCCGAAGGCGGCGGCGATGCACTCGCTGGTGATGTCGTCATGCGTCGGGCCGATGCCGCCGGTGGTGAACACGTGGTCGAACTTCTTCCGCACCTCGTTCACGGTGGCGATGATCGTCTCCGCCACATCGGGGATCACCCGCACCTCGCGCAGGGGGATGCCGATCTCGCCCAGGCGGATGGCGAGGAAGCGGATATTGGCGTCCTGGGTGCGGCCGGACAACACCTCGTTGCCGATCACCAGCAGGCAGGCCGTCGGGTTGGTCTCAGACATGATGGTCTCCGATGATGGTCTGCTGGAATGGTCCGCGGGGGCAGTGCCGCCAGTCACAGGAACCGGTCACAGAAAGTCGCGCAGCAGCGGGATAAGCGGCTTGTCCGCCGGCGGCATGGAATAGGTGGTGAGTTTCTCCGGCCGCACCCAGGCCAGGGTCTGGCCCTCGCGTCCCTGGGGATTGCCGCGCCAGCGACGGCACAGGAACAGTGGCATCAGCAGGTGAAACCCCTCATAGGCATGCGAGGCGAAGGCGAACGGCGCCAGGCAGGCGGCCGACACGTCGATGCCCAGCTCCTCCTTCAGCTCGCGGATCAGCGCGGCTTCCGGGGTTTCGCCGGGATCGAGCTTGCCGCCCGGAAACTCCCACAGGCCGGCCATCTTCTTGCCCTCGGGACGGCGGGCCAGCAGCACCCGGTTGTCGGTGTCGATCAGGGCGCAGGCGGCCACCAGCAGCAGCGGCATCGGCTTTTTCCCATCCTCATAGATCGGGGCATCGGCGTCGGGCGGCACGACCGTACGGCCGAAGATGTCCTCCCGCGTGGCGTGGAAGCGCAGCACCTTCTCCTCTCCGCCGCGGGCGACGGACATCTCCGTCCCCTCGCCGATCTCGCGCAAGCCGATCCGGCGCAGGACCGCCATGGAGGCGGGATTGTCGGTGAACACGTTGGCGTCGATCGCGTCGATATCGAGATTGGCGAAGGCCCAGCGCACGAAGCGGGTCGCCGCCTCGGTGCCCACGCCGTGGCCCCAGAAGCGGGTGCCGACCCAGTAGCCGAGCTGGCCGTGGCGGGTCTTGGCGTCGATGCGCAGGCCGATCGCGCCGATGATCAGCTCCTCGTCGCCCTCCTTGCCGGTGATGGCAAGGTGATACGCGGTGCCGGCGTCGATCTGGCGGCGGGTGGAGGCGATCCAGGTGTCGGCGAGGTCGCGGGGATACGGGAACGGCACCACCGCGAGGTTGCGCGTCACCTGCCAGTCGTTGATCAGCCGGTGCAGGGCGGTGGCGTCTTCCGGCTTGAAGGCGCGCAGGCTGAGGCGCTCGGTCGCGATCGGGGCATACCCCGGCCTCGACGCCTCCTCCAGGAGCGGCGCGGGTGCGATCTTGCGGGATCGGCTGCGGGGGGAGCGCGCCTTGGCCGGCGCCGTCATGGCTGCATCAGCTGCGATAGCTGCCGTTGATGTCGATGTAGCCGTGCGTCAGGTCGCAGGTCCAGGCGGTCGCGCGGCCGCGGCCCAGGCCGAGATCGATGGCGATTTCCACTTCGCGGCCCTTCATGTGCGCGACCACCGGGGTCTCGTCGTAGCCCGGCACCACGCCGCCGTCCCGCGCCATCCAGGTGCCACCGACGCCGACCGAGAGCTTGTCGCGGTCGGCCGGTTCGCCGGCCTTGCCCACCGCCATGACGATGCGGCCCCAGTTGGCGTCCTCGCCGGCGATGGCGGTTTTCACCAGCGGCGAGTTGGCGACGGCCATGGCGACCCGCTTGGCCGATTTCGCCGTGACGGCGCCGCTGACATCGATGCGCACCAGCTTCTGCGCGCCCTCGCCGTCGCGGATCACCTGCAAGGCGAGATCGAGCAGCACCTCGTCCAGCGCGCGGGCAAAATCCTTCAGCATGCGGTTGCGGGCGTTGTTGCCGTCGCCGGCGGGGATGCGCGGGTGCTTGGCCTGGCCGGTGGCGAACAGCAGCACGGTGTCGGAAGTGGAGGTGTCGCTGTCCACCGTCGTGCAGTTGAAACTGCGGTCGGTGCCCTTGCGCAGCAGGGTCTGCATGGCGTCGGCCGGCAGCTTGGCGTCGGTGAAGAGGAAGCACAGCATGGTGGCCATGTCCGGCGCGATCATGCCGCTGCCCTTTGCGATGCCGCTGATGCGCACCGTGGTCTCGCCGATCTGCGCGGTGCGGGTGGCGCCCTTGGGGAAGGTGTCGGTGGTCATGATGCCGCGCGCGGCGTCTTCCCAGGCAGCGGCGCTCAGGTTCTGCTGCAGTCCCGGCAGTGCCGCGACCAGCTTCTGGTGCGGCAGCACCTCGCCGATCACCCCGGTAGAGGCCAGGAACACCTGCTTCGCCGGGCAATCCAGCAGCTTGGCAGCGGCCTGCGCCGTGGCGACGCAGGCCTGCTCACCGGCGCGGCCGGTGAACACATTGGCATTGCCGGCGTTGATCACCACGCCGCGCGCCTTGCCGCCCTTCAGCGCCGCGCGGCACCAGTCGATCGGCGCGCCCGGGCATTTGTTGGAGGTGAACACCCCCGCCACCGTGGTGCCGGCGGCCAGTTCGGCCATAACCACGTCCGTGCGACCCTGGTAGCGAATACCGGCCGCGGCGGCGGAAAGGCGCACCCCCGCCAGCGGCGGCAGTTCGGGCAGCGCGACTGCAAGCGGGGAAACGGGTGTGGCCATGGACTACTTCCTGTGATCGGTCGGCCGGCAGTTCCCCGAGTGGAACCGCCGGCAGTGTTTCTTGTTCGGGCTATTTCGGCGCGACGGGGGCGGGCGTCGCGGGCGGCACGGCGGTGTCGGTCGCCTTCGGCACCGAACCGTCCATGTTGAAGCGCTCAATCTTCACCTCGGCGCGCGCCTTGGCGATGACGGCCTGCACGCCTTCCTGGATCATCTTCTGGCGCAGCTGGTCGTGGCTCTGCTCGAAGCTCGGCGGCGGCGCGGTGCGGCGTTCCTCCAGCTTGATCACGTGCCAGCCGAACTGGGTGTGCACAGGCACCGCGGAGATCTCGCCGGGCTTCATGGCGAAGGCGGCATCGGCGAATTCCGGCACCATCTCCTCCTTGCGGAAGAAGCCGAGGTCGCCGCCCTGGGCGCCGCCGGGGTCCTTGCTGTATTTCTTCGCCAGGGCCGCGAAATCGCCGCCCTTCTTCAGTTCGGCGATGATCTTCTTCGCCTCCGCCTCGTCGGCGACCAGGATGTGGCGGGCATGGACCTCTTCCTCGCCGGGCTTGCCGGCGATATCGCGGTCGTAGCGCGCGCGAATGGCGGCCTCGCTCAGCGTCGGTCCGACCTCGCGGCCGATCAGCGCCGATTGCAGCGCCCGGTCGGACGCCTCGGTCATCTGCCGGCTAACCACCGGATCCTTGTCCAGGCCGGCCTTGCGGGCTGCGATCAGCAGCGCCTGACCGTCGATCACCTGATCCAACAGCATCGGCATCAGCACCTGGGCCGGCATGCCGCGGGCGTTCTCGGGCAGCGTTGCGGCAGCCGCGCGGACGTCGCTCTGGTGGATGACGAAATCGTTCACCTTGGCGACAACCGGATCCACCGGCGCGGCGGCGGGAGCGCCAGCCGGAGCCGGAGCCGGAGCAGTGGGGGCCGCAACCTGTGCCATCCCGGGCGTGAGCGCGCTGACGCAGCAAAGCGAGGCGCCCAGGGTGAGCCCGGCAAGAGTGCACTTGGCCAAGGCGCGGGCCGGGACCCAGTCGAAACGCAACATATTAACCCCTGATTTTAAGTGGCCAGATCATGCCGCATGCCCCGCCGCGCCACAAGGACGCCACAGTTCTGCAATCCGCCTCGTGTATCCTCAACAGCACACAGGACGAAGAGAACGCGCCGGAGACGGTCGCTCGCAGGGCATCCCCGCGCGGCGCATCGTTGACCCCAGGCCCCTCGGGTCCTATCTGATCGCTGCTGTGCCTCGCCTATGCTCGACCGGTCTATCCCAGCCCGGTCCGTTCCGGCGCGCACCGACCAGGTGCGGCCAGACGGCCGGGCCGATCCGGCGGTATGCGGCGGGGCAGACATACATAAAGGTTCGCATGTTCGCCAACATCGCCCGCGCCATCTTCGGCACCGCCAACGACCGGTCGCTCAAGTCCTATCAGCGCCGGGTCCCACAGATTAACGCCCTCGAACCCGCCATCAAGGCGCTGTCGGACGATGCGCTGCGTGCAAAGACCGCGGAATTCCGCGAAAAGCTCGCCGCCGGCGCCACCCTTGACGACATCCAGGCCGAGGCCTTCGCCGTGGTCCGCGAGGCCGCCACGCGCACGCTGGGCCAGCGGCACTTCGATGTACAGATGGTCGGCGGCATGGTGCTGCATGACGGCAAGATCGCCGAAATGAAGACCGGCGAGGGCAAGACCCTGGTGGCGACGCTGCCGGTCTATCTGAACGCGCTGGCCGGCAAGGGCGTGCATGTCGTCACCGTCAACGACTACCTGGCGCGGCGCGACGCCGAATGGATGTCGCAGATCTACGGCTTCCTCGGCCTCACCACCGGCATCATCGTGCATGGCCTGGACGACGAGCAGCGCCGCGCCGCCTACAACGCCGATATCACCTACGGCACCAACAACGAGTTCGGCTTCGACTACCTGCGCGACAACATGAAGTACCGCCTGGAGGACATGGTCCAGCGCGACTTCTTCTACGGCATCGTCGACGAGGTGGACAGCATCCTGATCGATGAGGCACGCACGCCGCTGATCATCTCCGGCCCGGCCGAGGACAGTTCCGACCTGTACCGCCGCGTCAATTCGGTGGTGCGCGATCTCGTCGTCGATCCCGGCACGTACGACAAAGACGAGAAGATGCGGACCGCCAACATGACCGAACCCGGCTCGGAGCGGGTCGAGGACATGCTGCGCGAGGCCGGCATCATCACCGAGGGCAACCTCTACGATATCTTCAATATCTCGGTCGTGCACCACGTGCAGCAATCGCTGCGCGCGCACACGCTGTTCACCCGCGACGTCGACTACATCGTACGCGACGACAAGGTGATCCTGATCGACGAGTTCACCGGTCGCATGATGGAAGGCCGCCGCTACTCCGACGGTCTGCACCAGGCGCTGGAGGCCAAGGAGGGCGTGACCGTCCAGGCCGAGAACCAGACGCTGGCCTCCATCACCTACCAGAACTATTTCCGCCTCTACCCGAAACTGGCCGGCATGACCGGCACGGCGATGACGGAAGCCGACGAGTTCGCGGAAATCTACAAGCTGGACGTGGTGGAGGTGCCGACCAACGTCCCGGTCACCCGCAAGGACCAGGACGACGAGGTGTACCGCTCGGCGGCGGAGAAATACGAGGCGGTGGCCGCGCTGATCGCCGAGGCGCGCGGGCGCGGCCAGCCGGTGCTGGTCGGCACCACCAGCATCGAGAAAAGCGAGATCATCAGCGACCTGCTGAAGAAGAAGAAGGTACCGCACGCGGTGCTGAACGCGCGTTTCCACGAGCAGGAAGCCACCATCGTCTCCCAGGCCGGCGCGCCGGGCGCGATCACCATCGCCACCAACATGGCAGGCCGCGGCACCGACATCAAACTCGGCGGCAATGTCGAGATGCGGGTGAAGACCGAGCTTGCCGCCATCGCCGACCCCACCCTGCACGCGGCGAAGGAAGCCGAGATACGCGCCGAGGTCGCCCGCGCGCATGACGCCGTGATGGCCGCCGGAGGCCTGCTGGTGGTCGGCACCGAGCGGCATGAAAGCCGGCGTATCGACAACCAGCTGCGCGGCCGCTCCGGCCGGCAGGGCGATCCCGGCGGGTCGCGCTTCTTCCTGTCGCTGGAAGACGACCTGATGCGCATCTTCGGGTCCGACCGGATGGGCGGGATGCTACAGCGCCTTGGCCTGAAGGACGGCGAGGCGATCGTGCATCCCTGGATCAACAAGGCGCTGGAAAAGGCGCAGAAGAAGGTCGAGGCACGCAACTTCGACACCCGCAAGAACGTGCTGAAATACGACGACGTGATGAACGCCCAGCGCAAGGAGGTCTATGCCCAGCGCCGCGAGTTCATGCGCGCGGACGACGTGGCCGAGACCGTGGCGGAAATGCGCTCGGAGATCATCCACGCCATGGTATCCCGCCGCGTGCCGGAGAAGGCGTTCTCCGAGCAGTGGGAACTGGCGGAACTGGCCGAGGACATGCGCCGGGTGCTGGGCACCGACCTGCCGGTGGAGGAATGGGGCCGCGAGGAGGGGATCGACGAGACCCATCTGCGCGAGCGCATCGAAGCCGCGGCCGACAGCATGATGGCGGCCAAGGCGGCCAATCTCGGGCCCGAGCTGATGCGCTACATCGAGAAATCGCTGTTGCTGCAGGTGCTGGACGCGGTCTGGAAGGAGCATCTGCTGGCGCTGGACCATTTGCGCCAGGGCATCGGCCTGCGCGCCTACGGCCAGCGCGACCCGCTGAACGAATACAAGAGCGAGGCGTTCGCGCTGTTCAATGCCATGCTCGACGA
>JBBIQA010000092.1:0-4522 GCA_037442565.1 Rhodospirillales bacterium
CGGTCGGCGACCATGAAGGCGGAATAGAAGCCGACACCGAACTGGCCGATCAGGCTGGGGCGTTCATCGGCGGAGGCGGCCGCGAGCGCCTTGGCAGCCGCGGCAGTGCCGGAACGCGCGATCGTGCCCAGATTGTCGATCAGCTCCTGGCGGGTCATGCCGATGCCGTCGTCTGACAGCTTGAGGGTGCGGGCGGCCTTGTCCGGCACCAGGCGGATCTTCGCGCCCTCCGGCAGGGCGAGCGCCGGGTCGGTCAGGGCCTCGAAGCGCCGGCGGTCGGTGGCGTCGGCGGCGTTGGCCACCAGTTCGCGCAGAAAGATCTCCCGCTCGGAATAGAGCGAGTGCACCACCAGATCGAGCAGGCGCCCGACCTCCGCCCCGAAGCCGTGTTTTTCAACCGCCGATTCGTTCGCCGCAGCCTGTTCCGTCATCATCCGCTCCGCCAAGCCTGTCCACGTCAAAACGCAGGCGCATATGCGCCCCGATCCAGCCGATTTCAATGTGCTACCCAGATAATAACAATCGTCATACTGGAAGGCTTGCAAATCACCCCGGCAGCCTCAACCATCTTGGGATGTCTGATTTCGCGCCCCGCGTGAAGGCGGTTCTGGGTCCCACCAACACGGGCAAGACCCATCTGGCCATGGAACGGCTGCTGGCCCATTCCTCGGGCATCATCGGCTTTCCGCTGCGCCTGCTGGCGCGGGAGAATTACGACAAGATGGTGGCCCGCAAGGGGCCCCGCCACGTCGCGCTGATCACCGGGGAGGAGAAGATCCTGCCGCCGGAGGCACGCTGGTTCTCCTGCACCGTCGAGGCCATGCCCTTAGATAGAAAGGCTGAGTTTGTCGCCGTCGACGAGATCCAGCTCTGCGCCGATCCCGATCGCGGCCATGTCTTCACCGAGCGTCTGCTGCACGCGCGCGGCATGGTGGAGACGATGTTCCTCGGTGCCGAGACCATCCGCCCGCTGCTGAAGCGGCTGATCCCCCAGGCCGAGATCGACACAAGGCCGCGGCTGTCCCAGCTGGCCCATGCCGGGCCGGTGAAGCTAACAAAACTGCCGCCGCGCTCGGCCGTGGTCGCGTTCAGCGCCGGCGAGGTCTATGCCATCGCCGAGCTGATCCGCCGCCGCCGCGGCGGTTGCGCGGTGGTGATGGGCCGGCTGTCGCCGCGCACCCGCAACGCGCAGGTGGCGCTGTACCAGGAAAAGGAGGTCGATTTCCTGGTGGCGACGGATGCCATCGGCATGGGGCTGAACATGGACGTGGACCATGTCGCCTTTGCCCGGCTGTCCAAGTTCGACGGCCATCGGCCGCGCCGGCTCACTGCGGCGGAAATTGCCCAGATCGCCGGCCGCGCCGGTCGCGGCATGCGCGATGGCACCTTCGGCAGCACCGGCGATTGCCAGCCATTGACCGAGGACCTGATCGACGCGGTCGAGAACCATAAGTTCGAGCCGCTGACCCAGTTGGTCTGGCGCAACGACGCGCTGGATTTCACCGATCTGGACGCGCTGCTGAACAGCCTGAACGCGCCGCCGCCCGGCCCCGGGCTGATCCGCGGCAACGAGGCGAGCGACGTGGAAACCCTGGCCTCGTTGGCGCGCGAGCCGGAAATCCGCAAGCTGGCATCCAGCCGCTCGCGCCTGCGCCTGCTGTGGGAAGCCTGCCAGATCCCGGATTTCCGCAAGCTGGCGGATGAAACCCACACGCATCTGTGTGCCCGCATCTTCGGCCATATCGCGCGCGACGGCCAAATCCCGACCGATTGGCTGGCCGGGCAGATCGCCGCGATTTCCCGCGCCGACGGGGATATCGACACGCTGATGCAGCGCCTGTCGGGCGTGCGGGTCTGGTCCTATATCGCCGCGCGCACCGATTGGGTGAAGGACGCGGTCCACTGGCAGGAAGAGTCGCGAAAAGTCGAGGACACGCTGTCGGACGCGCTGCATGAACGGCTGACCGCGCGCTTCGTCGATCGCCGCTCCGCGCACCTGATGCGCCGGCTGGACGCGGCCGAGGGCCAGGAACTGCTGTCCGCCGTCACGTTGCGCGGCGAGGTGGTGGTGGAGGGCCACGCCGTTGGCCATGTCGCCGGCTTCGGCTTCGTGCCGGACCCGCTGGCCGAGGGCGAGGAGAAGAAGCTGGTGCTGCGCGCCGCGCGCCGCGCGCTGCGGGCCGAAATGCCGCGCCGGGTGGCGGCGGTGGTGGCGGCGGCGGATGCCGCCTTCGCGCTGACCGGCGATCACCGGCTGCTGTGGGACGGTGTCGCGATCGCGCGGCTGCGGCCCGGATCCAGCCGTCTTGCGCCCCGGGTGGAGGTGGCGGACAGCGAGTTCCTGGATGGCGCGCAGCGGGAGCGCCTGCGCATGCGTCTGCAAGCGTTCGTGGACGCGGCGATCCGCGTGGAATTCGCCCCCTTGTTCACCGCCATCCGCCTGGCGGGCGGCGATCCGGCCTTGCGCGGGCCGGTGCACCGGCTTGGCGAGGCACTGGGCCTCCTGCCGGCCGATGAGGACGAGATCGCGCCGGAATTGCGCGCGCGGTTGAAGGCGATCGGGGTGCGGGCGGGACGCTACGCGCTGTTCCTGCCGGCGATGCTGAAGCCGGGTCCGGCGGCGATGCGCGCCCGCCTGCTGGCGCTGGCGCAGGGCGTCGCCACGCCTGTGCTGCCGCCGCCGGGCAAGGTGTCGCTGCCGGTCGCGCCGGACTGGCCTGCCGGGATGGCGGCGGCGCTGGGCTGGCTGGAGGTCGGGCCCGGGCTGCTGCGGGTGGATATCGCCGAGAAAGTGGCGGCGGAACTGGCCTGGGCGGCGCGCAACGGCGCCACCGCGCTGCCGGCGGGGCTCGCGTCGCGGTTTTCGGTGCGGGCTGAGCTTCTGCCGGTGGTGCTGCGCCGGCTTGGCTTTCGCGTGATGCCGGCGGGTGGCCTGTCCGCCGCGGAATACGGCCCGCCGGCGCCGGTGATGATCCTGCCGCCGCGGCGCAGGCGCCCGCCCGTGCCGGCGCCGCCGCCGCTTGTGGTGCGGCCAGGCCCGTTCGCCGCCCTGGCGGCGCTGAAGCGCTAGGAGGGACCCATCGCCGAGCAGGAAGACCGCGACTGGCAGCGGCTGGACAAGTGGCTCTGGTGCGCGCGGTTCATGAAGGCGCGCAGCGACTGTGCCCGCTACGTCGGCGGCGGCATGGTGCGCCTGAACCGCCAGCCGACCGACAAGCCGCATGCCAGGCTGCGGGTGGGGGACGTGTTGACCCTGCCGGTGCCCGAGGGCCGCAACGGCGATGTCCGGGTGATCCGGGTGCTGGCCCTGGCCGCCCGCCGGGGGCCGGCGGCGGAAGCGCGCGGCCTCTATATGGAACTGGCGGACGGCGCATCTTGCGCTGCAGCAGAATCGTCGGCATATCCCCGCGTCTGACTGCTTTGCCAGGTTCCGCGGTAACGCGCGGGCCGGGCGCGTTGGTCTCGTTTTCTCTCCTGGTCGGGGGTTCGCCATGACCTACGTGGTCACCGAAAACTGCATTCGCTGCAAATACATGGACTGCGTCGAGGTATGTCCGGTGGACTGCTTCTATGTCGGCGAGAACATGCTGGTCATCCACCCCGACGAATGCATCGATTGCGGCGTCTGCGAACCCGAATGCCCGGCCGAGGCGATCCTGCCCGACAGCGACGACCGCGCCGGCGCCTGGCTGGAGCAGAACCGGACCTATGCCGGCCTGTGGCCCAACATCACCCGCAAGGGAGAGCCGCCGGCGGATGCCGATGAGTGGAAGGACAAGCCGGACAAGGCCAAGCTGTTCTCCGCCGAGCCCGGCCAGCCCTGAAGCGGGTCCTCCGCGCGCCGCCGTCCTGTCTGCCTGGGCATGTGCCCCTGCTTCCGAAGGCGGCCGGTGACGGCGCACCATCGGCCCTCTATTAATTTCTGTCTTTTTCCTGCTATACTCTCCGCTTGCTCGGGGACGTATCCCATATGCATGGGGTCGTGTTCCGACACATTCCTAGGGAGCTGACCGTTTGGACTGGGCCGCCAGGCCGGGCCGATCCTTGCCCGGCAAGTGGAACCCGTTCGGGGGCCGGCGTGTTTGAAGGAAGAGAGGTGTCCCAGATGAAGGCATCCGAACGTCCCGGACAGTTGGAACGGGCCATGGCGGCCCGGGCCGCAGTGAACAGCGGCGGCGCCAGCGCGCAGAGGAAGCCAAAGGCCGCACATCCGAAGGATGCGGCAGGAAAAAAGCCGATTGGGAGGAAGCAGGCGGCATCGCCGGCCCCGATGGAAACGGAGGCTCCGGTGCAAGCTGCCGCCGCCAGGATGGCCACGCCGAAGGCGGTCTCCGCGAAGGCCGTCCCCTCTCAATCTGCCCCGGCCAAACCCGCAAAGGCGGCGCTGGCATCGGCGGCCAAACCGAAGCTGGAGAAAATTGTGCCTGAAAGGCTATTGCCGGAAGCCGAACTGGCCGTCGAACCGCCAGACTCTCAAATGATCGCTGAGGTTGTCGACGTGAAGTCTGGCGACGTGAAGCCT
>JBBIQA010000092.1:4622-16988 GCA_037442565.1 Rhodospirillales bacterium
CGCCGCCGAGCCCGAACGGCGTCCGGCGGAGCCGGAGCGCCGGCCGAACGTCAACGACCGCAATCCGCCGCGAATTCCCTCCAAGGCGGAGAACTTCGTCGCCGGCGACCACGTGGTCTACCCGACCCACGGCGTCGGCAAGGTCGAGCGGATCGCGGTGGAGGAGATCGCCGGGCACAGCCTGGAACTGATCCACATCACGTTCGAGGAAAACCGCATGACGCTGCGGGTTCCCGTGGCGAAGGCGCGCAGCGCCGGGCTGCGCAAGCTGGCCTCGCGCAAGATGTTCGACGAGGCGCTGGCGGTGCTGAAGGGCCGGGCCCGGATCAAGCGCACCATGTGGTCGCGCCGGGCGCAGGAATACGAGGCGAAGATCAACTCCGGCGACCCGCTGTCGATCGCGGAAGTGGTGCGCGACCTGCATCGCAACGCCGGCCAGCCGGATCAGAGCTTCTCCGAGCGCCAGATCTACGAGGCCGCCATGGACCGCCTGGCAGCGGAACTTGGCGCGCTCGACAAGACCGACAAGGCGACGGCCGCCATCAAGCTGGTGAACTTCCTCAAGACCGTCGCGTAGGCCGCATCCGCGGATCGCATGAAAGAAGGGCTCCGGGATTGCTCCCAGAGCCCTTTTTCGCGGCTTGATTGTTGGCCTCGCCGCGAGTGTCTGGCCGCGAGGATCAGTTGTTGTTGCGGTTGCCCAGCAGCTGCAGCAGCAGCATGAACAGGTTGATGAAGTTCAGGTACAGGCTCAGCGCGTCGAACACGCTGCGCTTGGCGGCGCCGTCGGTGCCTTCCGCGTAGGCGAACTGCACGTAATCCGCCCGGATGCGCTGGGTGTCATAGGCGGTCAGGCCGGTGAAGATCACCACGCCCAGGATGCTGACCGCGAACTGCACGGCGGAACTGCCCACGAACATGTTGACCACGCTGGCGATGATGATGCCGAACAGGCCCATCATCAGGAAGCTGCCCATCTTGGTCAGGTCCGTCTTGGTCACGTAGCCATAGGCCGAGGTGGCGGCGAAGGTGGCGGCGGTGATGAAGAACACCCGCACGATCGACTCGTTCGTGTAGATCAGGAAGATGTTGACCATGCTGGCGCCCATCGCGGCGCAGAAGGCCCAGAACACGCCCTGCACGGCGGTCTTGGACATCTTGTTCACGCCGAAGCTGAGCACGAGCACGAAAGCGAGCGGTGCGAAGATCGCGGCCATCGCCAGGAAGGTCGGCTGCATAACGGTGCGGCCGGTGGCGGTCATCACCGGATGGTAGAAGGCGTTGATCAGGCTGGTGTTGGCGATGCCATAGGCCACCACGCCAGTCAGCAACAGGCCGGAGCACATCCAGTTGTAAACCCGCAGCATATAAGCGCGCAGGCCCGCATCGATAACGGCGGCGCCGGTGGCGGCGGATGCATTGGGAAATGTCCGATAGTCGGGACTGAAGGCCATGGTGATCGGTTCCTCTGTCAGGCGTTGAAGCCGTAGTCTGTTACATTGGGGAACTGCGCGGCGGGTTCAAGCGAAATCGGTGCGACGGCCGATTAGTTAAGGGGATTTTATCCCGCCGCAACTTTCCACGCGTAAACCGGCGCCCGTGGGACGGGCGTGCCGAGGGGCGAAGGCTACTCGTTCCGCAGCCACGACGCGGGTTTGGCACGCAACGCGGCTTCAGTTCCCCAATATCCTATCACCAGCATGGCGGTCACGCATAGCAAAAGCGTCAGGCCGAGGGTGCCCGGCAGGAACACCCACGCGGTGTTCATCACGAAGCGCACCACGCCGTAGCTCGCCGCCGAGCCGACCAGGGCGGCGATCGCCCCCGCGGCCAGGCCGATGACGCCGAACTCCACCAGCCAGGCGGCACGGATCTGGCCGCGCGAGGCGCCCAGCGTCTTCAGGATCACCGCATCGCGCATCCGCCGCCGCTGTCCCGCCGCCACCGCCCCGACCAGCACCAACGCGCCGGACAGCAGCGTCAGTGACCCGGTGGCCGACAGCGCGGTGGCGATCCGGTCCAACAGCGCCGCCACCGCCTGCAGCACGTCCTCGACCCGGATGCCGGTGACGTTCGGCAGCGCGTCCGTCACGCTGCGCAGCAGGCGCGCCTGCTGTGCCTCCGGCACCCGCACCGTGGCGATGAAGCCGTGCGGCGCGCCTTCCAGGAAGCCCGGGCTGGCGACCATGGCGAAGTTGATCGACAGCGAGCGCCAGGCGATGTCGCGCAGGCTGGCGATCGTCAGGTCGATGTCGCGGCCGAGCACATTGACGCGAATGACATCGCCGATGCCCACACCCCAACCCTTCGCCAGCCCCGCATCGAAGGAAATCAAGGGTTTGCCGGTGTAGTTCGCCGGCCACCAGGCGCCGGCGGTCAGATGGGTGCCCGCCGGCATGGCGGCCGCATAGGTCAGGCCGCGGTCGCCGCGCAGCGCCCATTGGGTTTCCGGCGAGACATGCAGCCGTTCCACCGGCACGCCCTTCACCGCCACCACCCGGGCCCGCAGGTTGGGCACCGTCTGCGCCGGCGCGACGCCGGGCTGGGCGGCGAGCAGCGCCTCGAACTTGGCCAGCTGGTCCTGCTGGATGTCGATGAAGAAGAAACTCGGCGCGTTTTCCGGGATCTGGTCGAGGATTTCGCGCCGGACATTGGCCTGGATCAGCGCCACCGCGGCCAGGGTGGACAGGCCGAGGCCGATCGAGACCAGCATCAGCCGCGTGGGCGCGCCGGGCCGATGCAGGTTGGCGAGGCCAAGCCGCAGCCAGGGAAGATGGCTGTGCGGCGCGGCCCGGGCGGCGGCCGTGAGCGCCCAGCCGCCCAGCTCGAACAGCGCGAGCGTGGCCACCGCGGCGGCGCAGAAATACCCCGACAGCACGCGCTCGGGCGAACTCAGCACGGCCAGCGCCGCCAGGATGACGGCGATCGTGGCGGTGGCCGCCAGGATCTCGCGCGGGATTTTGGCCTCGGTCGGGGAGGTCGGGTCGCGGAACAGGCTGGCACCGGGGATTTGCATGGCCCTCCCCAGCGCCGGCAGCGAAAATGCGAACGCCGTCAGCAAGCCGAACAACGAGGCGAGCGCCAGCGGTGCCGGATAGATGCCGGCGACGGGCGGCACCGGCAGCACGTCGCGCAGCAGCGGTCCGGCGAGGATCGGCAGGACCGAGCCGGCAACCACGCCGATGGCGATGCCAATGGCGGAAAACGCCAGGACCTGCACCAGATACACGGCAAACACGGTGCGCGCGGAGGCTCCGAGACAGCGCAGGATGGCGATGCTGCCGGCACGGGCCTCCAGCCAGGCGCGCACGCCGTTGGCGACGCCGATGCCGCCCACCAGCAGCGCGGTCAGCCCCACCAGGGTCATGAACTGCCCGGTCTGGTCGATGAAGCGGCCCACCCCGGGCGCGGCGTTGCCGGGGTCGCGGATGCGCCAGCCCTGCCCGGCAAAGGCGGCGCGCAGATCGGCGGCGAAGGCGGCCGGGTCCGTGCCTTTGGGGTCCAGCACCCGCATGGCGTGCTGCACCATCGAACCGGGCACGATCAGGCCGGTGGAGGGCAGCGTGTCGGCGCCGATCAGCACCCGCGGGCCCAGGATGGACGGCGTGGCGATCCGGTCCGGCTCCACCCGCAACTCGCCGCGCACGGTGAAGCTGGCATTGCCCAGGCGCACGCTGTCGCCAGGCTTCAGGCCCAGCCGGTCCAGCACCACCCGCTCGGCCAGCAGGCCGTGGTTTGCCAGGGCACCGGCGACGGTCCCGGGCGGCACCAGAACGGCCTCGCCGACCATCGGCCAGGCTTGGTCCACGGCCTTGAGTTCCACCAGCAGGCGGTCATCGCTGGAGCCGTTCCCGTTCGCCTTGATCAACATTGAACGCATGCGCACGATG
The DNA here is from genome assembly GCA_037442565.1 of Rhodospirillales bacterium. Classification (GTDB taxonomy): domain Bacteria; phylum Pseudomonadota; class Alphaproteobacteria; order Acetobacterales; family Acetobacteraceae; genus PALSA-911. Next base: position 8,513 of record JBBIQA010000092.1, read on the forward strand.
TCGGACACGCGGGCGCCGCGTGCGGCGAGCCAGCCGCGCAGGCTGTCCGGCAAGGGCTGGGAGCCGCCATCGACCTCCAGATCGCCGCCGAGGATGCGCCGTCCGTCCTGCGCGATGCCTCGGTCGGTGGCCTCGCGCAGCGTGCCGACGCCGGCGATCACCGCGACGCCGAGCGCCAGACAGGCCAGCACGACGCCGAGGCCACGGGCGCTGCCGCGGAACATCCCGCGCAATTCCCGCCAGGCGAGGCGGAAAACCAGGATCATGCGATCACCTTCTCGTCGGCCAGCACCCGGCCATCGGCGATGTGCACGCGGCGCGAGCAGCTTGCGGCCAGCCTTGCATCGTGGGTGATCAGCAGCAGCGTGGCGCCCGATTTCGCCCGCAGGTCGAACAGCAGGTCCATCACCGCCTCCCCGGTCGCCTGATCGAGATTGCCGGTCGGTTCGTCGGCCAGCAGCAGGCGCGGGCGGGGGGCGAAGGCGCGGGCGAGGGCGACGCGCTGCTGCTCGCCGCCGGAGAGCTGGCCGGGCAGATGCGTCAGGCGATGGCCGAGGCCGACCGCGGCCAGCGCCTCGGCCGCGCGCGCGGCGGCGTCGCGCCGGCCGGCCAGTTCCATCGGCACGGCGACGTTCTCCAGCGCGTTCATGGTCGGGATCAGGTGAAAGGCCTGGAACACGATGCCGACGCTGTCGCGCCGCAGCCGGGCCAGGGCGTCTTCGTCCATGCCGGTGATCTCCCGCCCGCCGAGCCGCACGCTGCCGGCGCTGGCCCGCTCCAGCCCCGCCAGCACCATCAGCAGGCTGGTCTTGCCGGACCCGGAGGGACCGACGATGCCGACCGCCTCTCCGGCCGCGACGTCGAGATCGATCCCGCGCAGGATGTTGACCGGCCCCGCCGGGGAAGGCAGGGTCAGCCGCAGGTCCCGCACGCGAATATACGGCTGCTCCGCGGCTCGCGCGACAGGCTGCTCCGCGGCGGGGCTATGATGCGGTGTCGTAGCCGGGTGAAGATCGTCCATGATTCAAGCATATGGCCTCGGCACAAGGTTCCGGAAAGCGGTTCTTGCGATCGGCGTCGTTTGGGCGCTGGCGATGAGCCAGGCGGTGGCCGCGCCCGTCCGGCTGCTGGTGCTCGGCGACTCGCTGACCGCCGGCTACGGGCTGGCGCAATCGGACGGTTTCCAGGCCCGGCTGCTCGCTGCGCTGACGGCGGCGGGCGTGCAGGTGCGGCTGGTGGACGGCGCGGTGTCGGGCGACACCACCGCCGGCGGTCTGGCGCGCCTGGACTGGGTGCTGGGCGATGGCGCGAGCGGGAGCGGCGCGGACGCGGCGATCGTCGAACTGGGCGCCAATGACGGCCTGCGCGGCAGCGATCCGGCCGCGATGGAGGCAAATCTCAACGCCATTCTGGACAGACTCGCGGCCCGGCATATCAAGGTGCTGCTGACGGGCATGCGTGCGCCGCCCAATCTCGGTCAGGACTATGCCAATGCCTATGATGCGGTGTTCAGGCGCCTCGGCCGACGCCCGGAGATCCTATATGATCCGTTCTTCCTCGAAGGCGTGGCGGGGGATCCGGCGTTGAACCAGGCGGACGGGATCCATCCGAACCCGGAGGGCGTTCGGCGCATCGTGGCGCGGATGCTGCCCCTGGTGGAACGCCTGGTGCGGGAGGTTCAGAGTAGCAAATGAGGCTGTTCGTCGCCCTCGACCTGCCATGGCGGCTGCGTGAGCGGCTCGCGCTGATGGCCGGCAGCGGCATTCCCGGCGCCCGTTGGGTGTCGCCGGAAAACTACCACCTGACGCTGCGCTTCATCGGCGAAACCCAGGCGCACCGGGCCGAGGACATCGACCTCGCGCTGTCGGCCATCCGCGCCCGTGGCTTCTCGCTGACCCTGGCCGGGGTCGGCACCTTCACCAAGGGCGGGCGCGTGACCTCGCTATGGGTGGGCGTGGAACGCAACCCGCAGCTCGATCACCTGCAGAACAAGATCGAAACGGCGCTGCAGCGCGTCGGCGTGGAGCCGGAACGCCGCCGCTTCACCCCGCATATCACCCTGGCCAGGCTGGACAACGCGGTGGAGGGCAAGCTGGCCGCCTTCGTGCAGGCGAACAATTTGTTTCGCGCCGAGCCGGTGGCGGTAGAGCATTTCACCCTGTTCTCCTCGCAGCTCGGCAAGGAACAGTCGGTCTACACCGCCGAAGTGGAGTACGAGCTGAACTGAGGCGGCGAGCCCTTATGGCTCGTCCTCGGCGAGCCAGGCCTGCAGCAGCGTGTACGTTACCGCCAGCATCGCCGGCCCGACGAACACCCCGATCAGCCCGAACGCCATCAGCCCGCCGATCACCCCCACCAGGATCAGCAGCATCGGCAGGTCGGCGCCTCGGCGGATCAGCACCGGGCGCAGCACATTGTCCAGCGTGATGACGATGATGCTGGCGAACAGGAGGAACATCGCCCAGCCGGTGGAGCCCGCGCCGCTGTTGCCGATGTAATAGAGCCAGCCGACCGCCGGCAGCAGCACCGGCGCTGGGCCGATCTGCACGATGCACAGCATCAACATCACCGCGGTCAGGATGCTCGCGAACGGCACGCCGGCAATTGCCAGCGCGATCCCGCCGAGCACCGACTGCACCAGGGCGGTGACCACGACGCCCAACGCCACGCCGCGGATCGCCTGGCCGGCCAATTTCACCACCTGTTCGCCGCGCTCGCCGGCCAGGCGGTGGCCGAAGCGGCGCGCCATCGCGGCCGCGCCGTCGCCGTTGGAATAGAGGATCGACGCCACGACGATGGTCAGCAGCAACTGCACGAAGAACGTGCCCAGGCTGCCGACAGCGGCGACAAAATACTTCGTGACACTGCCGATATAAGGTCCGGCTTCCTTCAGCAGCGTGTTGGCGCCCGCGCTGGCGACATGGTCCCAGGCCGCGGCCACGGGCTCGCCGATCACCGGCAGGTCCGCCACCCAGCCAGGCGTCGGCGGGATCTGCAGCGACGTGACGGTGGCGGCCATCTCCTCGATCCGGGCGGAGTTCTTCACGATGGTGCTGACCGCCGAGCCGAACGGCGCGACCACGATCGCCAGCAGCAGCAGCGTCATCACCAGCACTGCCGGCCCGCGCCGGCCGCCGAGCGTTGCCTGAACCTGCAGCAGAACGGGCCAGGTGGCGATGACCAGCGTCATCGCCCAGATGGTGGAAGGAAGGAACGGAGCGAGGATCCAGAGCGTGCTGGCGATCAGGCCGCCGAGACACAGGACGGCAAGCGTAGTCCGGGCCAGATCGCGGCGAGGGGTCATCATGCAGGCAGGCTCCGACTGTTGCCCCGACTATAAGCCCGGGAAACGCCACGCGCCCGCTATTTCCCGGCCGCCATGCGCCGCTCATACCATTGCGCCAGGACCGTGGCCGGAAACAGCAGCGCGAAATAGATCAGCGCCACCACGGTATAAACCTCCAAGGGCCGATACGTGTCCGCGGTGATCAGGCTGCCCTGATACAGCAGATCCGGCACGGCGATCGTCGATACCAAGGAGGTGTTCTTCAACTGGGTGATCGACTGGTTCATGAACGGCGGCACCATCCGCCGCACCGCCTGCGGCAGCACGATCCGCCGCATCACCTGCCAGCGTGACAACCCCAAAGCCTTCGCCGCATCCCATTGCCCGGCCTCGATCGAAATGATGCCGGCGCGGAAAATCTCGGCATAGAAAGCCGCCGTGTATAACGACAGCACCGCCGTCGCCGCCACCACGGCCGGGATCTGCACATTCAAGATCACCGGCAGTGCGTAATAGAACCAAATGATCTGCACCAGCAGCGGCGTGCAGCGGAAAATCTCGATCAACCCAACCAACGGCGCCTGCACGAACCAATACCGGGACAAGCGCCCAAGCCCGATCAAAAGCCCCAGCAACAACCCAATCAAAATCGTGCCGACGGTATAGGCCAGCGTTATCCCAATGCCCTTCACAAACAACGGCACATACCGCAGCAGAAAACCAAACCCCCACTCGTAGCCCATGGTCCTATGCCGGGGGGGATGGGGCGAACAGGCAAGCAAGACCAGGGGGCGCTGCCCCCTGGCCCCCCGCCAGAGGCTCGCCTCTGGACTCCTGGTTATTTTCTAAGAGATGGGCGGGCTGAGGTGGTGCTCTCCGCACCTCCTCGCCCGCCCATCTCTTAGAAAATGTCCGGGGTTTCCAAAGGGCGAGCCCTTTGGCGGGGTCCAGGGGCAGAGCCCCTGGCCTTGCTTGCCTACTCACCCGTCCCCCCGGACATCAGAACGTGAGTTCCGCGGGAATGGCTTCGCGTTTGATGCCGGTCTTTTCGATGCCGCCGATCAGCCATTCGCGGATTTGGCCGGTGCCGCGGTTCATGTCGATCCAGGCATTGATGACCTCGACAAAGCGGGTATCGGCTTCGCGGCGGACGCCGAGGTTGCTGGGCAGCGCGACCTGTGGGTTGCTGAGCAGATGGTAGGTGCCGAGGTTCGGGTTCTTGCCGAGGGCGGACAGCCCGACCATGGCGGCCTGGATCATCACGTCTCCGCGGCCGCCTTGCATGGCGAGGTAGGCATCGTCGGGGGTTTTGAAGCCGGTGATTTCCGCCTTCGGGGCGAAGCGGCGGGCGGCGACCTCATGCAGGCTGCCGATGTCGACGATGATTTTCACCTCGGGCTTGTTGATATCGGCCCACGTGACCGGATTGAAGCCCTTACGGGCGATGCAGCCATAGGGGTGGATCATCACCGCGTGGGTGAAGCGGATCGACAGCGCCCGGGCCGGCGTGGGGTTCAGGGCGAAGGCGAGGTCGATCTTGTTGGCCTGGAGATCGAGAACGGAGTTGCCGTAGGTCGATTCGACGTATTCGAGCTTGGCGTCGAATACCGTGGCGATGTCCTTGGCCATTTCGATGGAGGCGCCGCTCCATTCGCCGGTGGCGAGGTCCTTCTGGAAATAGGGCAGCTGGCCGGGCAGCACGGCGATGCGCAGGATCTTGGTGCGCTGCACGCGGTCGAACGTGCTTTCGTTTGCCGTCTGGGCATTGGCCTGAGTCATCAGGGCTGCCGCCGGCAGGAAGGCGGCGCCTGCGGCCATCAAGCGCCGGGTTACTCGCTGGGTCATGGCGATCTCCTTCGAAGGCTGTTTCAGCTTCCCACTTTCAACGTCGCGGTCAGGCCGCGCAAGCACGCCAGGATGGAATGCGGGGTGATTTTGCCGGTGCGGGGGTTGTCCTCGCTCGGCACGTTCTCGATCGTTATGGTCAGGCGGACCGTGTCGGCTTCCAGGCGGATCGTGTGGGTGTTGCGGGTGACGCCGGGGTCGGCCCAGATCTGCACGCGGGTGCGGGTGGGCCCGATGCCGGCCAGGGCGAGCGCGGCGGCGACGTTGACGTTGGCGGGGAAGCCGGCGGCGGCGTCGAAGGCGTTGCCCTCGAACACCATCGTGGCCTGGGTGATGGCGCTGGGATCGATCCCGTGCCGGCGCAGATAGGGCGCGCCGGCCAGGCCGGAGGGCGGTTTGCGGGTTTCGATGGTCACGCTTTCCACGGGGCCCTCGGCCGCGGCGCGCACGGCGTCCAGGCCGAGCAGGGCGCCGGTGGGAACCACGATGCGCGCGCCGGTTTCCTCGGCGCGGCGGGCCAGGTGCATCCGGGGCAGCAGGGCACCGACGGAACTGGGCACGAAGATCCGTCCGGCCTCGATCGCCGGGACGGCGATGTCCTCGAACACCGCGGCCGGCGCCGCCTCCACCACGATATCGGCGCCGGCGAGTTCCGCGAGGCCGACGATGTCCGGCGGGGATCGGAAGCCTGCAAGGTTGGCCGTGGCCTTTTGACGGTCCCGCGCGGCGACCATGAGCAGGCGCAGTCCGGGAATGCCGGCGTCCAGCGCGCGGGCGAGCGGCAGACCGATGGCGCCGAGCCCGGCGATGGCGACGGTGAGTTGGGGACGTGGGTGGGTCATTCCGGGTTCCCGTCATAGTCCCGGGCAACGCCCCGGGCTGCCGCCAGGTCGGCGGCATCGTTAAGATTTAGAAACGGGTCCCACGCTCGCATGGGAAAATCAACCACGCGCATGCCGATGCTCGCGGCGAATTCCCTGACGCTGCGCCCGCCGGGGGAGCCCAGGCTGACACGCAGGGGCTCCCGCGCCGTCACCGGCCACAGCGCGACGAGGGGATGGGTGCGCCCGGCACTGGCGGCGCAGGCGGGCACGGGGGCGAGCGTGGCGGCAAGGCCGGGCGGGATGAACGGCGTGTCGCCGGGAACGGTCAGCAGCGTGTCGCAGCCTTGCGCGGCCGCCCAGTCGAGCCCTGCGAGCACGCCGGCCAGCGGGCCCTGGCCCAGGAAAGCGCCATCCGGCAGCACCGGGCAGCCGAAGGCGGCGAAACGGGCGGGGTCGCCGTTGGCGCTGATCGCGATCCGGGCGGTTTCGGTGCGGAGGCGGGCAAGGATGCGCTGGAGCAGGCTGCGTCCGGCCAGATCCAGCAGCGGCTTGTCGCCACCGCCCATGCGGGCGGCCTGGCCGCCGGCCAGGACCAGCGCGGCCAACCTGTTCATAAGGCCGGGCCGCTCACGCGTTAGAAAGGGAACTGGGGCGAACGACGGGGCTCGAACCCGCGACATCCAAGACCACAACCTGGCGCTCTACCAGCTGAGCTACGTCCGCCATCGGATGAAATTCTTCCGTCATCCAGGGGGCGGCGTGTAGGACTTTCGCCCCTGAACGTCAACTGGAAGCCGCGACCGGAGTGGCCGAAGCGGGCGCGGCTGCCGTGTTGGACAGGAAATGCCGCCGCAGCCGGGAAATGGCCTCGTCGAGCACGGCTTCACGCTTGCAGAAGGCAAAGCGTGCATAATGCCTGGGCGCGTCGGTCTCGTAGAAGGCCGAAACCGGGATGGCGGTGACCCCCGCCTGTTCGGTGATGTGGCGGCAGAAGGCCACGTCGTCGCCGTCGAACCCGAGGGGGGAGAAATCGGCGGTGATGAAGTAGCTGCCATGCGTGTCGAGCACGCCGAGTCCGAGCCCCGCCAGTCCCGCGGCCAGCCGGTCGCGCTTGGCCTGCAGGTCCGAGGAAAGGGAGCGGAAATAGGCATCGTCCTTGGCCAGCCCGACCGCGACGCCGCGCTGCAGGTTCGGCGCACTGGTGAAGGTGAGGTTCTGGTGGGCCTTCGCGACGACGGTGGCCAGCGCGCGCGGCGCGCTGACATAGCCGATCTTCCAGCCGGTGAACGAGAACGTCTTGCCCGCGCTGCCGATGCGCATGCAGCGCTCGCGCATGCCGGGCAGGGTCATCAGCGGGATGTGCTTCCAGCCGTCGAACACGAGGTGCTCGTACACCTCGTCGCAGATGGCGTAGGTGTCGTGCTGCTGCACCAGGCCGGCGATGAAGCCGAGTTCTTCGGATGTGAATACCTTGCCGCAGGGGTTCATCGGCGAATTCAGCATGATCGCCTTGGTCTTCGGCCCGAAAGCGGCGGCGAGTTCGGCGCGGGGCAGCTCCCAGTGCGGCGGTTCCAGCCGCACCAGGCGGGGAACGGCGCCGAGCATGCGCACCACAGGCAGGTAGGTGTCGTATAGCGGCTCGATCAGCACTACCTCGTCGCCGGGGTTCAGCACCGCCATCAGGCAGGCGGTGATCGCCTCGGTGGCGCCGGAGGTGACCACGACCTCGCCGTTCGGGTCGATCTCCAGGCCGTAGAAGCGGGCGTTGGCGGCGGCGACGGCCTGGCGCAGTTCCGGCACGCCGGTCATCGGCGGATACTGGTTGCGCCCGTCATGAAAGGCGTCGACGGCGGCCTGGATGACGTCGTCCGGCCCGTCGGTGTCGGGGAAGCCCTGGCCGAGGTTGATCGATTTGTGCTCGGTGGCCAGGGCGGACATCACCGTGAAGATGGTGGTGCCGACGGCGGCGAGCAGGGAGTTGACGGGTTTCACCTCGGGTCGGTCTCCTGGAAGCCCAGCGCCAGGGACAGGCGGGCTGGGCGGGGCTGGTGCGGCGGTTGCCGTGCGAAGCGGGCACTATGGGTTCGTTGAGCCCGGGGTTCAATCACCCGCGAATTCGCCATCAGGCCTCGCGTGCCGCTGTGCCTTCCAAAGAAGCGGTCACAAATGCTCAATATTCAGGCATCACCGCCACCGGTCGCCCAACGACCGAGCGCAATGCGTGGGAGGCCGGATCGCCGACAGGGGTTTCCCGGTATTTTCGTCTGGCACGCCGCATGCAACCCTTTGCGTCCGCCACCAATTCGCTTAAGCGTTCGGGCAGCCTGGACAATAGGGAGGCCCGGTTCGCCGGGAATGGTCGCAGATGAAAAAGATCGAGGCGGTTATCAAGCCGTTCAAGCTGGACGAGGTGAAGGACGCCCTGCATGAAGTGGGGCTGCAGGGGATCACGGTGGTGGAAGCCAAGGGCTTCGGCCGGCAGAAGGGCCATACCGAGCTGTATCGGGGGGCCGAGTATGTC
>JBBIQA010000093.1:0-4304 GCA_037442565.1 Rhodospirillales bacterium
AGCGCGGCCTCGCCCGGATGGATGGTGTCGGCCACCTCCTTCATGAATTTGTCGTTGATGCCGAGATCGGTCAGCGCCCCGCCGATCGCCCCGGATGCGGCGCCGATGGCGGCGCCCGCCAGCGGCATCATGAAGATCAGGCCGATCAGCGCGCCCCACATCGTGCCGGAAGCGGCGGAAACCGCCGTCGGATTGATCATCTGGTTCAGCTTGATCTGTCCGTCGGGTTTCTTGACCGCTACCACGGCGTCTTCCAGGCTGATCAGGTATTCCTTTTGCAGCCGCAGCACGCGTTCACGGATTTCCTCGGCCTTTTCCTCGTTCGGAAAGCAAATAACGACGAGATCGCTCATGTCTGCCTCATGCTTGCGGTTGTTCCGTGCCCGCCCGGGGCCGCGCTCATCGCAAGTTGAGGTATGGCGTGCTGAAAAGCCAGCGCGTCATAGGCCCTTCATCGGATCGTCATCGGCGCGCGGCGGATCGCTGTCAGTGCCGGGGCCGAACCGCGAACTGCAGGCAAAGCATCTCCGCCCCCAGCGGGCCGGCGGCCGGCGCCAGGGCGGTGTCCTCGGGCGATACGAACACGCAGGATTTCACCGGCAGCAGATTGTCCCCGGTGGCGGTCATGCTGCCGGAAAGGATCACCCAGAACTGGCCGCCGCCCATGCCGGGCTCCGGCCCGGTCAGCGTCCCGCCGGGAGCCAGGCGATAGCGCCAGGCGGCGACGCCATCGTCGGCCGGGACGAGGATCGCTTCCTCGGTGTTGCCCGAGAGGCGGGCGAGTTCGGTCTCGGTCAGCACGTGGCGAACCTCGACGGTGGCTTCGCGGTGCGGATAGCGGGCGCGGCCTTCGCGCAGGCCCTGGCGCTCGGCGGGCATGTAGCGCGCGCCAGGGTCCCAGCCATTGCGCAGGGTGAACCAGTCCAGCCCCTTGTCGGAGGCGACCAGGGGGCCGTAGGCCGTGTAGGGGCCGGTGTAGTGAACCACGATGCCGTCCACATCATGCACCCCGAACCTGCCGCCGCCGCCGACGACGATCTGGAACTGCTCGGCCTGGTGAAAATGCGGGCGGACGATGGCGCCGGGTTCCTTTTCCACCAGGAACGCCACGGGGAACAGCGTGTCCTCGGAAGGGGTTGGTTCGTCGGGCTTCCTGGTGAAGCGGTTGGCGCCGATGAACAGGGTGTTCCAGCCCTCGTTCGCCCGGCGCTTGTTGGTTCGGCTGGCGATGTCGCTGTCTGCCGTCAGGATCATGGCTGCCTCCTGGGATTTTGCTGCATCGATGTTCCGCTCCGCCTGGAGCCCTGTCAATTTTACCCGGACTTGCCGTTCAACGAGGCAAAATTCGCACCACGCCCCGCCAGGTCCAGCAGCAGTTCCGCCGGCTCGAACGCCCAGCCCTGATGGCCTTTCCGGTAATGGCGAAGGCGCTCCAGCACCTGGGGAATGCCGATCCGGTCGGCCTGGAACGTCGGGCCACCCTTGGCGGCGGGGAAGCCGTAGCCGTTGACGTAGACCACGTCGATGTCCACCGGGCGGTAGGCGATGCCTTCGTCCAGTATCTTGGCGGCTTCGTTGATCATCGCGAGGTGGCAGCGCTCAACGATTTCGGCCGGGCCGATCTCCCGGCGGCGCAGGCCGATGGTGGCGGAGTGGGCGACGATCATCGCCTCGATCTCCGGATCACGCAGGCCCTGGCGTGCCTGCGGTGTGTAGAGATAGTAGCCGGCGTTGGTTTTCTGGCCGAAGCGGCCCATTTCGCAGATCAGGTCCGGGATCCTGGAATACGGCCGGTCCGGCTGCTCGATCGCGCGGCGCTTGCGGATGTTCCAGCCGATATCACCGCCGGCGAGGTCCATGACCCGCAGCGGTCCCATCGCCCAGCCCCAGGCCTGCATGGCGTCGTCGATCTGGCGCGGCACGCAGCCTTCCTCCAGCAGGAAATAGGCCTGGCGGAGATACTCCTCGAAGATGCGGTTGCCGATCGTGTCTTGTGTCATGGGAATCCTGCTGCCTTGGGGCAGGGTAACGAGGGTTCAGCGGCTTTGACAGGGGCCGGGCTGGGCCGGAGTATGCCGGCAACGAGGACGGAAACGAGAGAGACAGACCATGGGCGCCCTGATCGAGACCATCGCCGACTATGCCGTGAACGAGCAGACCCGGCTTCTGCCCGAGGATGTGCGCCACCACGCCAAGCGGGCGCTGATCGACTGGTTCGCCGCCCTGCTGCCGGGCACCCGGATCGAACCGGCGACGCGGCTGTTCCGGGCGCTGGCGGACGAGCTGGGGCATGGCAAGGCCATGGTCTACGGCGCCAACCGGCATGCGCCGCTGCGCAGCGCGGCGCTGCTGAACGGCGCGGCATCGCACACCGTCGAGTTCGACGACATCTTCCGCGACGCGGTGTATCATCCGGGCTGCCCGGTGATCGCCGCTGCCCTGGCCGCGGCGCAGGCGCGCGAGGTGGACGGCGACACGCTGCTGCGGGCCATCGTGGTGGGATACGAGGTTTCCACCCGTATCGGCGTGGCGGTGCAGCCCTCGCATTACCGCTTCTGGCACACCACCGGCACGATCGGCACCTTCGGCGCGGCGGCGGCCGTGGCCACCGTGCTGGGGCTGAACCGCACCCAGTTCGCCGACGCCATCGGCACCGCCGGCACCTTCGCCGCTGCCCTGCAGCAGGCGTTCCGCACCCAGACACAGACCAAGCCCCTGCATGCCGGCCACGCGGCCGAAGCCGGCGCGCTGGCGGCGATGGGGGCGGCCGAGGGGGTGACGGGCGCGCACGACATCCTGGAAGGCCCCGCCGGCTTCGGCGCCGCGATGAGCGTCGATCCGGACTGGGCGGCAGCGACGGACGGCCTCGGCACGCGCTACAACATCACCGCGATGACCTTCAAGAACCATGGCTGCTGCGGCCACAGCTTCGCGCCGATCGACGCCGCGCTGGTGCTGAAGCGGGAACATGGTTTCACGCCGGACGACATCGAGGCGATTACCGTCAGCACCTACAAGGCCAGCGTGGACATCACCGGCCGCTGGCAGGTGGATACCCCGTTCGACGGCCGGTTCAGCACGCCCTACACAGTGGCCAGCGCCATGGTGCATGGCAGCGTGCGACTGGACAGCGTGACGCCGGAACGGCTGCGCGATCCGGCGGTGCACGCGATGATGCGGCGAGTGAAAATGGAAATCGATCCGAAATGCGAGGCCGAGTTTCCCGGCCGGCGCTCGGCGATCGTTTCCATTGCGCTGAAGGACGGCCGCCAGGTCCGGCACTACCAGCCCACCCGCAAGGGCGATCCGGACATGCCGCTGTCGGATCTGGAACTGACCGAGAAATACTACGAGCTGACGACGCCGGTAATCGGCAAGCCGCCGGCGGACCGGCTGCTGGCGGAGATCTGGGCGACCGACCGGCAGAACCGCGTCGGGTTCGCGGTTTAACCGGCATCCGCCGGACTGACATTGACCCAACGGACAGGAAGCAAGCCTTGAGTGTCTCGCGTGTCGTGAAACGAATGACGGTTCCTCGCTTCGCCGCCCGCAAGGGTGGCGAACCCCTGGTCTGCCTGACGGCCTATACCGCGCCCATGGCGCGGCTGCTCGATCCGCATGTGGACATGCTGCTCGTCGGCGACAGTCTCGGCATGGTGATCTATGGCTTCGACAGCACCCTGCCGGTGACGCTGGACATGATGATCGCCCATGGCAGCGCCGTGGTGCGGCATACGAGCAAGGCGCTGGTCGTCGTCGACCTGCCCTTCGGCAGCTACCAGGCCTCTCCCGCAATGGCGTTCGAGGCGGCGGCGCGGGTGATGGCGGAAACCGGCTGCGCCGCCGTCAAGCTGGAAGGCGGCGTGGAGATGGCGGAGACGGTGGCGTTCCTCAGCCAGCGCGGCATTCCGGTCATGGGCCATGTCGGGCTGACGCCGCAGGCGGTGAACGCGCTCGGCGGCTATCGCTCGCGCGGCCGCAACGCCGCGGAAAGCGCCAAGATCAGCGGCGACGCCCGCGCGATCGTCGAGGCCGGAGCCTTCGCCGTGGTGGTCGAGGCCGTGCTGGAACCGCTGGCCCGCGCGCTGAGCGAGGAACTGCCGGTGCCGGTGATCGGGATCGGCGGGTCGCCGGCCTGCGACGGCCAGATCCTGGTGACCGACGACCTGCTTGGCATGTTTGGCGAAGCCACCGCGCGTTTCGTCAAACGCTACGCCGCGCTGAACGAGGCGATCGGCGGCGCGGCGGCGGCCTATGCGGCAGAGGTGCGTGCCCGGCTGTTTCCCGGGCCGGAGAACTATTTT
>JBBIQA010000093.1:4404-16930 GCA_037442565.1 Rhodospirillales bacterium
GTGACGGTGATCTGGCAGGACAGGCGGGAATTGTCCTGGGTGGTGGCGGCGAAGCTGAGCATGCTCGCTTCCTGGCTGTTCGGGGGGCCCGCTTCCGCCAGCACCTTGGCCTGCCATTCCGGCTCGATATAGACATGGCAGGTGGCGCAGGCGCATTCGCCGCCGCAATCGGCGTCGATGCCCGGCACGTTGTTGGTGATGGCGGCCAGCATGACGCTGAGACCGGTCTTGGCCTCCACCGTGTGCGCGGTACCGTTATGTTCGATGAAGGTAACCTTCGGCATTTGTTTCCCCATTGCGCGCCGCGCATCGCGGTGCATAGTTTTCTACAGCAAGTCCTTCATGGACACTGACACATCGGCCAGCGCCGCGCGAGACACCGGTTTGCGCCTGGCGATCAGCAGCTTGCCGGCCATGAACTCCGGCGGCGCGTTGACGGCCTCGACCGCCTGCACCGTGCCGTCCGGGGCCAGATGGAAAACCGCGAAACTGGCCGTGGCGGGATCGCCGCGCAGGACGGTTTCGGTGGCATCGAAGGACAGGCCGGCGATCTGCAGGCGCAGATCATACTGATCGGACCAGAACCAGGGAATTTCCGGCGCCGGCGCCGGGCGGGCGCAGATGCTGGCGGCGGCCTGCTTGGCCTGCTCGATCGCGTTGGGCACCGATTCCAGGCGGAACATCCGGCCGTACTGCGGCAGCGGGCGCAGGGTGCAATCGCCGATGGCATGGATCGACGGGTCCTGCGTCCGTGCGGCGAGGTCGACCTCGATGCCGTTGTTGCACGCCAGGCCGCAGGCGCGGGCCAGGTCGTCGTTGGCGACGGCGCCGACCCCGATCAGGGCGGCGTCGCACCGGATGGCGCTCCCATCCGACAGGCGGATCGCGGCGACGCGGCCGCCCTCTCCTTCCAGCGCCGTGACGCCGGCGTTGAGTTCCACCGCGACGCTCTTCGATCGATGGAAGTTCAAAAAGAACTCGGACAAGGCGGGCGAGGCGACCCGGGCGAGCAGACGCGGCTCGCGCTCGATCACGGCGACCTCCGCCCCCAGCGCGCGGGCGGAGGCGGCGGCCTCCAGGCCGATATAGCCGCCGCCGATGATGGCGAGGGTCTTGCCGGGGCTGAGGGCCGCCTTCAGATGATCGGCGTCCGCGGCGGTGCGCAGGTCGAGCACGCCGGCGAGGTCCGCGCCGGCGACCGGCAGCTTTCGTGCACGGGCGCCGAGCGCCAGGATCAGGCGGTCGTAGCCGAGGGTTTCGCCGTTGGTCAGCGTGACCCGCTTTCCCGCGCGGTCGATCGCCGTGGCGGTGGCGCCCAGGCGCAGATCGATGCCGCTGTCGGCGTAGAATGTCTCCGGGCGCAGCGCGAGGGAGACGGCATCGGCCTCGCCCTTCAGCCAGGCCTTGGACAGCGGCGGGCGGTGATAAGGCGGGATCGGCTCGGCGCCGACGAGGGTGATCGCGCCGGACCAGCCATATTGGCGCAGAAAGGCCACCACCGAGCCGCCGGCATGGCCGGCGCCCAGCACAACGATTCTTTCCGCTTCCTGCCGCATGGGCAGAGCGTAAACGGGACCCGCCGGCCGCGCTACTCCGCCGCTGCGTAGACCAGGGCGGGCTTGGCGACGCGCAGCACCAGCATGGAGGCGAGCAGGCAGGCGATGCCGGCGGACAGGAAGGCCAGCAGATAGTTGCCGGTGGCGCTGCGCACGAAGCCGGCGCCGAAGGCGGCGATGGCGCCGCCGACCTGATGGCCGACGAAGATCCAGGACACGATCACCGGCGCGTCCCTGCGGCCGAACACCTCGTTGGTGAGCGCGAAAGTGGCGGGACCGGTGGCAACCCAGTCCAGGCCGTAGAACACCGCGAAGATCGCCAGCGGGGCGGGTCCGAAATTGGTGAACGGCATGATCACCAGCGAAAGGCCGCGCAGGCTGTAGTACCAGAACAGCAGCATGCGGGGATTGAAGCGGTCGCACATCCAGCCGGACGCGGCGGAGCCGATCAGGCTGAACACGCCGATGGCGGCGAGGATCGACGCGCCGTTCATCTCGGAAATGCCGTTATCGGCGCAATAGGCGATGAGATGGGTGTTGATCAGGCCGTTGGTGGACAGGCCGCAGATGCCGAAGCTGAGGGTCAGCAGCCAGAAATCCATCGAGCGCGATGCCCGGCGCAGGGCATGGACGGCGATCATGAACGGATTGGCGCTGCGCGCCTGCGGCGCGATGACTGCGGTTCCGCCATAGGGCGGCAGGCCGATGGAGGCGGGCGACTCCGGCAACACCAGGGCGACCACCGGGATCATCACGGCGATCGCCGCCGTGACCCCGACCGCGACGCCCTGCCAGCCATAGCGGTTGGCGAGCAACGCCAGCAGCGGCAGAAACACCAGCTGGCCGGCGGCATTGGCCGAGGACAGCATGCCCATCGCGAATCCGGTGCGCCGGATGAACCAGCGATTGGCGACCGCGGCGGCCATGCCGACCGCGCCGGCGCCGGCGCCGATGCCGACCATCAGGCCCCAGGTGACGAACAACTGCCACGGCTCGGTCATGAAATAGGACAGGCCGGTGCCGGTCATCAGCACCGTCATGCAGCCGAGGATGGTGCGCTTCAGGCCGATGACCTCCATCAGGCCGGTCAGGAACGGGCCGGTCAGGCCGAGCAGGATGATGTTGATGGAAACGGCGCCGGAGATGGTGGAGACATCCCAGCCAAAGGCATGCTGCAGCGGCACGATCATGACGCCGGGGGCAGCGCGGACGCCAACGCCGGCAAGCATGGCGCAGAACATCACCGCGAGAACGACCCAGCCGTAGTGGAAGCCGTCGCCGGACGGGCCTGCGGAACGGGCGGAGCAGAATTTGGCGAGCTTTTGCGCGACCATGCGATGGGCCTTCTCTGGATACCGATCAGTATAGATGACCTGTGCTCCATGTCAGCCCGAAAATCCGCGGCGCCGCGTTACGCGTATGGGCATGGCCGGCGGCCGAGCGAGGGACGCCTGACGAGTGCCGTTCCTCCGTGTCCGCTCAGCGGCGGCGCATTGCCCAGCCCAGGCCGACCAGCCCGACCGCGAGCATCGCCAGGGAAGCCGGCTCCGGCGTTTCCTGAGACTGCGGTTGCAGGCCGCCGCTGCCCACGCCGGCCCAACTGGCCACGGTGCACACGGCCGGACTGCCCAGCTCGCCGCAACCGGTCGATAAAACGTAGTTGGTGTCGTTGTTGAACGCGTCGCCGTGCCGGAACACGCCAACCGATACGATACTGGGCGGTGCCAGCAGGTCCGTGTAATCGGCGATGTCGATGTAGAAGGCGGCGCTGGGATAGGTCAGCCCGAGGCCGACATTGTCCCCCGGCGCCTGCAGCGCATGATAGGTCAATGGGAAGTCGCTACCCGCGCTCCCCCCGGCGAGACTGATGGATAGGCTGGTCAGGGTATCGGGATACGGCCCGAAAGGCGGCAGCGTACCGTCGCCAAGGTCGAAGCCCGCCATGAACGAATGATCGCCGCCGAACGCCGTGCCGGTCACATGGTAGGTCAGCGCGCTGCCGGCGAACGGGCCAGGCGTGCTGAAGGTGATGTCCACCGCGTCGCCCGCCGCCGCGGCAGGCGCCGAGGCAAGCCCGGCCAGCAGGGCGCCGGACAAGCAGACGCACAGGGCGGCCGCGAGTACAGGCACTTTGGCTGACAGGCTTAGGATAGCATGGGCTGTAACTCTCGCCCCGACACACGTGTAACGGGTAAATCTCGGGATACTCATATCGTTAAGATAGGTTCGCTGATACCTTTTGTAAATATCCAAATGAATCATGACAGCAAGGTCCAGGACAAAGATTCGTGTGTACCTGGTCCCGCCTTGTGCGTTCCGACACGCGGGGCGCACCGGCGTTTCGTTGAAAACCGGCATCTCGCGCTGTTCCCTCACCGGATTCGCGCGCGCCATTGGCCCCGTCAGTTTGCCCCGTCAGTTGGCCCCATCAGTTTGCCTGGGCGCTCGCCTCCGAACGGGTGGCGCCGACGCGGGCGGCCAGGGACGCGGCCATGAAATCGTCGAGGTCGCCGTTCAGCACCGCGTCGGGGTTGCCCTTTTCCACGCCGGTGCGCAGATCCTTGACCATCTGGTATGGCGCCAGCACGTAGCTGCGGATCTGGTGGCCCCAGCCGATGGCGGTCTTGGCATCCTCCACCAGGGCGGACGCCGCCTCGCGCTTCTGCAGTTCGGCCTCATACATACGGGCCTTCAGCATCGCCATGGCGGTGGCGCGGTTGCGGTGCTGGCTGCGGTCGGTCTGGCAGGCAACGATGATACCGGTGGGAATGTGGGTGATCCGGATGGCGCTTTCGGTCTTGTTGACGTGCTGGCCGCCGGCGCCGGAGGCGCGGTAGGTATCCACCTTCAAATCGGCCGGATTGATCTCGATCTCGATGCTGTCATCCACCACCGGATAGACCCAGACGCTGGCGAAACTGGTCTGGCGGCGCGCGGCGGCGTCAAACGGGGAGATGCGGACCAGCCGGTGCACCCCGGCCTCGGTCTTCAGCCAGCCATAGGCGTTCGGCCCGCTGAACTGCAGCGTGACGGACTTGATGCCGGCCTGCTCGCCCTCCGACTCCTCGAGCTGCACCACCTTGTAGCCGTGCTGCTCGCCCCAGCGGATATACATGCGCTGCAGCATCTCGGCCCAGTCCTGCGCCTCGGTGCCGCCCTGGCCGGCGTTGATTTCCATATAGCAATCATTGGCGTCCGCCTCGCCCGACAGCAGGCTCTCGATCTCGCGGCGATGCGCTTCCTCGGCCATGGCGCGCAGCGATTTCAACCCGTCCTCGACCATGGCGGCGTCGCCCTCGGCCTCGGCAAGTTCAATAAGCTCCATCGTGTCGGACACCTCGGCTTCCAGCGTCAGCACCGCCTCGACGCCATTGGCGAGAAACGTACGCTCGCGCATCAGCTTCTGGGCGTTGGCGGCGTCGTTCCAGAGGGCGGGGTCCTCGGCGAGCGCGTTCAGCTCCGCCAGGCGATGCTGGGCGGCATCCCAGTCAAAGATGCCTCCTCAGCAGTGCGACCGACTGCTTGATCTTGTCGTTCAGGGTATCGGCTTCGGCAGACATCGTATTGCTTTACAGAAAAAGAGGGAGACGGGGACATACGGCATGTCGGAATTCCGGGAGGCGGGTCAATACAGGCCACCCAGACGGCTGTCGACCCCGCCGGCCCCAGCGCCGCCCGGGGCAGCACCGCCGGCCGTGCCGCCGCCCTCGGCGCCAGTTTCGGCGGGGGCGCTGACGCCGCCGTACACCGGCCCGGACGCGCCGGGCACCTGGTCGGGCTTGAAAGCGTCGACCGTGTTGCCGCCCCAATTCGCCAGGGTGACACCGGGCGGCACCGGGAAGGTCAGGTTGGGGCGGTTTTTCAGCGCGAACGCCATGTAGTCGTGCCAGATCGGCGCGGCCACCGCGCCGCCGGTCTCGTTGTTGCCGAGCGTGACCGGATTGTCGAAACCGACCCAGACCGCGGTCACGAGGTCGGGGGTGAAGCCGACGAACCAGGCATCGGTGAAGTCCTGGGTGGTGCCGGTCTTGCCGGCGATGGCGCGGTCCAGGCCCTTGCCGGCCGCATAGCCGGTGCCGCGCTTCACCACGCCCTGCATCATGGTGACCATCTGAAAGTCGCTGGCGGGATCGGCGATCAAGCGGCGGGTATCCTCCAGGCTCGGCGGAACCTTGGGGTCGGCGCAGTCGCCGCATTCGCCGGCGCCGGCGCGCAGCACGACGTGGCCGTCGCGGTCCTGCACGCTGTCGATCAGCGTCGGGATCACCTCATGGCCGCCGGCCGCGAGCGTGCCATAGGCACCGGCCATGCGCAGCACCGTGGTTTCCACCGCGCCGAGCGCCGCCGGCAGCACGCGGGGCATGGAATCGACGACGTGGAACGCGATCGCCGTCTGCGCCACCGCGTCCATGCCGACGGTCTGGGCGATGCGCAGGGTCACCAGGTTCAGCGATTTCTCGAGCGCGATGCGCATCGGGGTCGGGCCGTTGAAACTCTGCTCGTAGTTGCCCGGACGCCAGCGTCCGGCGCTGCCGTTGTCGATCACGAGCGGCGCGTCCAGGAATTTCTGGCTGGGGGAAATCCCGCGCTCCAGCGCGGTCAGGTAGACCATCGGCTTGAAGCTGGACCCCGGCTGGCGCTGTGCCTGGGTGGCACGGTTGAACTGGCTGGCCTCGAAGCTCCAGCCGCCGACCAGAGCCAGCACCCGGCCGGTTGCCGGATCCAGCGACACCAGGCCGCCCTGCACCGCCGGAACCTGCCGCAGCGTCACCCGGTCGGGGCGCGGCACCGGCGGGGCGGCGGGGCGCGACCTTGCAGAACCGGCCGCCGGCGGTGGGGCCGGCGAGGCGGCAGCCGGCGCCACGGGAGGCTCGATCAGCACGACATCGCCAACGCGCGCGACATCCGCCATCCGGCGCGGTGCCGGGCCGGGCTTGCCGTCATGCACCGGGCGGGCCCAGCCGATATCCGACAGCAGCATCTGACCGACATGCCGCTCCGGCACGGCGTTCGGCGCGCTGCCCGCCGGGTGGTCCAGCCAACCCAGCTTCGCCTCCGTGTCGGTGGCTTCCAGCACGACCGCCTGGCGCCAATGGGGCAGCATGCCCGGGGTATGCGGCAATTGCGCCAACGGGCCGGCCCAGTCATCGCGCGGTCCGCCGATGCCGTCGAGATGGCCGACAGGGCCGCGCCAGCCGCCCATTTTGCGGTCATAGGCCATGAGCCCGTCACGCAGGCTTTTTTCCGCGGCCTCCTGCAGCGCCGGGTTCATGCTGGTGCGCACCATCAGGCCGCCCTGCGTCGTCGTATCGGCGCCGAAGCGCTCGACCAGCTGGCGGCGCACGTCCTCGGCGAACCATTCGGCGCCGGGCACCAGCTCCGCCCGTCGATACAGCGACGGCTGGATCGGCTCGGCCTTGGCGGTGGCGGCCTGGGCCGCGGTGATGGCATGATCGTCGGCCATGCGGTCGATCACCCAGTCCCGCCTCGCCTTGGCCGCTTCCGGCGCGCGGAACGGATTGTAGTTGTTGGGCGCCTTCGGCAGGGCGGCGAGGAAGGCCGCCTCCGCGATCGTCAGCTGGTCCAGCGGCTTGTTGAAATAGCTCTGCGCGGCCGCCGCCACGCCATAGGATTGCAGGCCGAGATAGATCTCGTTCAGGTACAGCTCCAGAATGCGCTGCTTTGTCAGCGCGTCCTCGATGCGCAGCGCCAGGATCGCCTCGCGCACCTTTCGGGCGAGCGACAGCTGATTGTCCAGCAGCATGTTCTTGGCGACCTGCTGGGTGATGGTGGAGGCGCCGATCGGGCGGCGATCCTGGCCCATCTGCTGCAGGTTGGTCAGCGCCGCGCGGATGATCGCCAGCGGATCCACGCCACGATGGGTCCAGAAATTCTGGTCCTCGGCGGACACGAAGGCGCGCTTCACGATTTCGGGAATGGCGGAATAGGGCACGAAAATGCGCCGTTCCGTCGCCAGTTCGGCGATCGGGCGCGCGTCGGAGGCATATACCCGGCTCATCACCGGGGGCTGATAGTGGCGCAGCCCCTCCACGTCCGGCAGGTCCTGGCTGAAATGGACATAGGTGGCATAGCCGCCGATTCCGGCCACGGCCAATCCCACGGTAGCCAAACCGAACAGCGCGCCGAGCACGCGTCCGGCGACGCTGCCGCGCGGGCGCTTATGGGCGCGCTTGCCCGCCGGCGGCTTGCCGGATTTCGGGGAACCTGGAGCGACGCCCGGCTGCGGAGGCAGCAACGGCTCGCCGGCGGTAAGCGGTCCGGTCATTGGGCAACGATCATGATACGGGGTCGGACGTCCTGCTGGAGATCGGGACAGATATAGGGGGATCGGACGGCAAAACCACCGGCAAATGCCTTAAACAACGGCGCATGGGAAGGGTCTGCGCCAAACCCGCCCTACAGGGCGGCTCGCATCACGCCGGCCTGGGCGAGGAAATAGGCGTCCACCGCGTGCGCCATCGCGCCGGCGACACGGGCGCGGTGGCTTGCCTTGCGCAGTTCCGCCTCGTCGCGGGGGTTGGACATGAAGCCCATCTCCACCAGCACACTGGGAATATCCGCGGCCTTCAGCACGACGAACCCGGCGTGGCGCGCCGGATTGACCAGCAGCGGCACGTTATGGTCGAGGCTGCCGACCATCGAATGCGCCAGGCGGGCCGAACCGGCCCGGGTCTCCTGGCGCACCAGGCTGGACAGGATGCGCGCCACTTCCGGCGGCGTATTGCGAAAAGCCGGGCCGCCGAAGCGGTCGGCGCTGTTCTCCCGCACCGCCAGTGCCGCGGTCTGCGCGTCGGAGGCCGAGTTCGCCAGGGTATAGACCGAGGCCCCACGCACCCCGGGATCGCGCAGCGCGTCGGCGTGCATCGACACGAACAGTGACGCGCCCCTGCCCTGCGCGCGGGCCACCCGTTCATCCAGCGGCACGAACACGTCCCGCGTGCGGGTCAGTTCCACCCGGTAGCGGCCCCGGGCATCCAGCTGGCGCTTCAGTTCATGCGCCGCTGCCAGGGAAATGTATTTTTCATAGGTGCCGGAAACGCCGATCGCGCCCGGATCCTTGCCGCCATGGCCGGGGTCCAGCATCACCAGGGGCAGCTTGCCCTTTCCGGGATGCGCCTTTGGGGGAGCGCCGTGCGCCGGCTTGGGGGTCTTGGACGACGCGGCCTCGGCCATCGACGCCTGCAACAGCGTGGGCAGCAAAAACGTGCCGGTCACCCCATATCCCAGCAGGACACGGCGGCTGAACAGCGGCGAGGCAGGGTCCATGGGCGATGTCATTTCCGATTCTTTTAACAGATAACATCCAGAAATGCACCTTTCCCGTTGATTACGGCCAGTTCATGACGAAATGAGGGCGGCGCGAGGTTCAGCTTGCGATAGCGGCCGGTTTGCGTCATGGTCGCAATCGCTTCGGTGGCTCGACGGTGATCGGTGGTTTTCCACCCCTTGCCCGCACCGGCGGAAGCGTCGCTTCTATGTTGGGACTCGCTCATCACTCCAAACCTGCCCCTGGCTACGCGCTACCGGTCAGGAAGCGGTGCGGGCGGGATCCGGGAAGACCTAACCGCCGATGCCTTGTCACCGCCCGCGCCGCGCATGCTGCGCGCCGGGGCCGAGTTCCGCTCGGGTCGTTCATCAGCCACGCCCTGTCCATGGCGTTGCGGTGGCCCCAGGAATTCAGCCGGCAATGACTTCAACGGGGCCGCGCTTCATCAAGGAGCGCAGGGCCCACACGCCAGGGACCGAATGATCGTCTACGCGCCAAATGCAGCCCCGATGGGCTCAATCCCCAAGCCCTCCCCTCGCAATGGCACCCTCCGGGTGCCGGCTCGCGCGGTGTTGCCGGTTTGCGGGGCTGGCACCGATGGGTGCGGCAATTGGCTCGCCGACGCGCTGAACGCGGGTCCCGGACGGATGGGCCAGCCCCTTCCCGCAAACCTTTTTCGCCGCCCGCCAGCGCGCAGGACCCAGAACACCCCAGGCCGACACGCCTTCGGGAAATGGACGGTCATGCGGACGCGGCAACGGGCGACGCACCGGAGCTCAGGACTAAATGACCAAACGCATGTTGATCGATGCCACACACGCGGAAGAAACCCGCGTGGTGGTGCTGGACGGTAACCGGCTCGAAGACTTCGATGTAGAGACATCGACCAAGCGCCAGCTCAAGGGCAACATCTACCTCGCCAAGGTGGTGCGGGTGGAGCCCAGCCTGCAGGCGGCGTTCGTGGAGTATGGCGGCGGCCGCCACGGCTTCCTCGCCTTTGGCGAGATCCACCCCGATTACTACCAGATCCCGGTGGCGGACCGTCAGCGCCTGCTGGAAATGCAGGCCGAGGACGCCCGCCGCGAGGAGGAAGAGGAAGATCGTGCCGCCGCGGCCGAAGAGGCCGGCGAGACCGTCTCCGCCAATGTCCGCGAGATCGAAATTTCCTACGCCGAGCCGGAGACGATCGAGCCTGGCGTCAGCGCCCCGGCGGCGCACGCCGGGGAATACCATGGCGGGGAATACCCGGCGGCGCACGCTGATGAATACAGCGACGGCGCTGCGCCCGCGTTGCCGCCGGACGGGACACCGGAGCCCGCCAGCACCGAGTCCGTAACCGCCGAGCCCCTGACCGCCGAGCCTGCCGGCTCCGAGGCGGACGGAGCGCCGGAGCCCTTCGCGCCCGGAACGCGCGCGCAACCGGCCTCGATCGGCCAGGAAACCGTCTCCGACACGGTCGAGGCGCTGGCGCCGGAAGGCGATGAGCCACAGCCGGAATTCACCTTCGCCGCTCCCGACGCGGCACCTCCCGCCGCGCCGTTCGACACGTACGGCCACGACGTGCCGGCCACGGCGGACCAGGAAGCCTATCCGGCCAACGGCCCGGCCCTCGATACCTTCCAGGGCGAACCGGAACAGCCCGCGGAAGCCGGCGAGGATCAGCGGGAAGCGCGGATCCCGCCTCGCTTCCTGCGCAACTACAAGATCCAGGAAGTCATCAAGCGCCGCCAGATCCTGCTGATCCAGGTGGTCAAGGAGGAGCGCGGCACCAAGGGCGCGGCGCTGACCACCTATATCTCGCTCGCCGGCCGGTTCTGCGTGCTGATGCCGAACTCCCCGCGCGGGGGCGGCATTTCCCGCAAGATCACCTCCGCCGCCGATCGCCGCCGCCTGAAGGAAATCACCGCCGAGCTCGGCATTCCCAAGGGCATGGGCCTGATCGTGCGCACCGCCGGCGCCCAGCGGCCGAAGCCGGAGATCACGCGCGACTGCGAATACCTGATGCGGCTGTGGGACGACATCCGCGAGCACACCATGCGCTCGGTGGCGCCGGCGTTGATCTATGAGGAAGCCTCGCTGATCAAGCGGGCGATCCGCGATGTCTATTCGCGCGATGTCGACGAGATCCAGGTGGACGGCGAGGAAGCCTGGCGCGCGGCGCATGACTTCATGCGCATGCTGATGCCGACCCACGCGAAAAAGGTGCATCTCTGGCGCGACCCGAACGGCCAGCCGCTGTTCGCACGCTATCAGGTGGATGCCCAGCTCGACGCGATGATGAGCCCGACGGTGCAGCTGAAGTCCGGCGGGTATCTGGTGATCAACCAGGCCGAGGCGCTGGTGGCCGTGGACGTCAACTCCGGCCGCTCCACCCGCGAACGCGGCATCGAGGAGACCGCGCTGCGCACCAACCTGGAGGCCGCCGACGAGGTGGCCCGCCAGCTGCGCCTGCGCGACCTTGCCGGCCTGATCGTCATCGACTTCATCGACATGGAGGCGAAGAAGCACAACGCGATGGTGGAGCGCCGCCTGAAGGAGGCGCTGAAGAACGACCGCGCGCGCATCCAGGTCGGCCAGATCAGCCATTTCGGCCTGCTGGAAATGTCGCGCCAGCGGCTGCGCCCCAGCCTGGCCGAGACCAGCTTCGTCACCTGTCCGCATTGCGGCGGCCTTGGGCATGTCCGCAGCACGGAGAGCGCGGCGATCCAGGTGCTGCGCGCGATCGAGGAAGAGGGCGCCAAGCGCCGCTCGGCCGAAATCGTGGTCTACGCCGCCACCTCCATTGCGATGTATGTGCTGAACCACAAGCGCGACCGGCTGATGGGGATCGAGGCGCGCTACGGCATGCACGTGACCTTTGCCAGCGACGAAAGCCTGCTGCCGCCGAACATCCGCATCGAGCGGCTGCGCGCCCTGCTGCCGGGCGAGGCGCCGCCGATGATCACCCAGGATGCCTGGCAGAGCCAGCCGGCGCCCGCCGCCGCAAGCCGCGACATCGAGGCCGAAATCGAGGAAGAGGAGGTTGTCGACATCGCCGAGGAGCCGGCCGAGGAGGCTGAGGAAGCCACCGAGGCGCGTGCCACCGGCACCGAGACGGCCGAGGAGGCCGCCGAACGCAGCCGCCGCAAGCGTCGCCGCCGGCGCCGGGGCGGTCGCCGCGAGGACGGTGCGCCCGAAGGCGCGGAACCGGCCGCCGAGGACGACCGCGAGGCCGCCGGCGCCCTGCCGGCGAGCCCCGAAGAGATCGCCGACACCATGACCGCCGAACTCACCGCGGAACTGACCGCGGGCGCGGCGATCGCGGCATCTGGTCCAGAAACTCGCCCAGAAGCTGGGGCGGCATCTGGCGCGGAGACGGAAGCCGTGCTGAACCCCGAGGACGAGGAGGCTCAGCGCCGGCGGCGTGGTCGTCGCGGCGGCCGCCGTCGGCGGCGCGATGACGAAACGCTGCCGTCGGTCGCGGAAATCGGCGCCGAACAGCCCGAACTGCCGCCGGTGTACACCGGCCCGACCCCGGCCAATCCGTTCGGCGGCCACGGCTACGACATCTTCGAGGCGTTGGAGCGGGCCGAGGAACAGGCTGCCCTGACAGCCCAGACATCGACCCCTCAGGCACCCGCCGCCGCGCTGGCGGAGCCAAGTCCCGCCCAGCCCGAACCTGCCCAGCCCGAACCTGCCCAGC
>JBBIQA010000094.1:0-1788 GCA_037442565.1 Rhodospirillales bacterium
CGCCGCGGGCGCGGCGCTGGGCGTTCAGCGCGGTGCGCAGGAAATTGGCGTTGTTCACCCCCGGCAGTTCCACCGGATACTGAAACGCCAGGAACAGCCCGGCCGCCGCGCGCGCCTCCGGCTCCATCGCCAGCAGATCCTGGCCGTCGTACTCCACGCTGCCGGCGGTGACGGTGTAGTCCTCGCGCCCGGACAGCACGTAGGACAGGGTGGACTTGCCCGAGCCGTTCGGGCCCATGATCGCGTGCACCTCCCCGGTCGGCACCACGAGGTCGATACCCCGGAGGATCGGCTTGTCGTCGATGTTCGCGGCCAGGCCGCTGATTGTCAGCATTGCATCAATCCTTAACCAACCGAGCCTTCGAGGCTCACGGCGAGCAGCTTCTGCGCCTCCACCGCGAACTCCATCGGCAATTCCTTCAGAACTTCCTTGCAGAACCCGTTGACGATCAGGTTCACCGAATCCTCCTCCGACAATCCGCGCGAGCGGCAATAGAACAGCTGGTCCTCGGAGATTTTCGACGTGGTGGCCTCATGCTCCACCTTCGCCGTCGGGTTGCGGCTTTCGATATAGGGCACGGTGTGTGCGCCGCAGGTATCGCCGATCAGCAGGCTGTCGCACTGGGTGTGGTTGCGCGCGCCTTCCGCCTGCCCGGTGATGCGCACCAGGCCGCGATAGGTGTTGTTGGACTTGCCGGCGCTAATGCCCTTGGAGACGATCGTGCTGCGGCTGCCCTTGCCGATATGGATCATCTTCGTGCCAGTGTCGGCCTGCTGGTGGTTGGTGGTGACGGCGACGGAGTAGAACTCGCCGACGCTGTCCTCGCCCTCCAGCACGCAGGACGGGTATTTCCAGGTGATCGCCGAGCCGGTTTCCACCTGGGTCCAGGAAATCTTGCTGCGCGCGCCTTTGCAGATGCCGCGCTTGGTGACGAAGTTGTAAATGCCGCCGCGGCCCTCGGCGTCGCCCGGATACCAGTTCTGCACCGTGCTGTATTTGATCTGCGCGTCTTCCATCGCCACCAGTTCCACCACCGCGGCGTGCAGCTGGTTCTCGTCGCGCATCGGCGCGGTGCAGCCTTCGAGATAGCTGACATGGCTGGCTGCCTCGGCGATGATCAGGGTGCGCTCGAACTGGCCGGTGTTGCGGGCGTTGATGCGGAAATAGGTGGACAGCTCCATCGGGCAGCGCACGCCCTTGGGGATGAAGCAGAAGCTGCCGTCGGTGAAGACGGCGCTGTTCAGCGCGGCGAAGAAATTATCCCCGACCGGCACCACGGAGCCCAGGTACTGGCGCACCAGGTCGGGATGGTTCTGCACCGCCTCGCTGATCGGGCAGAAGATCACGCCGACCTTTTCCAGGTTGGCCCGGAAGGTGGTGGCGACGGAGACGCTGTCGAACACCGCGTCCACGGCGATCTGGCGCTCGCCTTCGACCGGTTGGCCGGCGCCTTCAACCCCGGCCAGAATGGCCCGTTCCTTCAGCGGGATGCCGAGCTTCTCGTACATGGCCAGAAGCTCGGGATCGACCTCTTCGAGGCTCTTCGGGCCGGGCTTCTTCTTCGGCGCCGCGTAATAGTACAGGTCCTGGTAGTCTATCGGCGGATGGTTCACCCGCGCCCAGGATGGTTCCTCCATCTTCTTCCAGGTGGCGAAAGCCGCCAGGCGCCATTCCAGCAGCCAGGCCGGCTCGTTCTTGCGTTCGGAGATCAGCCGGATGGTATCCTCGGTCAGGCCCTTCGGGGCCATGTCCATTTCGATATCCGTCTCGAAGCCCCATTTGTAGCC
>JBBIQA010000094.1:1888-16731 GCA_037442565.1 Rhodospirillales bacterium
ACGCAGGCGGTCAGCGCGATCGGGCCGTCGATGGCGGCGATCACGTCCGCCACGGGGATTTCCGACAACTTGCGGGCCAGCCGGTAGCCGCCGCGCGCACCGCGCTGGGACGCCACCAGGCCGGCGCCGGCCAGCGCCTTCAGCACCTTGGCGACGGTGGGTTCCGGCACGCCGGTGGCATGCGCGATGCCGGGCGAGGTCTGCACCTGATCGCCGGCCGACAGGCGTACCAGCACCACGACGGCGTAATCGGTCAGCTTCGATAGCTTCAGCATGACGGAAAAGCTCCTGGACGCGGATTGGCGGACTAATCGGACTGGCAGGGTCCTGATTGAGTGGAAATGGTCTATCCCTCCAACCTAGTCAAGTGGTTCCGCACCCCAGCGCGCTACCCGGTGGGTTCACAAGCCGGAGCAGGCCGCCTAACCTCCCCGCCCACCCAATTTTGCAGTGGAACCAGAGGGGAACCCATGTCCAAGCCCATGCTCGAAGGTAAGGTCGCCGTCGTTACCGGCGCCGGCGGCGGTATCGGCCGCGAGATCGCCATCATGATGGCGGCGGCCGGCGCCAAGGTCATCATCAACGACGTCGGTGCGTCCCTGACCGGCGAGGGCGGCTCCGCCACCCCCGCCCAGCAGACCAAGGCGCTGATCGAGCAGAAGGGCGGCCAGGCCGAGATCAACACCGACAGCGTCGCCAGCTGGGGCTCGGCGGAGAAGATCATCCAGTCCGCGCTCGACCATTACGGGCGCATCGACATCGTGATGAACAACGCCGGCATCCTGCGCGACGTGATCTTCCATCGCATGACCGAGGATGACTGGAACTCCGTCATCGCCGTGCACCTGAACGGCTCGTTCTACACCTCCCGCGCCGCGGCCACGCATTTCCGCAAGCAGGAGAGCGGGGCGATGATCCACATCTCGTCCACCTCCGGCCTGATCGGCAATTTCGGCCAGGCGAACTACTCGGCCGCCAAGCTCGGCATCACCGCGCTGTCCAAGTCCATCGCGCTGGACATGCAGCGCTACAACGTGCGGTCCAACTGCATCGCCCCGTTCGCCTGGAGCCGCATGACCAGTTCCATCCCGGCCTCCACGCCCGAGCAGCAGGCTCGGCTGGAGAAGATCAAGGTGATGACGCCGGACAAGAACGCGCCGCTGGCGGTGTTCCTCGCCTCCGACCAGGCCAAGGACGTGACCGGCCAGGTGTTCGGCACCCGCAACAACGAGCTGTTCCTGTTCAGCTCGCCCAAGCCGTTCCGCAGCATCCACCACGACGGCGGCTGGACCCCCGAGCAGATCGCCGAAATCGCCCTGCCGGCACTGAAGCCCTCGTTCATGCCGCTCGATCGCTCGGGCGACGTGTTCAGCTGGGATCCGGTCTAACTCCAACCTAGCCAGGGAGCGCCTCATGTCGACACAGATGACCTCCCTGGCCCCGCTTGCCGATGTCGTCGGGCCCGCCAACGTGCTCTCGGCGCCCGAAGACATCGGGCCCTATGCCGTCGACTGGCGGAGCGTCTATCGCGGCACGCCAGACGCGGTGCTGCGCCCGGGCACGACGCAGGAGGTGGCCGAACTGGTCCGCCGCTGTGCCGCGGCCAAGCTTTCCATCGTACCGGCCGGCGGGCGCACCGGGCTGAGCGGCGGCGCGGTGCCGGCCGCCAACGGGCCGCGCTCGGTGGTGCTGTCGCTGGAGCGGCTCAACCGCATACGCGATGTCGATGCACGCGATTTCTCCCTGGTCGCCGAGGCCGGTTGCGTGGTGCAGACCGTGCAGCAGGCGGCGGCCGAGGCCGGGCGGCTGTTTCCGATCCAATGGGGGGCGCAAGGCACCGCGCAGATCGGCGGCATGCTGTCGACCAACGCCGGCGGCATCCGCACCCTGCGCTGGGGCAATGCGCGCGAATTGGTGCTGGGCCTGGAGGTGGTACTGCCGGACGGGCGGGTGCTCGACGATTTGCGCCGGGTGCGCAAGGACAACAGCGGCTATGCGCTGCGCCATCTGTTTATCGGCGGGGAAGGCACGCTCGGCGTCATCACGGCCGCCGCGCTGCGCCTGCAGCCGATGCTGAAGCGGGTGGAGACGGCCTATGTCGCGGTGCCGAGCCCGGACGCGGCGCTGTCGCTGTTCTCGCGGATGATGGAGAGCGGCGCCGACGTGATCGCCTTCGAGCTGTGCGCACGCCACTGCATGGAGATGGCGGCCAAGCATGGTGTCGGCCTGCGTATTCCGCTGCCGCTGGAAAGCCCGTGGTTCGTGATGGTGGAGATCGCCGCGGCGCATAAGAGCGTGCCGCTGCGCGAAATCCTGGAGGACACGCTGGGCGAGGCGATGGAGGCCGGCGAGGTGACCGACGCCGCGATCGCCGATAGCGAGGCGCAGCGCCAGGCGATCTGGAAGATCCGCGAGGATTATCCCGAATGCGCCCGCAAGGAGGCGCCATCGATCAATACCGATACCTCCGTGCCGGTGTCTGCGGTGCCGGAATTCCTGCGCGTTGCCGAGCGGGAGATGAAGGCGCGGTGGCCGGAGGGGCGGATGGCCGCGATCGGTCATGCCGGCGACGGCAACATCCACGTGTCCCTGCAGGCCCCGCCCGGGATGTCCGACCGCGCCGCGTGGGTGGCGCGGGCCGGGGAGATGGAGACGATGGTGAACGCCATCGCCGTTTCGCTCGGCGGCAGCTTTTCGGCCGAACACGGGATCGGCCAGTCCAAGCGCCACGCAATGGCGACGCATAAGAACCCGGTGGCGATGGATCTGATGCGCCTGGTGAAGGACGCGATCGACCCCGCGAACCGGATGAACCCGGGTAAGGTGTTGCCCTAGGCGCGAAGCAAGGATGGGCTTTGCCCCGCTTCCGGCGGATGGGAACCCCGCGGAAATTCGCCGCCGTACACGGGACCGTTGACAATCATTTCAATCAGGAGCGCCACCTCACCAGCCGGGACGACTACAAGCGAAACCTCTCGGCCGCATTGGCCGGGTGGAGCCTGCCCGTGGCCTGAGGCAGCACGTCCCGGCCATTCTCTCGCCCAACGGCCAGCACCTGACGTCAGTTTGACAGTGCCAGCCGCTTTTGTGTGAAGATGGGGGTCAAACAGGCCGCGCGCCACTCGGCAGCATGGCCGCCGATTTTCCTGCTGGAAGCAGATCGGCAAGCAGCCGGTTTGGAAAACGCCGCTTTTGTATGATGGCGTAGAAGGTCTCGATAACCTCTGGGATCTGGCAGTGCTCAACCAGGACCCCGGTCTCTAATTCATCGCGCACGACTATCGGGGGCACCAGCGTAAGGCCGTCGCGATCGCGCGCGAGCAATCGCAGCATCGCCATGTCATCCACCTCCGCCAAGATGATCGGCCTGATGCCCGACAATTCCAAAACCCGATCGAATGCAATGCGAATGTCGCTATCCAGGCTCGGCAGAAGCACGGGCTCGGTCCGAAGGTCCTCCGGGAACCTGAACTTCCGGTTGTCTGACCGGGGGCGGCCGACCAGGCTGACCGGCTGCTCATCGAGCAGGTGATTGCGCAGCGACGACCGTGCGTCCCGCGGCGCCGCGCTGTTGGCCAGGACAACGTCGATCGCATGGGCTTCCAACTGCGCGAGGAGGTCCCGGATGTTTCCGGATCGAACGATCAATTCGACATCAGACCGGCCTACGAGGGGACGGAGGAATTCCATCTGGAAGTTTCTGGATAGCGTCGTCAGTGCGCCGACCCTGAGAACCTGACGGCTGGCCAATGGGCGTCCTCGCAACGTGCTCATCAGTTCGTCACCGGCCTTGAAAGCCGTATCGGCGTAGTCAAGCGCGATCTGGCCTGCCTCTGTAAGCACCAGCTTCTTGCCCACGCGCTCGAAGAGTGGATGGCCCATCTGCTGCTCGAGCTTCTGGATCTGCACCGATAGTGCCGACTGCGACAGGTTCATGTGCTCGGCCGCCCTGGTCAGGTTGCCCGCATGCGCGACCGCCCAGAAATAGCGAAGGTGGTTGTAGTTCAGGTCTCTCATATCGTTCTATTAAAACGAATGATATTAGCGAAACAATGAATTTCTTTCGCGACACGCGCTCGATTACGACATGCCCCGAACCGAAATGCGCATCGAAGGGGTCGTTCGTGCCAATCCATCTCCTGCCATGGCTGACGCCCGTTCCGCTGCTCGTCAGCGCGGCGATCCGTTTTCTGAAGCCAGGGCGCAGGCCCAGACTCGTCTCCAAACTGGCCGAAGTCGCAGCACTCGTGGCGTTGGTCGCCGCATTGGTCTCGGCGGCTGGCCTGATCCTTCTCGGACCCGGCGTCGGTTCTGTGATCGGAATTCAAGGCGTCGGACTGTCTGTCAGTCTGGACGCCGTCAGCGCCACGATGCTGCTTCTGGTCACCTTCGTCGGCTGGGTCGTCGTCCGCTACGCCGGGACCTATCTGGACGGCGAGGTCCGGCAGGACGCCTTCACCGGCTGGCTTTGCATGACGCTCGCCTCGGTGTTGCTGCTCGTCAGCGCCGGCGATCTGGTCCAACTCGTGCTCGCCTGGATCGCGACCAGCCTCTTTCTGCACCGGCTCTTGTTATTCTACCCCGATCGGGTCTCTGCGCAGCGCGCGGCGCGCAAGAAATTCGTCACCGCGCGTTTCGGCGATGCCGCACTATTGGGTGCGGTCGCATTGCTCGCCGCTGCCTACGGCACGACCGATATCGCCGCGATCCTGAAGTGCGCCCGTGCGGGAGAAGGCGGAGGCCTGGCGGTGGGGGCAGCGAGCCTGCTGGCGCTCGCAGCGATGCTCAAGTCCGCCCAGTTTCCGACCCACGGCTGGCTGACCGAGGTCATGGAGACGCCGACGCCCGTATCGGCGCTGCTTCACGCTGGCGTGATCAATGCGGGCGGGTTTCTGCTGATCCGCTTCGCCGACGTCATGCTCCTGGCCCCGGGCGTGCTCGCCGTCCTCGTGATGATCGGTGGTTTCACTGCGCTGTTCGGCAGCCTGGTAATGCTGACCCAGCCGGCGGTGAAGACCTCGCTCGCCTGGTCGACCGTCGCGCAGATGGGCTTCATGATCTTCGAATGCGGGCTGGCGCTCTTTCCCCTGGCGTTGCTGCACATCGTGGCGCACTCGCTTTACAAGGCCCACTCCTTCCTCGCCTCCGGCGGCGCCGTGGAGAGGGTCGCCGCGATCCGCAGGCCAGGTCCGGTCGCCGTCCCCGACGTTGGCGCGGTCGGACGGGCCTTCCTGTCGGCACTCGTCATCTACGTCCTGGTGGGACTGGGCTTTGGCTTGGCGCATAAGTCGCCCCAAGCCATCGCGCTGGGGGCCATCCTGATCTTCGGTGTGGCCTACATGCTGGCGCAAGGGTTCGCCGACGCAGCGCCCAAGGCGCTCACCCGGCGCACGGCCGTCTACGCCGTGGCCACCTCGGTCGGCTATTTCGCGCTGCAGATGGCCGCGACGACCCTCACCTCGGGTGTTCTGCCGGTGACGCCCTCGCCGAGGCCGCTGGAGTGGGCGCTCATCGTGCTCGCGGTTCTCAGCTTCGGCCTGGTCGCCATCGTTCAGACCATGTTCCCGCTATGGGCCTATCACCCCGCCGCCGCAGGGCTGCGCGTACACCTCTCCAACGGCTTCTACGCCAACGCCGTCTTCAACCGGCTCGTCGGCGGCTGGTCCAACCGTGCTGCGTCCTGATCCGCCAGGTGCTTTGAAGGAGTATTGAAGATGTCTCATCCTTATCCCGCAGCGCAGGCCGATCTGAAGCTCCTCGAGACCGCGGCGGATCGCGCGGCTCGAGCCGTGCCTCCCGCCTGGCCTCTGGCGTCGAGCGTCGCTGTCAATCCTTATCTGGGGCAGACGGATGAGAGCCTCGCAACCACGGGTGCGCGCCTTGCGCGGGTCGCGGGTGTTGCCGTGACCATGCCGCGGCGTTGGTACCAGGAGAAGATTTCCACCGGCGCGATTACCGACGTGGACCTGCTGGACGCCTTGGCAAACGCGCCCGCTCATCTGAAGCCCGCTGATCTGGCCTCCCTGAAGGCCGCCGCCGCCGGAAACTCCCCGAAGCCACGCGCGTTGCCTACAATAGCGGACCTCGCGGCGGAAGTTTCCGGCATCGACTGGCCGGGCCTGATCGCTGAGCGTTTCGGCGCTTGGGCGGCGGAATACTTCGACGAGGGTCAGGCGCTCTGGGCTGCGCCGCGCGGCAAGAGCAGCTATGCGGCCTGGCGGGCCGTGGCCACGCACGACCTGACGCCGGAGATCGCCGGACTGCCCGGGTTTGCGCTTCACGTCTCGGAGGCCCCCGAGAGCGCCATCTTCGCCATCGCCCGCGCCGCCAACCGGCTCGGCGTCGGGAAAGCGGCCATGGAAACCTACTTCCACCAGATGCTCATGACGCTGGGCGGCTGGGCGCAATATGCGCGCTATAAGCTCTGGCAGGCGGAGCTTGCCGGCGGCTCGGATCAGACGATCACGGACCTCCTCGCGATCCGCCTGATCTGGGAAGAGGCCCTGTTCCATCGCTACGGCGCGCAGATCGCCGACAGGTGGGCGGAAGTGCGCGCCGGGCATGCCGCGCCGATCGAGGCGAGCGCCGACCTCGTTATCGACGCCATCCTGCAAGAGGCGGCCGAGCGTGCCACCCAACGCGCCCTGGCGATGACGCTCGCCGCGGCCGCACCGGAGGCGATCCACGATCGTCCCGTGCTGCAGGCCGTCTTCTGCATCGATGTGCGCTCGGAGGTGTTCCGCCGCGCCCTGGAGAGCGTGAACCCCCGCATCCAGACGCTCGGCTTCGCCGGCTTCTTTGGTTTGGCTACGGCGCATCGCAAGTTCGCATCCGACGTCGAGGAGTTGCGGCTTCCGGTGCTTCTCAATCCCGCGCTCAGGTCCTGCTCCGGCGGGCCAAACGCCGCGGCGGCGGATCGGTCCGCGAGGGTGAGGGTACGGGCGAATCGCGCCTGGGGCCGGTTCAAGCTCGCAGCCGTCTCGTCCTTCGCCTTCGTAGAGGCGACGGGGCCGATCTATGTCGGCAAGCTCCTCAGCGATGCTTTAGGGCTTCGCGGCGCGTCGGCGCCGAACGACCCGGCTCCCCGCCTCGATCCCTCCCTCGATCTCGCGAGCCGCATCAAGGCCGCCGAGACGGTCTTGCGGGCCATGTCGCTGACCAGGAACTTCGCGCGGCTGGTTTTGCTGGCGGGTCATGGCGCCAATGTCGTCAACAATCCTCATGCGAGTGGGCTGCATTGCGGGGCCTGCGGCGGCTATTCGGGTGAGGTGAACGCTCGCCTGTTGGCGGCGCTCCTGAACGACCCGGACGTAAGGGCGGGGCTGGCGCCACGCGACATCGAGATCCCGGCGGACACCCTCTTCATGGCGGGGCTGCATGACACGACGACAGACGACGTAACCCTCTATGCCGGGGATCATCCCTCCATCGTCCACGAGAGCGATATCCTTCATATCAGGACCTGGCTCGCCGCGGCGGGCAAAATCGCCCGGGGCGAGCGTGCCCTTCGGTTGCCGCGGGCGGGGCAGGAAAGTTCAATCCCCAGGCGGAGCCGTGACTGGGCCGAGACGCGGCCCGAATGGGCGCTCGCCGGATGTAAGGCTTTCATCGCCGCGCCTCGTATCCGCACGGCCGGCAGGAACCTGGAAGGGCGCGCTTTCCTGCACGACTACGACTGGAAGCAGGATAAGAGCTTCGGCGTTCTCGAACTGATCCTGACTGCGCCAGTCGTCGTCGCCAGCTGGATCAGCCTTCAATACTACGGATCGACTGTTGCACCCGAGGTGTTCGGGGGCGGCAACAAGCTCCTGCACAACGTCACGGGCGGCATCGGCGTCGTCGAGGGCAATGGGGGCCTGCTGAGAGCCGGCCTTCCCTGGCAGTCAGTCCACGACGGCCAGCGTTACGCGCACGAGCCGCTGCGCTTGTCGGTCTGCATCGAGGCGCCCCGCCAGGCGATGACAGATGTCCTGCGCCGCCATCCCAATGTGCGCGCCCTATTCGACAATCGCTGGCTGCATCTCTTCGCCCTCGATGAGGAGGGGCACATGGTCTGGCGTTACGCCGGCGATCTCCAATGGACAGCGATGAACGGCGTCATCGACGAGCGGCCGCCCCAACTCAAGGTCGCGGTCTGAGCTCTGGCGTGGCCAGACACCCGATGCGATTACGGAATGTGTGTGATCTGGCCTCGGAATTTGACTCACCATCGGCGCCAGCAATTAACCATAGGCGGATGCGACGTTCGTAAATTATGCCAATACGGCACGGGTCGTTGTGGGGTGTCATTTCCTCGCCGATTCACGCCCATGGGCTGCCGGGTTCAATGCAAGCCCGTCTGCGCGCTGACCGCGGCGATCCAGTCCCGCACGGCCTTGGCCACGAATTATGGATCATTTTCGGAACGAATATATCCGGGAATGCCACGCGGGATGAACAGGTCGGTGAGTGCATCGACGACCTCCGTCGAGTTCGGCTTGCGTCTCACCCGCATCGTCAGGCACTCGCGGCTAAATTCGCCGAGCACGTAGAGCCGGCAATCTTTCCGCCCGTCATGGGTGCGGCCCTCGGCGAAGTCATAGGACCGGACGTGAAAGGGAGTCAGCGACGCACCCGGTCGCCCGTCAGGCCACCCCATTGCGCGGCACGTCGCGAAACGGCTTGGTGGTGTCGGCGCTGGGTTCGCGCGGCATTTTCAGCACGCGTTCGGCGATGATGTTGCGCTGGATCTCGTCGGTGCCGCCGGCGATGGAGGTGGCGGGCACCGAGACGAGGATTTCCGCGATCACGCCGCCCATCGGGCTGTCCTCGCCGGTCAGCATCGCGTTGGCGCCGGCCATTTGCGTGTGCAGGCGGGCGGCGGCGCGGGCGATGTGGCTGGAGACCAGCTTGCCGAGCGAGCCTTCGGGGCCCTGCGGCCGGCCCTGCTCCTGGGCGGTGCGGGCGCGGCGCGCCGTCCACTCCGCCGATTTGGACAGGACCAGCAGCTTGGCGATTTCCTGGCGCATCACCGGATCGTCGATGGCGCCGGTTTCACGGGCGCGCGGCAGGATCAGGTCCACGCGGCCGGCGCGTTGCGGATACCATTTATACGGCTCCATCGTGGTGGCGATTTCGGCCCGTTCCTCGTCATAGGCCCGCCCCGGGCGGTCCGATCCCATGGCCCAACTGCGCAGCGAATCGGCGCCGCGGCGTTCGTGCATCAGGGTGGTGGTGGTCACCGCCCAGCCGTCGCCGACATTGGCGACGAGGAACTCGGGCTGCACCAGCGCGTCGGTCAGGAAGACCTGGTTGAACGAGGCGTGGCCGTTCATCTGCCGCAGCGGCTGCACGGTCACGCCGGGCTGGTGCATGTCGATGATGAAGTAGGACAGGCCCTTGTGCTTGGCCTTGTCCCAATCGGTGCGCGCCAGCAGCAGGCCCCAGTCGGCGTGGTGCGCGCTGGTGGTCCAGACCTTCTGGCCGTTGACGACCCATTGGTTGCCGCGAAGCTCGGCGCGGGTGACCGCGCCGGCGACATCCGATCCGCTGCCGGGTTCGCTGAACAGCTGGCACCAGGTGTCCTCACCGGTCAGGCTGCGGCGCAGGAACTTCTCCTTCTGCAGGTCGGTGCCGTGCGCCAGGATGGTCGCGGCGGCGAGGGTTCGGATGCCGGCCTTGGCGACGCCGATGGCGCCGATGCGCTGGAATTCCTCATCCACCACCGGGATCAGCCCGGCCGAGAGTTCGCGGCCGTACCAGGCCCTCGGCCAGTGCGGCACGCCCCAGCCGGAATCGACCAGCTTGTTGCGCCATTCCACCAACCCGAGTTCGGGATTCCAGTTCGCTTCCAGCCAGGCGCGGACTTCGGCGCGCACGGAGGCTTCGGTGTTCTCGCTCATGTCGCTTTCCCCTTACGCGGCCCAGTTGCGCATCATCAACTCGCGGTGGTGGCTGGCGTCGCCGAACAGCACCTCCGAGCTTTTCGCGCGCTTGAACCAGAGATGCGTGTCGTTGTCCCAGGTGAAACCGATGCCGCCATGGATCTGGACGGCATGGATGGCGGTCTGCATGTAGGTGTCGCTGGCGCAGGCCTTGGCCAGCGAGGCGATGGCCGCGACATCGGCATCGCCGTCATCGAGCGCGGCGGCGGCGTAATAGGCCGCGGATTTGGCCAGTTCGACCTCCAGCAGCATGTCGGCCTGCTTGTGCTTCATCGACTGGAAGGAGGCGATCGGCCGGCCGAACTGCATGCGCATCATGGCGTAGGCCAGGGCGTCCTCGCGCAGGCGCTCGGCGCCGCCGACCATTTCGTTGGCCAGGCAGACCGCGGCCTCGGTCATGGTACGCCGGAACGGCGCGGCCGCGGCGCCCGCCTCGCCGAGTAGGGCGGCCTCGACATCCTGGAACTCCAGCCGGGCGAGCTTGCGCGTCGGGTCCATGGTCTTCAGCGCCCGGCGCGTGAGGCCGGCGGCGTTGCCTGGGACGGTGAAGAAGGACAGGCCGGTTTCGCCGGACGTTCCCGGCGCGCGCGCCAGCACGACGATCAGGTCGGCGGTGTGGCCGTCGAGCACGAAGCTCTTATGGCCGGTCAGCCGGTAGCCGGCGCCCGAGGGCGTCGCCGTCAGCGTCGTGGCGGCGCCTTCCCAGATCCCGTTGTCCTCGGTCGAGGCCAGGGCAGCCACCGTGTCGCCCGAGGCGATACCCGGCAGCAGGGCCTGTTTCTGCGCTTCCGTGCCGGCGTTCAGGATGGCGCCGGCGGCGAGCACGGTGGTGGCGAAATATGGGGCGCAGAGCAGCGCGCGGCCCATTTCCTCCAGCACGATGCAG
The DNA here is from genome assembly GCA_037442565.1 of Rhodospirillales bacterium. Classification (GTDB taxonomy): domain Bacteria; phylum Pseudomonadota; class Alphaproteobacteria; order Acetobacterales; family Acetobacteraceae; genus PALSA-911. Next base: position 12,698 of record JBBIQA010000094.1, read on the forward strand.
TGCTCGCCGAAGCCGAAGCCGTGGCCGCCATAGGCTTCGGGGATGCGCACCGCGGTCAGGCCAAGCTCGGCGTTCAGGGCGCGCCAGCCGTCGCGCTCCCAGCCGGCTTCGGTTTCCATCAGCCGGCGCGCCTCCTTGGTCGGCGCGCGGTCCGTAAGGAAGCGGCGCAGATTGGAGCGGAACTCTTCCTGCTCGGCCGAGAAACTGAACTTCATGGATTGTCCTCCGTTGGAGGCATTCTAGGATCAATCCCGCGCGCCCGGAAAGCTGGCGGCCTGGTAGATGAAAGGGAACGCCCGATGACGACGAACATTCCGCTGAGCGGCGCCAGGCTGTGGGACAGCCTGATGGAAATCGCCCGCATCGGCGGCACCGCCAAGGGCGGCTGCAACCGCCAGACGCTGACCGACCTGGATGGCGAGGGCCGCGCCTTGTTCCAACGCTGGGGCGAGGCGGTGGGGCTGACGCTGAGCGTGGATCGCGTCGGCAACATGGTGTTTCGCCGGCCCGGCCGCGATCCGTCGCGCAAGGCAATCGCCATCGGCAGCCATCTGGACACGCAGCCCACCGGCGGGAAGTTCGACGGCATATTGGGCGTGCTGGCGGGGCTGGAAGTGATGCGCGCCCTGCATGAGGCAGGAGCGGAGACCGAGGCGCCGCTGGTGCTGATCAACTGGACCAACGAGGAAGGCGCCCGCTTCTCGCCGCCGATGATGGGCAGCGGCGCGGCGATGGGCATTTTCTCCGAGGCGGAGGTACTGGCGAAGCAGGACCGGGAAGGAAAGATATTCGGCGAGGAACTGCGCCGCATCGGCTGGCAGGGCAGCGCCGACCCGGCGGAGTTGCAGCAATTGGGGGCCTATTTCGAGCTGCATATCGAGCAGGGGCCGCAGCTGGAGAACGAGGGCCTGGAGCTTGGCGTGGTGACGCACGCGCTGGCGCAGAGCTGGTACGAGGTGACGGTGGAAGGCGAGGACGCGCATGGCGGCAGCCTGATGGCCGGCCGGCGCGACGCGATGATGGGGGCGGCGCAGTTGATCGGCGCCGTGGAGGAGATCGCGCTGGCGGCGGTTTCGGCCAGTGGCGAAGCCGGCCGGGGAACGGTGGGGTGCGTGACGGTGTACCCGTCCAGCCGCAACGTCGCGCCGGGGAAGGTGTGGTTCAGCATCGACACGCGGCACGGCGATCCGGAGCGGCTGGCGTGGATGGGAACGCAGATCAAGGCGCGCGCGGCGAAGCTGGCCGAGGCGCGCGGGCTGACCATCGAGGTGCTGGATTTCTGGCAGTCGCCGCTGACGCCGTTCGCGCCGGACCTGGCGGAGCATCTGCGCGCGGCCGCACGGGCACGTGGCTACCGTTTCAAGGACATGCCGACCGGCATCGGGCATGACGCGGTGTACATGGCCCGCAAGGTGCCCAGCGTGATGCTGTTCTGCCCGTGCCATGGCGGCATCAGCCACAACGAGGCAGAGAGCATCACACCGGAATGGGCCACGGCCGGGCTGACGGTGCTGGCGGACGCGGTGCTGGCCGCCGCGAACGCTCCATCGGGCACACCAGCCTAGCGCGGACCGCGGTCGCCAAGCCCGGCCTGTTTGCCTATTTTGCCCAAAACCGTCCGGGATCTGTCTGATATGAACGAAACGACTACTGAGGAAGCCACGCATACCCAGGAAGCCACTGGTCCGCTGAAGGGCGTTCGCGTGCTGGACCTGACGGCCGTGGTGCTCGGCCCGTTCGCCACCCAGACGCTGGGGGACTGGGGGGCGGATGTGATCAAGGTGGAGAACATCGAGGGCGACACCGCGCGCAATTCGGGGCTGTTCCGCCATCGCGGCATGGCCTCGGTGTTTCTGCAGATCAACCGCAACAAGCGTTCGGTCGCGCTCAATCTGAAGTCCGATGCCGGCAAGGAGGCTTTGCGCCGGTTGGTCGGCAAGGCCGATGTGCTGGTCAGCAATGTTCGCCCGGCCGGGATGGAGCGGCTGGGGTTCGGCTATGAGGCCTGCAAGGCCCTGAACCCCCGGCTGATCTACGCGGTGGCGACGGGGTTCGGCCAGGACGGGCCGTGGCGGGCACGCCCTGCCTTCGACGAGATCATCCAGGCCGCCAGCGGCTTCGCCTCCGCCATGGGCTCGGACGACGAGCCGCAATTCGTACCCAGCCTGGCCGCCGACAAGCTGACGGGCATGGCGATGGTTTCCGCGGTGTGCGCGGCGTTGTACCAGCGCGAGCGCGGCGGCGTCGGGCAGATGGTGGAAGTGCCGATGATGGAGACGCTGACCGCCTTCAACAGCGTGGAAATGATGGGCGGCATGAGCTTCGAGCCGAGCCTGGGCGAGCCGGGCTACAAGCGCATGCGTCATCGCAAGCCGGCCAAGACCCGGGACGGCTGGCTGACGATGCTGCCCTATTCCGCGGCCAATTGGTGCGCCTTCTTCGAGGCGGTCGGCCGGCCAGAGCTGATCGAGGAACTCGGCATCAAGGATCCGGTGAAGCGGGCCCAGAACATCGACCGGGTGTACGAAGTCATGCGCGAGATCGCCGCGACCCGCACCACCGCGGAGTGGGAGGAACTGCTGCTGCGCATCGACGTGCCGCACACCGCCTTCACGCGCATGGCGGCGGTGACCGAACAGCCGCATCTGCGGGCGGTGGACATGTTCCCGGTCACGCAGCACCCGACCGAGGGCGCCATCCGCCTGGCCAAGCCGCCGACCCGGTTCGCCAGCACGCCCGCGAATGTTCGCCGCCCGGTTCCGGTTCTGGGCGAACATACCGGCGAGGTGCTGCGCGAACTTGGCTTCGCCGACGCGGAAATCGCCGACATGGTTGCCAGCAAGGCCGCGAAGCTGGCCTGAGACCGCCTTCCCTACTTCAGACAGGAATACCGATATGTCCCCCCTCGCCCAGGCTCTGTTCGCGCCGCAACGCATCGCCCTGATCGGCGCCTCCACCGACGCCAGCCGGCTGACCGCCCGCGCCCAGGTGTATCTGCGCCGGCACGGGTTCGGCGGGGAGCTGTTCCCGGTCAATCCGCGCGCCACGGAGGTGCTGGGCGAGCCGGCCTACAAATCGCTGAACGACATCCCCGGCAAGATCGACTTCGCCTACATCCTGGTCGGCACCCAGCATGTGGAGGCCGCGATCGCCGACTGCGCCGCGCGCGGCGTGCCGGCGGCCTGCATCCTGGCCGACGGGTTCGCCGAGACCGGCCCGGAGGGGGTGGCGCTGCAGCAGCGCATCGTCGATACCGCGCGCGACGGCGGGGTGCGCATCCTCGGGCCGAATTCCATGGGGGTGATCAACGTGCCCGGCCGGATCGCCTGTTCGGTGAACGCGGCGCTGGAGGCCGAAAGCCTGCTGCCTGGCCGCTGGTCGCTGGTTTCGCATTCCGGCAGCGTGATGGGCACGCTGATCTCGCGCGCCGCCGCGCGCGGCTTCGGCTTTGCCAAGATCCTCGGCACCGGCAACGAGGCGGACCTGACCGCCGGCGAAATCGCCGCCATGCTGGTGGACGACCCGGAAACCGACGCTATTTTGCTATTTCTGGAAACCATTCGCCGGCCCGATCTGTTCGAGGAAGCGGCGCGCAAGGCCCACGCGGCCGGCAAGCCGATCCTGGCCTACAAGCTCGGCCGGTCGGAGGCGGCGGCGAAGCTCGCCACCACGCATACCGGCGCGCTGGCGGGATCGGACGCGGCGGCGGACGCGTTCTTCCGCGCCATCGGCATCGTGCGGGTGGACATGCTGGAAACGCTGCTGGAACTGCCGCCTTTGCTGCTCGGGCGGAAACCGATCGCCGCGCCCAAGCGCGCCGTGCAGATCGTCACCACCACCGGCGGCGGCGGCGCGATGGTGGTGGACCGGCTCGGCATTCTCGGCATCGGCACCGCGCATATGCTGGACACCACGCTGGCCGGCGCCAACAAGGAAACCGTTTCCAATGCCCTGTCCGATGCGCGCAACGCCGACGATGCGGACGTGGCGATCGCCGTGATCGGCAGTTCCGCCCAGTTCCGCCCGCAGGACGC
>JBBIQA010000095.1:0-11086 GCA_037442565.1 Rhodospirillales bacterium
GCGGCAGCGGCGGGCCGGGCCGCCAATTGGGCGCGGCTGACGGCTTCGGCGAGCTGGCGGCGTTCCGCGGCCCGGGCCAGCGCGGCCTCGGCGGTCGCGCGCGCGGCGGCCTTCGCGGCGGCTTCGCGCGCGATCTCCCTGGCCATGCCCTGGGCCGCCATCGTTTGGCCCCCCGTTCCCTGGGTAGACGCCATCTGCACCGGATGTGGCGCGGCCGGTGGGGGCACCGGCGGCGTCGGCAGGTCGGCGGCCTCTGCGGTCGTCTCGCCGGCCGGGGCCGCGTTGGCATCGGCCATGGCGGGATCAGCCGGGGTGGGATCAACCGGGGTGGGCGTGGCTTCCGACATCAGCGCCGATGAGGCCACGGGCTCCGGATCAGGCTCTGGTGCGCGCGGCGCCGGCAGGCGGCTGGCCAGGTCCGCCATCGTGGTGAACTGCCCGGGTGCGACCGGGCGCAGCTGCAGATACTGGTCCGACAGCGCGCGCAGCCGTTCCAGATCGTTGAGCAGGGTCCATTCGGTGCGCAGCACGCCGGCTTTGTCCCGCGCGGCGGAGGTCTCCTGCACCACCTGGGCGATATCCCGGTCGAGCAGCCGCACGCGATGCTTGGTTTGATACAAGTACAAACCGGAGCCGCAGGCGAGCAGCATGCAGATAAGGGTGAAGGGACGGATCATGATGCGAGGGTCTCCGCCGGCAATATCGCCTGTCTTTCGATTCGTACCATCGCCCGCAACCGGGCGCTGCGCGCGCGCGGATTCCGGGCCGTCTCCATGTCGCCAGGCCGCAGCGCCTTGTGGGTCAGCAGCCGGAAATCGGCCGCGGCGCGGGCGGTCAGGCTGGACGGGGAATGGCGCGACGGCGCCGGGGTGCGTCCGGTCGCCCCGGTCATGAAGCGCTTGACGATGCGGTCTTCGAGGGAATGGAACGACACCACGACCAACCGGCCACCTGGCGCCAGCAATTCGGCGGCCTGGGCCAGGGCGCGCTCGATTTCGCCGAGCTCGTCGTTCACCCGGATGCGGAGCGCCTGGAAACTGCGGGTGGCCGGATGGTTGCCGGAACGGTCCGGTGGCAGCACGGAACGAACGATCTCGGCCAGCCGCAAGGTGGTCTCGATCGGCGCGATGTCGCGCGCCGCGACGATGGCCTTGGCGATCCGGCGCGAGGCGCGCTCCTCGCCGAACTCATACAGGATGTCGGCGATCTCGGTTTCCGGCAGGGTGTTGACCAGATCGGCGGCCGTCGGCCCCTCCTGGCCCATGCGCATGTCGAGCGGACCGTCGGTGCGGAAGGAAAAGCCGCGTGCCGCGTCGTCGAGCTGAAAGGACGAGACGCCCAGGTCCAGCACCACGCCGTCCAGCTGGCTGACGCCCTGCTCGGCGAGCAGGTTCAGCATGTTGCCGAAATTGCCCTGCAGCAGATGCAGCCGGCCGGGGAAGCGGGCGGCGAGGCTGGCGCCGCGGGCGATCGCCTCCGCGTCGCGGTCGATCGCCCACAGGATGCAGGGAGCCGCTTCGAGGATGGCCTCGCTGTAGCCGCCGCCGCCGAAGGTGGCGTCCAGATAGGCGGCGCCGGCGCGCGGGGCCAGCGCTTGCAGGACCTCGGCCAGCATCACGGGGATATGGCCGGTCATCGCGGCGGACTTCCCGCCCCGTGGGTCCCAGTCCCTTGGGTCCCAGTCCCTTGGGTCCCGACACCGTGTGTTCCAGGCAGCGTCAGGTTGCCGCTGCGCACGCGCTCGCGGGCCTCGGCGCGGCGGCGCTCGGCGGCTTCGGGGTGCCAGATCTGGAAGATCTTGCCGACTCCCATGAATTCCAGCACGTCGCTGATGCCGGCATGGCGCAGCAGACGCTCGGGCAGCACGATGCGGCCCTCCTTGTCGGCCTCCAGCGGTGTCGCGTCGGCATACAGGGTCGTTGCCAGATCGTTCTGCGTGTCGCTGAACACATCGAACTGCTCGAGCGGGGCGGCCAGCGCGTCGAACACCGCGTGCGGCCAGGCCTCGATGCAGGCGAGCTGATGGGAGGGGCGCAGGATCATCGTTGCGGTTTCAGCGCCGGCCCGCAGCGCGGCCCGGAACGGCGCGGGCACGGAAACCCGTCCCTTGGCGTCCAGCCTGCTCTGATGGGTTCCCAGAAAATGGGTCATCCGGCCCGGCCCGCCCCTTCTTTCTCAAGACGCTGTCCCATGGTTCGTCGGGGCGGCGCCGTGCATGCATGAACCGGGGCGCGCGAACGAAGTCGCCCTGGGAGTTCATGGGATAGCATGGGCCTGTTTGGGAATTCAAGGGAAATTCCGGTATCGACGCCATTTTTGGCGGCATTTTTTGGCTGTCCTCAACGGCTTAACGAAATCGGCCCTCCCTGTGGATAAGTATGTGGATCGTTATTTTCGGACCATGGAAGCAGGGGAGGAAAGGTTGCCAGACGGCCTGTAAGCCGGGTTCTGTCCGCGCGGCGCATGTCGCCATGTCCGCGTTGGACGGCCATTCCTCTGGGACGCGCCTTGCGGCGCGCCTCACGCGACCAACCCGGGCGACAGGGCGGAAATGCCCTTGCGTCACGTGGCCCATGGTTTCCCATGGGCACGCCGCCGGCCGCCCCTATTCGGTCTTGCTCCCGGTGGGGTTTACCCTGCCGCCCCCGTTACCGGGGGCGCGGTGCGCTCTTACCGCACCGTTTCACCCTTGCCTGTTGCGAACGATCCATCTCTGGAGGGCCGGAACCGGCGGTTTGTTTTCTGTGGCACTTTCCCTGGGGTCGCCCCCGCCGGCGGTTAGCCGGCACCGTATTTCCGTGGAGCCCGGACTTTCCTCCAATGCCTTCCGCCGCGCCCGCGAAGCAGCGGGCGAACCGGAACGCATCAGCGGCCGTCCAGCCGTCTGGCAGGAGGGAGATGCGCGTGCCGGCGCGTCAGGTCAATGGATACCCGCCATGCGGCGGTTGCGGCCGGTCGACAAGGTTGGCGACCGCGAGCAGGCGGGCCAGGGTGCCGGCATCGGCCTGGCCGGTGACGGCCTCGGGCCGCCAGTGGCGCTGAAAGGCGCGCAGCACGGTGGATAAGCCGGGGTCGAGCGGGCCTTCCGGGGCAATTTTGTAGCCGATTGCGGCCAACGCGGTGCGAACCGGCCGCAGGCTGGCGGCGTCGCGTGCCTCGCCATGGGTCGCGCCGCCGAAGCCCAGGGGCGGCATGTCGTGCGGCCAGAGGCCGACGCCGTTGCGTGCCAGGCCTTGCCAGTCGAATTTCTCGCCGGGATCCTCCTTGCGGTCCGGCGCCACGTCGCTGTGCCCGACCACGTTGCGGGCCGGGATGGGATGGCGGGACAGTATCTCCAGGCACAGATCGCAGACCGCCGCCATCTGCAGGGCAGGGTAGTCGCGATACCCCCATTCATGGCCTGGATTGACGATCTCGATGCCGATCGAGCGGCCGTTCAGCGCCTCGTGGCCGCGCCAGTAGGATATGCCGGCATGCCAGGCGCGGCGGTCCTCGGGCACCAGGCGGAAGATCGTGCCGTCCTCCTCCACCACGTAGTGCGACGAGACCTTGGCTTCCTCGCTACGCAGCCGATCGATGGCGGCCTGACCGGTCTGCATGCCGGTGTAATGCAGGATCAGCATGTCGACCGGCAGGCCGGCGGGGCGCTCGTCGTGGTTGGGGCTCGGCAGCTCGATCACGTCCAGGCTCACAAGCCCCGCTCGCGCTTGATCCTGTCCCAGGCGGCGTTGATCCGCGCCACCTTCTCGGTTGCGCTGGCGATGAAGGCCGGCGGCACGCCGCGGGCGGCAAGGCTGTCGGGGTGGTTTTCCCGCATCAGCCGCTTCCAGGTGGCGCGCAGGTCCTCATCCGAAGCGTCCCGGGTGGTGCCGAGCACGCCATAGGCGTCCGGCTCGTCGGAGACCTGCGGCCGGGCGATGCCGTCGCGGGCGCGTTCCCAGGCGGTATGGTCGAGGCCGAAGCCGCTGTGCACGCGGCGCAGGAACGCCGCCTCGGCGTTGTTCACCGGCGCATCGGCCCGGGCGATGGCGAACAGCGCGACCAGCACGTCCTCCAGCATCAGGCGGTTGTCGGCGAATGCCTCGCCCAGCTGGTCGGCGAAAGTCTCGAAGCCGTCCGCGCTGTCGCGGGCCTCGTCGAACAGCCGGCCGATGTCCTGCTGGGCTTCCGGGGGGATACGAAAATGCCGCTTGAAGGCGTCGATCTCCGCCCGGTTCACGCTGGAATCGCATTTGGCGAGCTTGGCCGACAGCACCACCACGCCGATGGCGAACAACTGGTCGCGCCGGCCGAACAGCGCCGCGATGCCGGCCGGGTTCCAGCCCATGCCCTGCTGGACGAACGGGTTGAAGCCGAGGCGCGAGGTCTGGAAACCACCCGTGAACGCGCCGCTGTCGGCGGCGTGGCCGAGTGCGGCGCCGAACATCGCGCCGAGCGGACCGCCCATGGCGAAGCCCGCCATGCCGCCGATGATTTTGCCCCAGGTTGCCATGCGCCGCGTCTAGCACACAGGCGTTGACGGGAACAGAACGAGGAGGCGGATCGGCTCAGCCCCCCAGCAGCGATGGATCGGCGAGCGTGGTGTCCTGGCCGATGACGGGATCCGCGATCGCCGCCTCCAGGCTTTTCGCCCCTTTCCATTCGGCCGCCGGGCGGGCGCGGCCGTCGCTGCCGATCTGGTCGATGCCCCAGTAGATCTCCAGCCGGTGGCCGTCCGGATCGCGGAACTCCACCGCGATCTGCACGCCGGCGCGGCGGCGGCCGTCGAAATCGATCGGCACGCCATGGGCGCGCAGATGCTCGCGGGCGCGCACCACCTCGTCCAGCGTCGCCACCTCGAAGGCGAGGTGGTGCAGCCCCGCTCCGGCCGGGTTCTCGCCGCTGGCCTTGAACAGGGCGATGCCGTGATGATCCGGATTGAGCCGCAGGAACACCGCGCCGCCGGGCATCATGTCGTCCTCATAGACGTCGGAGACGCTGCAGCCGAGCACCTCGGTGTAGAACCGGGCGGCGCGTTCGATATCCGCGACATACAACGCGACATGGCCGATCTTGCCGAGGCGGAACGGCAGGCCGGCGGGGCGTTGCAGCCCGGCGATCGACCGGGCGGCGCTATGCGTGTCCATCTGTGGTTCCTCCGTTTGCGCCAAGGTTAGCCGGTCACGCGCCCGAGTGCCACAAAACCGACGATAAAGGCTTGCGCGGGAAGCCGTGCCGTTGTCCTTGAGCGCCACGGCCGGAAACGGGCCGGGTTGAGCAGGCGGAGTGGGTTTCATGTGGCAGTTCTGGATCGATCGCGGCGGCACCTTCACCGACATCGTCGCGCGGGATCCGGCCGGGAATCTGTCCACCCACAAGCTGCTGAGCGAGAATCCGTCGCGCTATGCCGATGCCGCCATCGCCGGCATCAAGGCCGTGCTGGGCATTGCCGCCGACGCGCCGATCCCGACCGGCACGATCGAGGCGGTGAAGATGGGCACCACCGTCGCCACCAACGCGCTGCTGGAGCGCAAGGGCGAGCGCACGTTGCTGGTGGTCAATCGGGGCTTTGCCGACATCCTGCGCATCGGCAACCAGGCCCGCCCGCGGCTGTTCGACCTGGCGATCACGTTGCCGTCATTGCTGTACGAGGACGTGGTGGAGATCGGCGGCCGCGTCGGCGTCGACGGCGAGGAGATCGAGACGCTGGACGAGGCGCATGCGCGCGCGGCCTTCGCCGCGGCCCGGTCGAAGGGGATCGCGGCCTGCGCCATCGTGCTCATGCATGCCTGGAAATACCCCGCGCAGGAGGCGCGGCTGGCGGAACTGGCGCGCGAGGCCGGGTTCGCCCAGGTGTCCGCCAGCCACGCCGTCAGCCCGCTGCTGCGCCTGGTGCCGCGCGGCGACACCACGGTGGTGGATGCCTATCTGTCGCCGATCCTGTCGCGCTACGTGGCGCGGGTGGCGGGCGAACTGAACGGCGTGCGGCTGTACTTCATGCAATCCAACGGTGGCCTGACCGAGGCAAAAAGCTTCCAGGGCAAGGATGCGATCCTGTCCGGGCCGGCCGGCGGCATCGTCGGCGCCGCGCGCACGGCGGCGATGGCCGGGCTCGATCGGATCATCGGCTTCGACATGGGCGGCACCTCGACCGACGTCGCGCTGTATGCCGGGGCGTTCGAGCGGGCATTCGAGACCGAGGTGGCCGGCGTGCGCATGCGTGCGCCGATGATGGCGATCAACACCGTGGCGGCCGGCGGCGGGTCGATCCTGCACTTCGACGGCTCGCGCTACCGCGTCGGGCCGGACAGCGCGGGCGCGCGGCCGGGGCCGGCGTGCTATCGCAGCGGCGGGCCGCTGACGGTGACGGACGCCAATGTCTGCGTCGGCAAGATCCAGCCGCGGCATTTCCCGGCGATCTTCGGGCCGGGCGGCGACGCTCCGCTGGACGCCGACATCGTGCGGGAGAAATTCGCCGACCTGGCAAACGAGATCGCGCGGGCAACCGGCGAGGAGCGCGACCCCCGGGAAGTAGCGGAAGGGTTCCTGTCGATCGCGGTGGCCAACATGGCAAACGCGATCAAGCAGGTCTCGGTGCAGAAGGGCCACGATGTCACCCGCTTCGCGCTGAACTGCTTCGGCGGCGCCGGCGGCCAGCATGCGTGCCTGGTGGCGGACGCCCTGGGCATGGAGACGGTGTTCATCCATCCCTATGCCGGCGTTCTGTCGGCCTATGGCATGGGTCTGGCCGACCAGACCGCGTTGCGCGAACAGGCGGTGGAATTGCCGCTGACCGCGCATGAGATGCCCGAGTTCCTAGCCGTCGCAGACCGGCTGGCGGCGGAGGCCATGCAGGCGCTTGTGGCGCAGGGCGCGGATGCCGGGAGCATCGTCGTCAACCGGCAATTGCACCTGCGCTATGCCGGCACGGAGGCGGCGCTGATCGTCGGGTTGCGGGACCTGGAGACGATCGTGACCGAATTCACCGCCGCGCATCGCGCCCGCTTCGGCTTCGCCACGCCCGGCCGGGCGCTGGTGGTGGAGGCGGTGGCGGTGGAGGCGATCGCCCCCGGCGAGAGCGTCAGCGAAACGCGGCTGCCCGCGCGACGCGATGGCGCGCCGGAGGTGATCGATACCGTTTCGGTGTTCACCGGTGGCGCCGTGCATGTCACGCCGGTCTATGAGCGCACCGCGCTGCTCGCCGGCGACACGATCGCCGGCCCGGCGCTGGTGCGCGAGGCGAACGCCACCACCGTGATCGAGCCCGGCTGGGCGGCGGAGATCACCGCGCGCGATCACATGAAGCTGCGCCGCACCGTGCCGCAGGCGCGCCGTGTGCCGGCCGGCAGCGACCGGCCCGATCCGGTGCTGCTGGAGCTGTTCAACAACCTGTTCATGAACGTGGCCGAGCAGACCGGGGCGGTGCTGCAGAACACGTCCATGAGCGTGAACATCAAGGAACGTCTGGATTTCTCCTGCGCGATCTTCGATGCCGCGGGCAATCTGGTCGCCAACGCGCCGCATGTGCCGGTGCATCTCGGCGCGATGGGCGAGAGCGTGCGCACCGTGCTCCATGCGCGCGGCGCCAGCCTGAAGCCGGGCGACGTGGTGGCGCTGAACAACCCGTTCAACGGCGGCACCCATCTGCCGGACGTGACCGTGATCACGCCGGTGTTCGATACGGATGGAACCAGTCTCCGGTTCTTTGTCGGATCGCGCGGGCACCATGCCGATATCGGCGGCATCACCCCCGGCTCCACCCCGCCTGTCTCCCGCACGCTGGAGGAGGAAGGCGTGGTGATCGACGATTTCCTGCTGGTCGATGGCGGGGAGTTTCGCGAGGCCGAGTTCCGCGCGCTGCTGAACGGCGCGAAATACCCCGCGCGCAGCCCGGACGTGAACGTCGCCGATATCAAGGCGCAGGTGGCGGCGAACGAGAAGGGCGTGCAGGAGCTCGGCCGCGTGGTCGCCCAGTTCGGCTGGGAAACGGTTGCCGCCTACATGCGCCATGTGATGGACAATGCCGAGGAGAGCGTGCGCCGGGTGCTGGCGCGGATCGGCAACGGCTCCTTCGATTACACCATGGACGACGGCGCGAGGCTGCGCGTGGCGGTGACGGTGGACCGGGCGAGCCGCAGCGCGACGGTGGATTTTACCGGCACATCGGCGCAGCGGGACGGCAATTTCAACGCGCCGCCGGCCGTGACCCGGGCGGTGGTGCTATATGTCTTTCGCTGCCTGGTGGGCGACGACATTCCGCTCAATGATGGCTGCCTGAAACCGATCCGGCTGATCGTTCCGGATGGCAGCTTCCTTGCCCCGCATCCCGGTGCTGCGGTGGTGGCGGGCAACACCGAGGTGTCGCAGGCGACCTGCAACGCCCTGTTCGGCGCGCTCGGCGCCATCGCCTGCTCGCAGGCGACGATGAACAACTTCCTGTTCGGCGATGCCACGCGCCAGTACTATGAAACCATCTGCGGCGGCACCGGCGCCGGACCTGGGTTTCACGGCACATCGGCGGTGCAGACCCACATGACCAATACCCGCATGACCGACCCGGAAGTGCTCGAGCTGCGTTACCCCGTGCGCCTGGAGGATTTCGCCATCCGCCGCTTCTCCGGCGGCGAGGGGCAATGGCGCGGCGGCGATGGCGCGGTTCGGCGCATCCGTTTCCTGGAACCGATGACGGCGGTGATCGTCGCCTCGCGCCGCAATGTCGCGCCGTTCGGCCTGGCCGGCGGGGAAGACGGTGCCGCCGGGCGGCAATGGGTGGAGCGGGCCGACGGCACGCACGAGATCCTGACCGGCACGGACAGCGCCGAACTGCTGGCCGGCGACGCGTTCGTGATCGAGACGCCCGGCGGCGGCGGCCATGGCGCCCCCGGGGCGGGCCTGTCGGACTGACATGCGGGCCGTTCGCCTCCTGCTGGCCTCCCTGGCCGTCCTGATCGCGCTGGCTTTGCTGGCCGCGTGGCAGGTACCGGGGCGGCTGGACTGGAACCGCTATCGCGGCACGATCGAATCGCTCGCCAGCGTCACGCTGGGGCGTCCGGTCACCATCGCCGGGCCGATCACGCTGTCGCTTCTGCCGGAGACCGAGCTGACCGCGGCGGACGTGGTGGTGGCTGGCGGCACCTCCGGCGAGGTCCGGGGCGCGCCGGCGCTGACGGTGAAGGCGTTGCGGCTGCGGGTGGCGCCGCTGCCGCTGCTGGCCGGGCGGGTGGACGCGCGCGAACTGGCGCTGAGCGGGCCGGACCTGTCGGTGGATTGGCCGCTGCGGCACGGCGAACTGGCCGACTGGCCGCCGTACTGGCTGAGCGCGTTTTCCGCGCGGATCGAAAAGGGCCGGCTGCATGTCGGCGGGCTGGTGCTCGACCAGATCGACGCCACGCTGGAGACGACCGATGCCGGCGGCCTGATCTCGGTCGGCAAGGGCCGGATCGGCGGCCTGCCGGTCCGCTTTTCCGCCCGGCTGACCGCCGCCGGGGCCGACGGCGCATCCGGGCTCAATCTGAGAATGGACGCGGAGCCGCCTCTGGCGGGGGTTTCCGGCGGTTTCGTCGGCCAGTTGGCCGCCGATGGCGGGCTGACGGGGCACATCGATGTCGCCGGCCCCGATCTGGCGCAGGTGATCGGGCCATCGGGCGGCGCGCCTGCCGCAGGGGCGTTCAAAGCGGGGGCGTTCAAAGCGGGGGCGTTCAAATTTGCCGCTTCGGTGAAGGCGGCCGGGGAGCGGGCGCGCTTCGACGACCTGAGCCTGGATCTGGCCGGGGCGAACGGCGCGACGACGCTGAACGGCAACGCCACTCTGTGGCTGGCGCCCGATCTGCACCTGGATGCCAGCCTGTCCACGCCGCGGCTGGAGCCGGATCCCTGGGTGACCCTGCTGGGCCGCCTGGGGACCGGCAGTGCCGGTGGCGGCGGGCTGACGGTCGGGCTGCAACTGAAGGCGGAGGCGGTGGCGTTCGGCGGCGGGCTGATGCGCGATTTTTCCGCCGCGATGGAGCTCATGCAGGGGCAGGTCGTGCTGCACCGTTTGGCGGTCCGGCTGCCGGGCGAGGCGGATCTGAGCCTCGACGGGATGGTGCAACGCACCGATCCGGCCCGTCCGCGCTTTGAAGGCAATGTGCGGCTGGCCGCGCCGCGGCTGCGCGACGTTCTGCGTTGGCTGGATGGCGCCGGCCTGCGGCTGCTCCCCGGGTTGCCCGCGGGTGTGCTGGTGAGCACGGATTTCCGCGCCCACGCGGTCGCCGAGCCCGGATTGCTGGCCCTGGACCGTATCGAGGGATCGCTGGACGGCGCGGCGATGAACGGTGAGCTCCGGCTTTGGCCCCGATCGCGGGAAGCTGCCGCCGCGAACACCGGCGTCGGAGCGACCGGCAGCGGGCCGGCGATCGCGGCATCCCTGGAACTGTCGACGCTGGATCTCGATCCCTGGCTGGCCGGGCCGCAGACGAAGCAGGGAGCACCGGGTCGTGGTTTCGATGTCGATCTGCGTCTGCGGGCATCCGTGGCGCGGTTGCGCGGGGAGATGATCCGGTCGCTGTTGCTGGATGCGGCTTTGCAGGCGCCCGTACCGGTGCCGGCGCCGGCACAGCCGCCGGTGCAGCCCCCGCCGGTCGCCGTCCCGCAGGGAAGCGTGCCGCCGGCCGGCGGCACGCCTGCCTCGGGCGTGGGGCGGGTAACGCTGCGCAAGCTGGAGGCGACCGTTCGCGGCGTGCATGTCGTCGCCTCCGGAACGGTCGCGGACGGCGGGCGGCTGACCGAGGGCAAGCTGCAGGCAACCACCGACGACGCTTCCGCTCTGGCCGATCTGGTCCCGCCGGCTTGGCGGCCGGCGGAGGCGTTCTGGCGCGGCCCGGCCGTGCTGAGCGCGCAGTTGGCCGGACCGGCGGATGCGCTGGGGCTGAAGCTGGCGCTGGACATGGCCGACGCACGGCTGGAGGCGGAGCCGGTCGTCGACCTGCGCAGCGGCAAATGGTCGGGGCCGGTGACGCTTCGTCATCCCGGCGCGCCGCGGCTGCTGGCGCTGCTCGGCATGCCTGCGGCGGAAGCCTGGCTGGGTGAGGGCTCGTTGTCGGTGATTGCCCAGGTCTCCGGCGTCCCG
>JBBIQA010000095.1:11186-16590 GCA_037442565.1 Rhodospirillales bacterium
GTGGGGCCGGTCCCAATCCTTCGGGTCGGCCGGATTGGGGTGGACTTGCTGGATTTGACGGCGGGTCGGCTGCGGCTGAACGCGTCGCTGGCATTGGATCTCGCCGGGGCGCAGCCGTCGCTGGGCGGGCGTATCCAGGCGGATACGCTGACCCTGCCGGCGCCGGACTGGCAGGATACCAGCCCATTGCCCCTGGCGCTGCTGCGCGGCTGGCGGGCGAACGTGCCGGTGAGCGCGCGCCAGGTGCTGGTGGCGCGCGAACCGGTGCTGACGCAGGCGGCCGGCGCGGTGGAGCTTACGGAAGGGGTGCTGCGGATCCAGCCGTTCACCGCCTCGCTGAATGGCGGCGCGCTGAGCGGCACGCTGACCGTGAATGCCGCCGCTGAGCCGCCGACGGTGTCGCTGACGGCGGCTTTGGCGGATGCGATCGCCGGACCGTCCGCCGTCCCGAGCGGCCGGCCGCTCGACCTGCTCGCGGGGAAGCTGAACGCGTCGGCGGATCTGAGCGCGGCCGGCCATAGCCTGGCGGCGATGCTGGCGACGCTGTCGGGTGGCATGAAGCTGGACGTCTCGCACGGCGTGCTGAGCGGCTTCGACCTGTTCCGCGTGACCCATGCGGTGGCAGCCGCCGATCCGCGCACACGGGCGGCGACCGAGGCGGCATTGCGCGCGGCGCTGTCGGAAGGCGTGACGAACTTCGATCGGCTGAGCATCCGCGCCGAGGCGCAGAACGGCACGCTCGCGCTGCAGGAAGGCGCGCTTGCGGGCACTGCCGGCACGGCCGAGATCTCCGGCTCAGCCGGGCTCGGCGGCCATCAGCTGGATTTGCGGGTGGTCGTGCATCCCGCGGTCGAGCAGCCGCCAGAGATCGGGGTCCGATTGACCGGTCCCTGGGAAAAGCCGCACCGGTCAGCGGAGCTGGCCGGCTTCCTGGGCTGGCTGGCGGCGCGCCGCCTCTCCGCTCCCTGAGGTGCCCGCGCCCCTCCCCGGGGCGCGGGGAGGGATCAGGCGCCGCGGTTGCGACGGACGGCGAAACCGAGGCCCAGCACCCCGGCGGCGAGCAGCGACAGGGACGCCGGTTCGGGAACGGCCGTATGCGCGATGGTCAGCCTGGAGGTGGTTGCGGTCGGCACCGTCGTTGCGCCGGGCTTGGCCGTGTAGCCGAGCACATCGAGGATGGTGAAGTCGTTCATCAGCACATAGTTGGTCTGCCCGGCACTGAGATAGGCATTGCCCACGTCGGCGGTGGCGCCGTTGAAGTCGCCGCGATCGCCGCTGCCGTAGTTGTTGAACGTGGCCAGCCTGGTCACGCCGCCATCGATCGAGAAATAGGCGAGGGCGCTGGGCGACGTGGAGTGCACACCGGGCGCGGTGTAGCGGAACAGATCGAACGGCGTGAGATAGCCGACGCCATACGGGCTGATGCCGGAAACCCGGCCGAGCACTTCCTCGATCTCGTGCTGGGCGACGGCGACGAAATCATAGGTTCCCGGCAGGACCTGGCCGCTGAACGTATATTTCAACGCGCTGCCGAAGCCGACATATCCGTCCAGGCCGGCGGAGACATTCACCAGGCCAAGCGCCTTGGCTTCGGCGGTCGGCAGCATGAACGCATACTGGGAATAGGCCTGAACCGCCGCGGCGAGATAGTTCACGGACTTCTTTTGCGCCGCGGTGGCCGTGGGGGCGTAGGCGGCGCTGGTCAGCCAGGACTGAATCCAGGAGCCCGGCAGGCCCATGTAATAGAAATTCGAACTGGCCCCGAGGCCGTACGTGCCCAGTGACTGGCCGGCGACGTAGCCCCAGCTGACATTGATATTGACGGTGATGTTGCTGGTGACGTTGCTGCTGAAAACCGAGGCGGCGGTCCGGAAACCGGATTCGATCTGCGACGCGTATGCCGAACCGGTGACCGTGCTGTCGAAGATCGGGTTGATCGTCAGCGCATTGGCGGCCGGCGCCAGCAACAGGAACGCGGGTAACGTGGCTGCAATCGCAAGTTTCATGTCTTCCTCGATTTGCTCATGTGTCGGGCCATTGTGTCTCTGGCCGGTTATCGCACGAACGGGCACCGCGCTTGCCGCGCCAGCAGCCCCGTCTTGTCTCATAAGTTAGAATATCACGACAATTCTTCAGGTAACGTAAGCGAGATCTGGCGCAAATGGAACCGAAATTTCAACCTTGAGTAGAAATATCACAAAATCGTGAAAGACCCCCGCCCGGATCTGCGCAGGGTGTTCCAGCCGCCGGCGCGGTTCCCTTGCCCGCCGCGCGAACCTATCTTCCCTTGAACACCGGGGCCCGCTTTTCCATGAACGCCGTGCGGCCTTCCTTGTAGTCCTCGCTGTCGAAGCATTGCGCGGATATGGCCGCCAGGCCCGCCATGTCGCGCTCCGCCGGGTCCTGCATGGCGGCGGCAACGCCGAGCTTGGAGGAGCGGATGGACAGCGGCGCGTTGACCGCGATGGTGCTGGCGATCTTCAGCACGGTGCTGTCGAGGTCGGCGACCGGCACCGTGCGATTGACCAGGCCGATGCGCTCGGCCTCCCTCGCGTCGATCCGCTCCCCGGTGTACAGGATCATCCGGGCATGGGCGGGGCCGACGAGGTCGGTCAGCTTGCGGATCATGTCGAAGCCATACGCGATCGACAGCCGGGCGGCGGGGATGCCGAACTGGCCGTCATCGGCGGCGATGCGGATGTCCGCCTGCATGGCGATGCCCAGCCCGCCGCCCATGCAGAAGCCGCGGATGCGCCCGATCACCGGCTTGGGGAAGCTGGCCAGCTTCTCCCGCCCGGCCGTGGTCAGGCGGTTGTATTCCTGCTGCGCGTCGGCGTTGCTGCGCTGCTTCTCGAACTGGCTGATATCGGCGCCGCTGACGAAGGCCTTGTCGCCGGCGCCGGTCATGATCACGCAGCGGATGCTGTCATCGGCGGCGAACCCTTCCAGGATCTCCACCATGCCGTCCCACATCTCCACCGACATGGCGTTGCGCTTTTCCGGCTGGTTGAACACCAGCAGCCCGACCCCGTCTATGCGGCCGCCGAGCATCTTGCCTTTGGCGCGGGCGTCGGTGGCGTGGCTGAGAAGATCGCTCATGGTCAGATAACGCCTTTCCTGCGCATATCGGCGAGTTGCTCGTCGGTGTAGCCGACGCCGCGCAGCACCTCGTCGGTGGAGGTGCCGGCATCCGGCGTCGGCAGGCGGATGTCCTTGGAATAGCCGGAAATGTTGATGGCGGAAGCCACCACTTCCTCGGTGCCGAGGCTCGGGTGCTGCATCTTCCGCGCCATGCCGAGATGCTGCACCTGCGGATCGGCGAAGACCTGATCGATGCTGTAGATCGGGCCGCAGGGAATGCCGGCCTCCTCGAACAGTTCGATCCAGTGATTGGCCGATCTGGTCCGGGTGACCTCACCGATCGTGGCATTGATCGCCTTGCGGTCGGCGCTGCGGCCCTTCTGGGTCTTCCATTCGGGCTTCGCCTTCCACTCCGGCTTTTCGATCGTGTCGCAGAAGCGCTCCCACAGCCGGGCGGAACTGGCGGCGATGTTGATATGGCCGTCGGAGGTGGGGAAGACGCCGGTGGGGATGCCGGTCGGGTGGTCGTTGCCGGCCTGCGGCGCCACTTCCTTGGCGATCAGCCAGCGCGATGCCTGGAAGTCCAGCATGAAGATCTGCGATTCCAGCAGCGACGTGGTGACCCAGCGGCCGACGCCGGTCGTCTCCCGGTCGAACAGGGCGGTCATCACGCCGAGTGCGAGCAGATTGCCGGCGGTGAGGTCGGCGATCGGAATGCCGACGCGCACCGGACCCTGGCCGGGCAGGCCGGTGATCGACATCAGCCCGCCCATGCCCTGAGCGATCTGATCGACCCCCGCGCGCGGCCCGTACGGACCATCCTGGCCGAAGCCGGAGATGCTGCCGTAGACGATGCGCGGATTGACCTGCTTCACGTCGTCGAACGAGACCTTCAGCCGGTGCTTCACCGCCGCGCGCATGTTCTCGATGATGACGTCCGCGGTGGCGACCAGCTTCATGAACGCGGCGTGGCCCTCGGGGTCCTTCAGGTTCAGCCGGATGGCGCGCTTGTTGCGGTGCAGGTTCTGGAAGTCGAAGCCGTGCCGGGCGCCGGCCACGTCCTCGCCGCCGGTATCCGGCGGTTCGATGCGGATGACATTGGCCCCCCAGTCGGCCAGATGGCGCACGCAGGTGGGGCCGGCGCGGGCCAGGGTAAGGTCGAGTACGGTGATGCGCGAGAGCGGCATCCGGACTTCGGTGCTCAGGCTGGCGACCGGACTTTCGGGCATGACGATGTCTCCTGACGCGGTTTGGTTACGGCCGGCCGAGCAGGGCCATGCGGAAGCGGTTGCGGGTGAAGGCGGGGTCGAGGCTGCGCTGCACCTTCAGGGCCGGGCCTTCCTTCACCCGCAGCAGGATGAAGCAGAGACCGGTTTCGGCGTGGAGGATCCTGCGCGCCTCGGGAATGTCGGCCTCGGTGTTGACCGTGAACACGCTGGGAATGCCGGAGCCGGCGGCGATCCGGTCGAGCTGTACGCCAAGGCCGGTATGGCTGTCCTGGTTGCCGGTCTCGCCGTAATGGCCGTTATCGACGCAGACGATGCGCAGATTGGGCGGATTGAGCACCGCGCAGGTGGCGAGCGAGCCGAGGCTCATCAGCAATTCGCCGTCGCCGGTGATCGCCAGCACGCGGCGGTGTGGCTGGGCCAAAGCCAGCCCGAGGCCCATCATCGTCGCCGCCCCCATGGCGCCACCGAGGCCGTAGACGTTCGGGCCGTCATTGGTCAGCGCGCACAGCTCCTGCGCCGCGCCGGCCAGGCCGCCGACGACGAGGAAATCCGTGGGGTTGGGGATCAGCGCCGGCACCGCCTGCTGGCGGTTCAGCACGGCCTCGGGCTGGTTGGAATTCTGGATGCGCTTGTGCTGGGCCATCTGTGCCGCTCCCGTTCAGAACTTCTTGGCGCCGATCAGGCGCTGGCTGAGCAACACGGCAACCGCCATGCCGGACTGGAAGGCCATCGTGATGGCGGCGCTCGCGACCTGGATGACCTCGTGCGGCTCGTTGGCGCGCACGACGATCACGCCCATCGCTTCCAGCACCTTCTGCGTCGCCTGGCCCATCTGGAACTGCCAGGGATTGCCCTCGCCGAAATCGCCGCGCATGGAAACGAAGGTCAGGAACGGAAACCGCCCGCCGGCGGTGAGCGAGAGCATGTTGATGCAGTTACCAACGCCGGAGGACTGCATCAGCAGCACCGCGCGCCCGCCGCCGAGATCGGCGCCGGCCGCCAGCGCCACGCCTTCTTCCTCGGTGGTGAGCGGAATGGAATGGGCGTCGGGGTCGGCGAGCGAGCGGTTGATCAGCACCTTGTGGCCGGCATCG
>JBBIQA010000096.1:0-16506 GCA_037442565.1 Rhodospirillales bacterium
TCCTCGCCCGCCTGGCGTTCGGCTACGAGTTCGTCCCCCTGGTCTTCCCGATGGTTTCTGGCTTCGCCCTGGTCGGCCCGCTGGCCGCGGTTGGGCTCAATGAAATGAGTCGCCGGCGCGAGAAGGGCGAGGAGGTCCAATGGACCGACGTCTTCACCGTTCTGCGGGCCCCCTCGATCGGCGCCATTGCCATGCTGGGTGTCATTCTGGTGGCGGTCTTCCTGGCCTGGCTGGCGGTGGCGGACGCGATCTTCCTGCTCACGTTGGGCCCGCAGCCGCCGACGTCGATCGCCGCGTTCGTCCATGATGTGGTCTACACCGCGGCCGGCTGGGAAATGGTCGTCCTCGGTGTTGGTGCCGGGTTCCTGTTCGCCCTCGCGGTGCTGTCGATCAGCGTGGTGTCGTTCCCGTTGCTGCTCGATCATTCCGTCGGCCTGGACGTTGCCATACGCACGTCCATCCGTGCCGTTCGCAAGAACCCATTGCCGATGGCGACATGGGGCCTGATCGTCTCGACCGGCCTGGTGCTGGGCTCTATCCCGCTATTCCTCGGCTTGGTGATCGTGCTGCCGGTGCTCGGCCACGCCACCTGGCACCTCTATCGCCGGGTGGTGCCGCCGCTGATTTAGAGCAATATCGGCCTGACTGGAATCGCGAAGCGATCTTAGGCTGATGAAATTGCTCGCTAAAAGATGACCAGAGCGTTTTCACTCTTCGTGAAAACGCTTTAGGGGCCGGCGCCTCAGCGCTGCACGATCTCCACCATCACCCCGTCCGGCCCGCGCACGAAGGCCAGGCGCAGGCCGGGGCTGCGGGTGAGGGGGCCGATGGGGATGTCGGCCCCCTTGGCGCGCAGTTCCGCCGCCGCCGCGTCTACATCGTCCACCGTCAGGCCGATATGCTCCACGCCGTAATGCGGGAAGGCCGGCGCCGGGGCGGTGGGATCGGTGGGATGCGCCGGGGCGATCAGCACGGTCTGGCCACCGACCTTCATCATCAGGCGCGGCTGGCCGGGATACAGCGTGCCGGGCGGATAGCGGTCCCGCTTCACCTCGGCGGCGAACATCGTCTCGAAGAAACGCGCCGTCGCCTCGGGATCGGAGCAGCGCAGATGCACGTGGTCGAAGCGGTAGTCGCGCATGACCCTGTCCCCCTTTTTGCAACCGTCTTCTTCTGATCGGCGTCTTCTTCTAACCTTAGTCTATGCCCCATGCCGATTTCGTCCATCTCCGAGTCCATTCCGCCTATTCCCTGAGCGAGGGGGCCATCAAGGCCGACAAGATCGCCGGGCTGGCCCGGGATGCGGGCATGCCCGCGGTGGCCATCGCCGACAGCGGCAACCTGTTCGGCGCGCTCGAGTTCAGCCAGTCCTGCACGTCCAAGGGCGTCCAGCCCATCATCGGCTGTCAGATTGCCCTGGCCCGCGCCGACAACCCGCGTCTGGCCCCCGATCCTCTGGTGCTGCTGGCGCAGAATGCCGAGGGCCTCGCCAACCTCCAGCGCCTCTCCTCGCGCGCGTTCCTGGAGAGCGATCCCGGCCTGAAGCCGCAACTGGCGTTCGATGCCCTCGCCGAGAACGCCGGCGGGCTGATCCTGCTCACCGGCGGCACGCTCGGCGCCATCGCCCGTATGCTGGCGGAGGATCAGAAGCCGGATGCCGAGCGCCTGCTGGCGCGCATGGCCGAGGCCTTCCCCGGCCGCGTGATGATGGAACTGCACCGCCATGGCCTGCCGGTCGAGCGCAATATCGAGCCGGGGCTGATCACTCTGGCCGATGACGCCAGCGTGCCCCTGGTCGCCACCAATGATTGCTACTTCGCCAAGCCCTCCATGCATGAGGCGCATGACGCCCTGCTCTGCATCGCCGAGGGCCGGCTGCTGTCGGAAAAGGACCGGCGCCGGGTTACCGCCAATCACTGGTTCAAGCCCGCCGCCGAGATGCGGGCGCTGTTCGCCGATCTGCCGGAAGCCTGCGACAACACACTGGCGATCGCGCGCTGCTGCGCGGTGATGGCGGAATCTCGTAAGCCGCTGCTGCCGGTGTGCCCCAAGGTGCGCGAGGGCGCCACCGAGGCCGAGACCCTGACGGCGATGGCGCGGGAAGGGCTGGCGCGGCGGATGGACGCCGCCGACGCCGATGAAGCCGCGCGGGCAAGGTACGGCGAGCGCCTGGAATACGAGCTGTCGGTCATCGAGAAGATGGGCTTTCCCGGCTACTTCCTGATCGTCGCCGACTTCATCCAATGGGCGAAGTCCCACGGCATCCCGGTCGGCCCCGGCCGCGGCTCGGGTGCGGGATCCGTGGTTGCCTGGGCGCTGACCATCACCGATCTCGATCCCCTGCAGTTCAACCTGTTGTTCGAGCGCTTCCTGAACCCCGAACGCGTGTCGATGCCCGACTTCGACATCGATTTCTGCCAGGACCGCCGCGACGAGGTGATCGACTATGTCCGCCGGGAATACGGCGGGGATCGGGTGGCGCAGATCATCACCTTCGGCAAGTTGCAGGCCCGCGCCGCCGTGCGCGACGTGGGCCGGGTGCTCGGCCTGGGCTACGGGCAGGTCAACAAGGTCGCCGAATTGATCCCCAACAACCCGGCCAAGCCGGTGACCCTGCAGGAAGCCGTGGACGGCGAACCCCGCCTGCAGGAGATGCGCGAGCAGGACGAGGCGGTCCGCCGGCTGCTGGAGATCGCCTTGCAGATCGAGGGGCTGTATCGCCATGCCAGCACCCACGCCGCCGGTGTCGTGATCGGCGACCGGCCGTTGATCGACCTGGTGCCGCTGTACCGCGATCCCAAATCGGACTTCCTGGTTACTCAGTACTCGATGAAATATGTCGAGCAGGCCGGATTGGTGAAGTTCGACTTCCTGGGCCTGACCACGCTCACCATCCTGCAGCGTGCGGTGCGCTTTCTCAAGCAGTTGGAGATCGATGTTGATCTCGACCGGCTGAGGCTGGATGACGCCAAAACCTATGAAATGCTGGCGCGCGGCGATGCCGGCGGGGTGTTCCAGATGGAAGGCCAGGGCATGCGCGACACGCTGCGCCAGATGCGCCCCGACCGGTTCGAGGACCTGATCGCCGCTGTGGCGCTGTACCGGCCTGGCCCAATGGCCAACATCCCCGATTACAACCGCCGCAAGCACGGCGAGGCATGGGAGCCGCCGCACGAGGAGTTGCGGGAGATCCTGGGGGAAACCTATGGAATCATGGTCTACCAGGAACAGGTGATGCAGATTGCCCAGAAGATGGGCGGCTACAGCCTCGGCGGCGCCGATCTGCTGCGCCGCGCGATGGGCAAGAAGATCCGCGCGGAGATGGAACAGCAGCGCGAGATCTTCACCCAGGGTGCCACGGGGCGCGGCATTCCGGCCGAAAAAGCCACGGAGGTCTTTGACCTTATGGCAAAATTTGCCGATTACGGGTTCAACAAGTCGCACGCCGCCGCCTATGCGCTTGTCGCCTATCAGACCGCGTGGATGAAGGCGAACCACCCGGTCGTGTTCATCGCCGCCTGCATGAGCCTGGCGATCAGCAATACCGACAAGATCGCGGCTCTTAAACAGGAAGCCGAGCGTGCGGGCACCAAGATCCTGCCGCCGGACATCAACCGCTCCGGGGCGGACTTCACGGTAGAACGCATGGCGGACGGCAGGCTTGCCATCCGCTACGCCCTGGCGGCGGTGAAGAAGGTCGGCCAGTCCGCGATGGAAGCGCTGGTCGCGGCGCGCGGTGATCGGGACTTTGCCGACATCGCGGATTTTGCCGCGAGAATCGATCCTAAGCAGATCAGCCGCAACCAGATCGAGAACCTCGCCCGCGCCGGCGCGTTCGACAGCCTGGAGCCGAACCGGGCGAGGATCTTCGTCGCCGCCGACATCATCGTCCGACGCGCCCAGGCCGATGCCGAGGAAAAGCAAAGCGGCCAGATCGGGCTGTTCGGCGGCGCGAGCGACAAGCCCGAGGCGCTGCGCCTGCCGGACACGCCGGACTGGCCGCCGATCGAGCGGCTGGGCTTCGAGGCGGAGGCGATCGGCTTTCACCTGACCGCGCACCCGCTGGATGTCTATGCCCAGACCCTGCGGCGGATCGGCGCCATCTCCAGCAATCAGATCGAGGCGCGGGCCAAGGCCGGCGTCAGCCGCGCCAAGTTGGCCGGCACCGTCATCGCGTCGAAGGAGCGGATCACCCGCACCGGCAGCCGGATGGCCTGGATCCGCCTGTCGGATGCCTCCGGCTCATTCGAGGTGACGGTGTTTTCCGAGGTGCTGACCCGCTCGCGCTCGATCCTGGCGGTGGGACAGAACGCGCTGGTCACGGTGGACCTCAAGCTGGAAGGCGAGTCGCTGCGCATCACCGCACAGGATGTGATGGCCCTGGACCAGGCGGCCGCAATCGCCGGGGCCGGCATGCGGGTCTGGCTGCGGCAGACGGACGGGATCGAGCAGATCCGGTCGCTGCTCGGCCGGGAAGGCGCGGGGCGGGGGCAGGTCATCCTGATCCCCCGGCTGGAGGACGCCCAGTCGGTCGAAATCGCCCTGCCGGGGGGCTTCAATGTGACCCCGCGATTGGCCCAGGCGCTGAAGATCGTGCCGGGGGTTGAACGGGTGGAGGAGATTTAACCGGCGTCATCCCCTGTCGCGGCGCCTGTTATGGTATTCGACGGCTACCGTTCCGGGCGACCCCCCGCTTGTTAGGCGCCGGCCGGCGCTCTATGACGGCGCTTCCGCTTCCACATCTTCCTGAACGGACCGCATGTCCCCAGCGCCGGAATACAGACGCGTACTGCTCAAGGTCTCCGGCGAAGCCCTGATGGGCGAGCGGGAATACGGCCTGTGCACGGATACAGTCGCCGCGATCGCCACCGATGTCGGGGACGTCGTCGCCATGGGCGTCGAGGTCTGTCTCGTGATCGGCGGCGGCAACATCTTCCGCGGTGTCTCCGGCGCCGCCAGTGGCATGGACCGCGCCCAGGCAGACTACATGGGCATGCTGGCGACCGTGATGAACGCGCTGGCCATGCAGAACGCGCTGGAACGCAAGAACGTGCCGACGCGGGTGCAGTCCGCCATTCCCATGTCGTCGGTCTGCGAGCCCTATATCCGCCGCCGCGCCATGCGTCATATGGAGAAGGGCAGGGTGGTGGTATTCGCCGCCGGCACCGGCAACCCGTTTTTCACCACCGACACCGCCGCGGCGCTGCGCGCCGCCGAGATGGGCTGCGATTGCCTGCTCAAGGGAACCCAGGTCGACGGCGTCTACACCGCCGATCCGCGCAAGGTCGCCAATGCCAAGCGGTTCGAGGAACTGACCTATCTGGACGTGCTGTCGCGCGACCTGAACGTGATGGACGCCGCCGCGATCAGCGTGGCGCGGGAAAACAATCTGCCGATCCTGGTGTTCAACATCCACGCCCCCGGCGCCTTTGCCCAGGTGATGCGCGGCGAGGGGAACTTCACCAGGATCGTTGAACGCCAGTAGCGTGCGAGCATGTCGCGTGACCCATCATTTAGCGTGAAAGGGGGGATGCCATGGCAGCCGACCTGAACAACCTCAAGCAGGACCTCAGCCGCCGGATGGACGGCGCGCTGGAAACCTTGAAGCGTGAATTCGCAGGTCTGCGCACCGGGCGTGCCAGCCCGGCACTGCTGGAACCGCTGCGGGTGGAGGCCTACGGGTCGGAAGTGCCGATCACCCAGGTCGGCACCATCGGCGTTCCGGAGTCCCGCATGCTGACGGTGCAGGTCTGGGATCGCACGATGGTCGGCGCCGTGGACCGGGCCATACGCGAATCCGGCCTCGGCCTTAATCCGCAGATCGACGGCCAGCTGGTGCGCGTGCCGATCCCGATGCTGACCGCGGAGCGGCGCACCGAGCTCGCCAAGGCCGCCGGGCGCTATGCCGAGGCCACCAAGGTTTCCGTCCGCGCCGTGCGGCGCGACGGCATGGAACAGATCAAGGGCTTCGAGAAGAAGCACGAAATCGGCGAGGACGTCGCCAAGACCTGGTCCGATGAGGTGCAGAAGCTCACCGACGGCTACATCAAGCGGATCGACGAGAGCCTCGCGGACAAGGAACGCGATATCAAACAGGTTTGATCACCAGGATGTCCTCCGCCACCCAGAAGCGCGCCAAACCGCTACCCGGGCCTGCCGACGCAAGCCGGCCGCAGCCGGCAGGACCGGTGTCGTTGCCCACGCATGTCGCGGTCATCATGGATGGCAATGGCCGCTGGGCCAGCGCTCGGTTCCTGCCCCGAGTTGCAGGCCATCGCGAGGGCGCGCGCGCCGTGCGCCGCACGATCGAGGCCGCGATCCAAAGCGGCGTCGCCTGGCTGACGATCTACGCCTTCAGCAGCGAGAACTGGCAACGCCCGGCATCCGAGGTGCTGGATCTGACCGGGCTGCTGCGCCACTACCTGAAAAACGAGATCGCCGAACTTCATTCGAACGGCGTGCGGCTGCGTTTCATCGGCGACCGGACGCGCTTTGACCCCGATATCGCCGGCGCCCTGACCGATGCCGAATGCATGACCGCCGGCAACACAAGGCTGAACCTGGTCGTGGCCTTGTCCTACGGCGCGCGCGACGAGATCGCCGCCGCCGCCCGCAGCCTGGCCATCGCGGCGCAGGAAGGCCGGATCGACGCTGCTGCGATCGATGAGACGATGTTCGCCTCCGCCCTCGCCACAGCCGGCATGCCGGACCCGGACCTGGTGATCCGCACCAGCGGCGAGCAGCGGCTGTCCAACTTCCTGCTGTGGCAGGCGGCCTATGCGGAACTGGTGTTCATGGACGTGCTGTGGCCGGATTTCGGCCCGTTGCATTTTGCTGAGGCCCTGGCCGAATACGCCCGCCGCGAACGCCGCTTCGGCGCCCGGCCAACCTGACCCCCGACCTGGACCGGTCCGTTCCATCGTCGCCTGATCCGCCGCCGGGCGAACCGGTCGGCGCGGGTGCGCGCCGCTGGGGGGATCTGCCCAAGCGTCTGGCCTCGGCCGTCGTCCTGGCGCCGCTGGCGCTGTATTGCCTCTGGGCGGGCGGCTGGCCCTGGGCGCTGCTGGTCGGGGCGGCGGCGTTCGGTCTCGCAACCGAGTGGATTGCCCTGAACGGTCACAAGCTGGTCACCCCGGCCGGGCTTTCGCTGCTGGTATGCGTGTTCGCGGTCTGGGTCATGGCGGTGAAGGGGGACGCGGCGGCTGGGGCGGCGTTCGCCCTGCTGGCCGGGCCGGTGATCTGGCAGACCGGCCGCAAGGCGCCGCGCGCCGCGAGTTTGGCCGCGGGCCTGCCCTATATCGGTTTCGGCACGGTCGCGCTGGTTTGGCTGCGCGCCATGCCGGCATCGGGTCTGGCCAATGTCCTGCTGCTGCTGCTGGTGGTTTGGGCCAGCGATGTCGGCGCATATGTCGCCGGGCGGGCCATCGGCGGGCCCAAGCTGGCCCCCGCGATCTCTCCGGGCAAGACCCGCTCGGGGGCGATCGGCGGCCTGGTAGCGGCATCCCTGGTGGGGGGCGGCGCCGCGTTTTGGCTCGGGCTGGGCGCAGGCAGCACCGGGTGGCTGCTGGCGCTGGCCGCTTCCCTTAGCGCCGTCTCCCAGGCCGGCGATCTGTTGGAGAGCGCCATCAAGCGCCATTTCGGCGTGAAGGATTCCGGCTGGCTGATCCCTGGCCATGGCGGAGTGTTCGACCGGCTGGATGGCCTGCTTGCCGCGGCGCCGGCTGCCGCGGTGCTGGCTTTCGCCCTCGGACGTGGAGTAGTTGTGTTGCCATGAACTCAACAGGACATGTCTCGGCTGCAATCCAGGCGGCGCAATCCAGCCCATCTGTCGCCCCCATGGCTGGCCCTCCAAGATCGGTCACGATCCTGGGCAGCACCGGCAGTGTCGGCACCCAGACGGTGGATCTGCTGCGTGCGGGCCCCGGCGGCCAGCCGCCGCGCTTTCGTGTCCGCGCCCTTGTCGGCGGGCGCAACGCCGCACTGCTCGCCGCCCAGGCGATCGAACTCGGCGCCGAGCGCGCGGTGATCAGCGACCCTGCGCAGGAGCCGGCCCTGCGCGCCGCGCTGGCGGGCCACCGGATCGACATCGCCTCCGGCCGGGAAGCGGTGATCGAGGCCGCATCGCTGCCGGCCGACTGGACCATGGCCGCCATCACCGGCGCCGTCGGGTTGGCGCCGACGCTCGCCGCCATTCGCCGCGGCGGCGCCGTGGCGCTGGCCAACAAGGAAGCCCTGGTCTGCGCCGGGGAGGTGATGCTGCGCGCGGTGCGAGATGCCGGCGCCACCCTGCTGCCGGTCGACAGCGAGCACAACGCCATCTTCCAGTCCCTCGCCGACGGCAATCGCGGCGCGGTGGAGAAGATCGTGCTGACCGCCTCCGGCGGCCCGTTCCGCACCGCCACCCTGGCCGAAATGGCGGCTGCGACACCAGAAAAGGCGTTGCGCCATCCGGTCTGGTCCATGGGCGCCAAGATCAGCATCGACAGCGCGACGATGATGAACAAGGGCCTGGAAGTGATCGAGGCCGCCCGGCTGTTCAGCCTGGACGAAAGCGCCATCGGCGTGCTGGTGCATCCCCAGTCGGTGATCCACGGCCTGGTCTTCTATTCCGACGGCAGCGTGATGGCGCAGCTCGGCGCGCCGGACATGCGCATTCCCATCGCCCACGCCCTGGCCTGGCCGGAACGGATGCAGACCAGTTCACCGCGGCTCGATCTGGCGCAGATCGCCGCGCTGGATTTCGCCGAACTCGATCTCGAGCGCTTTCCGGCGATGAAACTGGCGCGGGAGGCCTTGCGGGCCGGCGGTGGCGCCCCCACGATCCTGAATGCTTCCAACGAGATCGCGGTGGAGGCGTTCCTGCAGCGGCGCATCGGCTTCCTCGACATCGCCGGCATGGTCGGGCGTGTGCTCGACCGGATGGGCTCGCGCCCGGCGGCCGATCTGGACGATGTGGTGGCGCTCGACGCAGCAGCGCGCGCCGAGACCGAGCGGTTCGTCGCGGCCCACGCCGCATAACAGGCTTTTCCGTCCCGACCCGGACCTGCAAGACCTCCTGCAAGACCTAAGGATATCCATACCGTGTTCCAGGCGATCCCCGACTTCCTCCGCAGCGGCCTGGCCTTCGTGGTCGTGCTCGGCGTGCTGGTGTTCGTGCATGAGTTCGGCCACTACCTCGCCGCTCGCTGGCGCGGCGTGTTCGTGGAAGCGTTCTCCATCGGCTTCGGCAACGCCTTCGCCAGCTGGACGGACCGGCGCGGCACGGTTTGGAAGCTGTGCTGGCTGCCGCTCGGCGGCTATGTGAAGCTGCATGGCCAGGAGCGCGAGGAGGATGTCACCCCCGAGGAACGGGCGCGCTGGCAGACCGGGCGCACGTTCCACGAGAAATCCGTGCTGTCGCGCGCCATCGTCGTCGCCGCCGGCCCGATCGCCAATTTCGTGCTCGCCATGGTGCTGTTCTCTGGCCTTTTCATGGTTGCCGGCCGGCCCGTGACCTTGGCGGAGGTGGGCGAGGTGGTCTCCGATTCGGCCGCCGCGCGGGCCGGGCTGCAGCCCGGTGATCGGATCGAGACGATCGGCGGCCAAGGCTTCGGGGTCGTGGCCATCAACAATTTCGAGGACATCCAGCGCATCGTCTCCACCCATCCCGCCGAGAAGCTGGACGTGCGGGTGCGCCGCGGCGAGCAGCAGCTGGATCTGCCGGTTCTGATCGGCACCCAGCCGGACGGCAAGACCGGCATGCTGGGGATTCGCGGCGGCAAGGTGGAATTCGTGCACCTCGGCTTTGCCGGCTCCATCGTCGCCGGCGTCGCCCAGACCTGGGACGTGACGGCGCAGACCTTCGCCGGCGTGCGCCAGATGCTGTCCGGCGCGCGCGGCACCGAGGATCTGGGTGGGCCGCTGCGCATCGCCCAGCTTTCCGGGCAGGTGGCCCAGCTCGGGATTGCCAGCCTGATCTCGTTCATCGCCGTGCTGTCGGTCAATCTGGGGCTGATCAACCTGTTCCCGATCCCGATTCTCGATGGCGGACATCTGGTGTTCTATCTGCTGGAGGCGCTGCGCGGACGGCCGCTGCCGCCGCGTGCCCAGGCGGCGGGCTACCGGGCGGGGCTGGCCCTGCTCGCCGCCCTTTTTGTCTTTGCCACTTGGAATGACCTGACTCACCTCGGTATTTTCCGCTGGGTGGCCGGCCTGATCGGCTAGCCGGATGCATCCGGACGGCAAAACCGCGCCGGTTGATTACGTCCCGGCGTGTTCCCTGGCTTCCCCGGGTGGCGCGTATCCGATGCGGCGGCTATTGTGCGCGCGCCCAGGGGGGAATCCGCTTACCGGGGGACATCTGTGGTGCAGGCCGTGCCGTCCGGGCGGGGTCCTTTGAGGAGAACAGCCTTTTGATCCGCATCCGCACCGCGCTGTTCGCCGTGGTATGTCTTTTGACCGCGCTATCGCCGCTCATGTCCGACATGGCCGCTGCCCAGGCACCCCAGCCGGGAATACGGCAGGCGCCCCCTGGTTCCGCGACCCGGCCGACAGGCACCCGGCTGCGGGATGTGGCCCCATCCGGCGAGGTCGTCCGCTCCATCCGCGTCGAGGGCAATGAACGGATCGAGACGGGCACCATCGTGTCCTACATGCTCATCCAGCCCGGCGACCGCTACAGCCAGGATCGCGTCGACCGCAGCCTCAAGAGCCTCTATTCCACCGGCCTGTTCCAGGACGTCTCCATCAGCCGCGACGGTCCGGTGCTGGTGGTGCATGTGGTCGAGAACCCGCTGGTCAACCGCATCGCCTTCGAGGGCAACAAGAAGCTCACCGACGATCAGCTGCGGCCCGAGCTCGGATTGAAGCCGCGCGCGGTCTTCACCCCGGCCCAGGCCCAGGCCGACCGCCAGCACATCCTCGACCTGTACGCCAAGAAGGCCCGCTTCGACGCGCGGGTGGAGCCGAAGATCATCCGGCTGGACCAGAACCGCGTGGATGTCGTGTTCGAGATCAACGAGGGAGAGCCGACACTGGTCAGCCGCATCGCGTTCGTCGGCAACAAGGCGTTTTCCGAAAGCAAGCTGGGCGAGGTCATCAAGTCCCGCGAGCAGGCCTGGTGGCGGTTCCTGTCCAGCAGCGACCAGTACGACCCCGAGCGGGTCAATTTCGACAAGGAATTGCTGCGTCGCTTCTACCTGAAGAATGGCTACATCGATTTCGAGGTGACGGACGCCAAGGCGGAGCTGTCGCCGGATCGCAAATCCTTCTTCTTGACCTACACGCTGAAAGAAGGCGAACGCTTCCGGTTCGGCACGATCAAGGTGAACTCCACCCTGCGCCATATCACCGGCGACGAGCTGCTGCCGACCGTATCCTTGTCCGAGGGCGACTGGTACGACGGCGATGCCGTCAGCCGGACGGTCGACCAACTGGTCGAGGAAGTGCAGCGCCGCGGCACCGTGTTCGTGGACGTGAAGCCGCGGATTACCCGCGACAATGCCAAGCATATCGTCAACCTCGTGTTCGAGGTAACCGAAGGTCCCCGTGTGTATGTCGAACGCATCGACATCCAGGGCAATGTCCGCACGAAGGACAAGGTGATCCGCCGAGAGATGCGCCTCGCCGAGGGCGATGCGCTGAACATGCAGCTGATCAAGAAGTCCCGCACGCGCCTGACCGACCTGCAATATTTCGGCGCCGTGGACATGCAGCCACAGCCCGGCAGCAGCCCCGATAAGACGGTGGTCAACGTCAACGTGCAGGAGAAAGCAACCGGCGAGCTGTCGTTCGGTGGCGGCTACTCGACCGATGCCGGCGCGCTGGTGGATATCGGCTTGCGCGAACGAAACCTGCTCGGCACCGGCGTCGCCGCCGGGGTCAACGGCGTGTTGGCGCAGAAACGCAGCTCGATCGACGCCTACGTGACCGATCCGTACTTCCTGGACCGCAACCTGGTTGCCGGCGCGGACGTCTTCTACATCACCACGAACCACATCAGCAGCTCCGTCTATGACGAGAAGCGGATCGGCTTTACGCTGAATACCGGGTACCAGTTCAACGAGCATCTCAGCCAGGGCTGGTCCTACTCCCTGATCGACCGCGACGTGACCAACATCTCCCAGGGCGCCAGCTTCTACATCACCGACCAGGCCGGCTATTCGTCGCTGTCACAGGTCGGCCAGGTGCTGACCCTGGATTACCGCGATAGCCGGATCAATCCGCATGAGGGATTCGTTACCCGGGCGGGGACCGATTTCGCCGGCCTGGGCGGCACCTCGCAGTTCATCCGCACCAAGCTGGACGGCAGCCTGTATGTCCCGCTCGAGCGATATCTGGGCGACCCCGAATGGGTCCTCGCGATTTCCGGCGGCATCGGCTATTTCTTCAACCTCGGCGTGCAGGAAAATATCATCGATCGGTTCTTCCTGGGCGGCGAGAATTTGCGCGGCTTCGAGGCCGGCGGCGCCGGTCCGCACGATATCCAGACCGGCGACGCCCTCGGCGGACGCTTCATCTGGACCCAGTCGACCGAATTGCGGTTTCCGCTGCCGGTTCCCGCCGATCTGGGCCTGACCGGGCGGGCGTTCGTGGATGTCGGCGCGAACAGCCAGGCCAGCTTCGAGTCCGGCTATTGCCCGAACGCCTTTCCCGGCACCGCCAACCCGAATGCCTGCCCGCCGATCTATCAGAGCGCGCTGCCCCGGGTCGGCGCCGGTGTGGGCATTTCGTGGCAGACACCGCTCGGCCTGATCAACCTTGATTTGACACCCTTCGTCGTCAAGCAGAAATACGACCAAACCCAGATATTCCGATTCGGCTTCGGCACGAGGTTCTAGTGATCAACACCCGCATTCTCGCGGCGGCCACATTCGTGGCTGCCGGCCTGTTCGCCTTTCAGCCGGCCGCGCTGGCGCAGCAGGACTGGTTCGTTCCAGGTCAGCAGCGCGTGCCCGGCGGCCCGCGCCAGGCGCCGCCCGGCGGTCCGCGCGGCGCACCGCCGCGCCAGGCTCCCGTCCAGCCGAATTATCCCGGTCCGGGCGGTTTCCAGCCGCAGGGCGAGGAGCAGGACCAGCCCCCGCCGCTGCAGGTGCAGTTGCCACCCGCGCCGGTCGTGCCGTCTTTGCCGCGCGCGTCCAGCCCTCCCGCCATCGTAGCGGGTCTGATCTCGGTGCCTGATGTCATGCGAGCTTCCACGGCCGCGCAGGAGATCGAGCGGGTGATCGGCGAACGCCGCCGTAAACTCAACGACGACGCGCAGAAGGAACAGGCTTCCTGGCGCGATTTCCAGCAGAAATTCGGCGTGCAGCACGGCAATGTCTCGCAGGAACAGCTCCGTGCCAAGGAACGCGAATTGCAGGAACGGATCACCACGGCGCAGCGCAAATTCCGTGACCGTAACCGTATCATCCAGGAAGCGCTGCAGTATTCGCTGGCGCAGATCGAGCGGACGCTGGCCGGCGTGCTGCAGCAGGTGGCGGCCAGCCATGGGATGAATATCGTCTTCCACCGCGCCCAAGTGGCTTTGAACACCCCCGAGTTCGACGTGAGCCAGGAGGTTGTCGACCAGCTCAACCGGATCCTGCCGTCGGTGGTGATCCCGCCCGACGGGGTGTCGCCGGCTCAGATGGCGCCGCCCGCCGCCGCAGCGCCGGCTCCGTCGGCCGCGCCCGCCGCCGCCGCGACGCCGCCCGCACCGGCTGCTGCGCCCGCTCCGGCCGCCCCTGCACCGGCAGCGCCGCCGGCGGCTCCGGCCAAACCGAAGCACTAACGAGCGGATCCGTACGGGGTGGACATCCAGCCCATAACCGGGGATCCGCGCTTCTTCCGGCGCACCGGCCCCCACTCGCTCGCCGCAGTGGCCGATGCGGCGGGGGCAAGTGCGCCGCCGCGACGGCTGATGCTGACCGGCGTCGCGCCGCTGCAGACCGCCGGCCCCGACGAGGTCAGCTTCCTCGACAACCGCAAATACGCCAGCGCGCTCGATGCGACCCGCGCCGGCGCGGTGATCGTGCATCCCGACCTGGCGTCCCGCGTGCCCGAGGCGGCCGCGGCGATCACCACGGAGCAGCCCTATGTCGCCTGGGCCAGGGTCGCCGCGCTGTTTCACCCGGAACCGGCGGTCTCTCCCGGCGTTCACCCGTCTGCCCTGGTCGATGCCGATGCCCGGGTCGATCCGGGTGCCGAAATCGGCCCGTTCGTCGTCATCGGCGCCGGGGCAGTGATCGGTGCCGGCTGCCGGATCGGGCCGCATGCGGTGATCGGTGCCGGCGTGGTGCTCGGGCGGGATTGCCGGGTCGGCGCCCATGCCAGCGTTAGCCACGCCCTGGTCGGCAACCGTGTCTATATCTACACGGGGGCGCGCATCGGCCAGGACGGATTCGGCTTCGCCGTCGCCGACACCGGGTTTCTCACGGTGCCGCAGCTTGGCCGCGTTGTTATCGGGGACGACGTGGAGATCGGCGCCAACACCACGATCGACCGCGGATCCATGCACGATACCGTGATCGGTGCCGGATCGCGGCTCGATAATCTCGTGATGATCGGCCACAACGTCACGCTTGGACGCGCCTGCGTAATCGTGTCCCAGGTAGGCATCTCCGGTTCCACCACCGTTGGCGACCAGGTGATGATCGGCGGTCAGGCGGGGCTGGCCGGCCATTTGAAGATCGGCAGCAGGGCGCGCATCGGCGGGCAGGCCGGTGTGATGAACGATGTTCCCGCCGGCGCGGACGTGATCGGCAGCCCGGCCCAGCCGGTTCGCGAGTTCTTTCGCCACGTTGCACTGCTGCGCAAGCTTGCACGCGGGCGATCCGCGGACGATGCTGCGTCCAGGGAAACAAAGGGAAGCTAGACCCGAGTGCCCGATGGGCTCTAGACACGTCAAACGATCGATCAGGCAACCGGACCAATTCCATGGATGGAACGACGACAGAACAGCAGGCCACACCCGAGGCGCTCGCTCCCGCGCACGGCACGGTTATCGAGGTGATCGATATCGCCCGCATCATGCAGGCGATTCCGCATCGCTACCCTTTCCTGTTGATCGACCGCGTGGTGGATGTGGTGCTCAACAGCTCCGCCGTCGGCGTCAAGAACGTGACGATCAACGAGGGCTTCTTCCAGGGCCATTTCCCGGCCCATCCGGTGATGCCCGGTGTTCTGATCATCGAGAGCATGGCCCAGACGGCTGCGGTGCTGGTGGTGGAAACCCTCGGTCCGGCGGCACAGGGCAAGGTGGTCTATTTCATGTCCATTGAAGGCGCGAAATTCCGCCGCCCCGTGGTGCCCGGCGACCAGCTGAGAGTGCATGTGGTCAAGGAGCGCAATCGCGGCAATGTCTGGAAGTTCCATGCCATTGCCCGGGTGGACGGCGTTTCAGTCGCCGAGGCGACCTATGCCGCCATGATCATGGACAACTGACACGGATAACCGACGCGGGCACTTGCTTGCGGATGAAACCGGCATGGTCGGCGCGACGGGGCGGCGAAATATCCGGCAACAATCATTGAGTTGGCTGCGCTCCGGCGCGCCCCTAGGGTCCGCCGATAAAAGACGCTGCCGGCCTGCTGCCGCGAATCGGCCCTGTCTTGCCGCCACCAACCTGACACATTGTTGGGCTAGTTCTTTTTCATTACTGGCGCGTCGCCAGTCGAGTACGGCGAAAGAAGATACCAGATGGATGCAGTCACCGATGTCGCGACAACCGGAATGGGCCAGCCTGGCGCCGCCGGCGTGAGCATCCATCCCAGTGCCATGGTGGCCCCCGGTGCGCAACTCGGCGTGGGCGTGACGGTCGGTCCGTTCTGCACGATCGGCCCGGATGCGGTGATCGGCGATGGCGCCAGCCTGATTTCCCATGTGGTGGTAGATGGCCATGCCAGCATCGGCGCCAGCGTCGTGTTGTTTCCCTTCTGCACCGTCGGCATGGCGCCGCAGGACCTGAAATACAAAGGCGAGCCGACACGGTGCGTTATCGGCCCGCGCACCCAGATCCGCGAGCATTGCACCATCCATCGCGGCACCGCGACCGGTAAGGGCATCACCACCGTCGGTGCGGACTGCATGTTGATGGCGGTGGCGCATGTCGCGCATGACTGCACGCTGGGCAACAACGTCATCGTTGCCAACAACGCCGTCATGGGCGGGCATGTCTCGATCGGCGATTACGCTGTGATCGGCGGGTCAGCGGCCATCCACCAGTTCGTGCGCATCGGCCGGGCGGCGATGATCGGCGGGGTTTCCGGGGTGGAAGGCGACGTGATCCCCTTCGGCAGCGTGATCGGCAACCGCGCCCGCCTGGCTGGCCTCAATGTGATCGGACTGAAGCGGCGCGGCTTCGACAAGTCCCAGATCATGCGCCTGCGCGCCGCGTTCCGCACCCTGTTTGGCCGTGACGGGGTGTTCGCGAGCCGTCTGGCCGAAACCCGCGCCAAGTACGGGGCGGACGAACTGGTCGCGGAAATCCTCGCCTTCATCGACGCGCCCGGCCATCGCGGCCTGATCCGTGCGGATGTCCACATGCTG
>JBBIQA010000097.1:0-13128 GCA_037442565.1 Rhodospirillales bacterium
AGTTCGGCGCCGATATCCTCCGGCTCTGGGTGATGATGTCCGACACGTCCGAGGATCTGCGCATCGGGCCGGAGATACTGAAGCAGCAATCCGAGCTGTATCGCCGGTTGCGCAACACCCTGCGTTGGCTGCTCGGCAGCCTGGACGGGTTTACCGAAGCCGAGCGCCTGCCGGTCGAGCAGATGCCGGAACTGGAACGCTGGGTGCTGCACCGGCTGACCGAGCTGGACGCGAAGATCCGCGCGGCGACCGCAAGCTACGACTGGACCGGCGTCTATCCGGAGCTGCATAATTTCTGCTCCACCGACCTGTCGGCGTTCTATTTCGACGTGCGCAAGGATGCGATCTACTGCGATCGCCCCGACAGCCTGCGCCGCCGCGCCGCGCGCACCGTGCTGGACCATCTGCACCGCTGCCTGACGATCTGGCTCGCCCCCGCGCTCTGCTTCACCGCCGAGGAAGCCTGGTGCGCCCGCTTCGGCGAGGCGGGCTCGGTGCACCTGCAGCTGTTCCCGGAGATGCCGGCGAACTGGCGCGACGAGGCGCTGGGCGCGAAATGGGAAAAGCTGCGCGGCGAACGCGCGGAGCTGACCCGCCGGCTCGAACTGGCCCGCCAGCAGGGCGAGATCGGCGCCTCGCTGCAGGCCCGGATCGACCTGACCGGCGCGGTCACCGAGGGCGATGTCGAGTTCTGGAAGGAACTGGCGATCGTCTCCGATGCCTGGTTCAGCCACGACGCCGACGCGCAGCGCGTGACAAAGGCGCCCGGTGAGAAATGCGCCCGCTGCTGGAAGGTGCTGCCCGAGGTCGGCGACGTCGCGGCGCACCCCACGCTGTGCCTACGCTGCGCCGATGCCGTGGAGTCGGGCCTGGTCTGCAGGGCCGTGGCTTGATCCGCACTTCCTCCGGTCGGACCGCATGAGCCATCCCGCCCGCTTCCGGGCCGGCATCGCCGCTGCCCTGGGGGTGCTGGCCGCGGACCAGGCCAGCAAATACTGGATCCTGCATGTGCTGGATCTGCCCGATCTGCGCCAGGTCGTGGTGCTGCCGGTGCTGAACCTGACCATGGTGTGGAACCGCGGCGTCACGTTCGGGCTGCTGAACGGTTTCGGCGACTGGGGTCCCGTGGTGCTGGCGGTGCTGGCGCTGGCGGTGGTGGTGGCGCTCGGCTTCTGGCTGCACCGCGCCACCTCCGGCCTGATGGCCGTCAGCATCGGCGCCATCGCCGGCGGCGCCATCGGCAACGTGATCGACCGGGTGCGCTACGGCGCGGTGGTGGATTTCATCCATGCCCATGTCGGCGACTGGTCATGGTATGTGTTCAACATCGCCGACGCCGCGATCGTCTGTGGGGTCGCCGCCTTGCTGCTGGACAGCCAGCTTACCGGCCGGGCCGGCCGGCGCGGCGCCGGGCGGAACAAGGACCCGGAGCAGGATGACGGCAAGGACCACCTTGCCGGCGTCTGAATCCAAGGCT
The DNA here is from genome assembly GCA_037442565.1 of Rhodospirillales bacterium. Lineage (GTDB taxonomy): Bacteria > Pseudomonadota > Alphaproteobacteria > Acetobacterales > Acetobacteraceae > PALSA-911. Next base: position 1,478 of record JBBIQA010000097.1, read on the forward strand.
AAGGACTTTGCCATGAGGCTCAAACCCACGCGTACCCCGTTTTCGCTTTCCCTGCCGGCCCTTCCCGCCCTGGCCGTTCTGCTGGCCGGCGGGCTGCTGCTGACCGGTTGCAGCGACAGCCTGACCCGCACCTTCGGGCTGACTCGCGACGCGCCGGACGAGTTCACCGTCACCACCCGCGCGCCGCTGTCCATGCCGCCCGAATTCGCGCTGCGCCCGCCGCGCCCCGGCGCGCCGCGGCCGCAGGAACAATCCGAGCGCGAGCAGGCGGAACTGACCCTGGCGCCCCAGGCGGCGCTGGGCAGCAACGCCCAGGTCGGCATCACCCCCGGCCAGGAAGCGCTGCTGCAGGAAGCCGGACCGCCCGCGCCGGCCGATATCCGCCGCAAGATCGACCAGGACGCGCAGCTCGACCGGCCGCAGGAAAGCTTCACCGACAGGATGCTGTTCTGGCAGTCGCCGCCGCCGCCCGGCACCCAGATCGACGCGCAGAAGGAAGCCCAGCGCCTGCGGGAGAACGCGGCGCTCGGCAACGCACCGACCACCGGCACCACGCCGATCATTCAGCCGCAGAAGAAGGGCTTTCTGCAGGGCATATTCGGCAATCTATTCTAGGCTGGAGCGTTTTCACCGTCCGTGAAAACTCCCTAGCGAGCGATCGATAAGGGACCGGATCATAGGGAAGAGCGCCGTCGCATGACCGACGCGATCGCCAGTTGAGCCCTTCGTTGGACGCGGCACTTCCCGGCCGGGTCAGCCGCATCCGGCTGCTGTCGGAGACCACCGTCAACCGCATCGCCGCCGGCGAGGTGATCGAGCGCCCGGCCGCCGCGGTGAAGGAACTGGTGGAAAACGCCCTGGACGCCGGCGCCACGCGGATCGCCGTGGCCCTGCGCGAGGGTGGCATCTCCCGCATCGAGGTCACCGACGACGGCGTCGGCATGTCGGCGGACGAGTTGGCCCTGGCTGTGCAGCGCCATGCCACCTCCAAGCTGACCGACGACAATCTGGTGCTGATCCGTACTCTGGGCTTTCGCGGCGAGGCGCTGCCCTCGATCGGCGCCGCCGCCCGGCTGTCGATCACCTCCCGCCCGCGAGATGCCGGCCTTGGCGACGCGGCCGCCACCATCGCGGTGGAGGGCGGGCGGATTTCGGAGGTCGCTCCCGCCGCCGGCGCGCCTGGCACGAGGGTGGTGGTCAGCGACCTGTTCTTCGCCACCCCGGCAAGGCGGAAATTCCTGAAGAACCCGCGCACCGAGGCGGACCACGCCGAAGAAGCGGTCCGCCGCCTGGCCTTCGCCGCGCCCGGTGTGGCGTTCCGGCTGGAGAGCGAGGGCCGGTTGGTGTTCGACCTGCCCGCGCAGAACCGCCAGGCCCGCACCGCCGCCCTGCTCGGCCCGGACGCCGCCGCCGCCTTCGTGGCGGTGGAGGCCGAACGCGGCCCGATGCGGCTTTCCGGGCTCGCCTGCGCCCCCAGCATCACCCGCGCCACCGGGGCATCCCAAACCCTCGTGGTGAACGGCCGCCCTGTCGCCGATCCGGTGCTGCGCACGGCGGTGCGCGTGGCCTATCGCGACGTCATCGCCGCCGGCCGGTTTCCGGTGGTGGCGCTGTTCATCGACCTGCCGGCCGAGGAACTGGACGTCAATGTTCATCCCGCCAAGACCGAATTGCGCTTCCGCGATGCCGCCGCCATCCGTTCCCTGGTCATCGGCGGCCTGCGTGCCGCGCTGTCCGGCGGGGCCGGCTCGGGTTTGGCGGGGGTGGGGCCTACCGGCCCACAGGAATCCGCCGGCCCGTACGCCCCGCGCCCGGCGCTGCATCTGCTGCAATCGCGCCGCCCGCCCGCTGCCTGGCGTCCGCCGCCCTTGCCCGGCATGGAACCGGCTCCGCCGCACCCGAGCCTGGCCGCGCGCTCGGGCGCCGGCTTCGCCGAGGCCCGCCTGCCGCTCGTCGCCGGCCCGGCCGGGAGGGTGCTGCCGCCGATCGAGCCTCAGCCGGAGCATCCGCTCGGCGCGCCGCTCGCCCAGGTGCTGGACACCTATGTCATCGCCGTCGCCGCCGACGGATCCCTGGTGCTGGTGGACCAGCACGCCGCCCATGAACGGCTGACACATGAGGCGATCCGCGAGCAGATGCTGGCCGGCGGCGTGCGCAGCCAGCCCACCCTGACCCCCGCCGTGGTCGATCTGTCCCCGTCGGACGCGGCCCGCCTGCTGGCGCGCGCCGACGAATTGGCCCGCCTGGGCCTGGAAATCGAGGGCTTCGGCCCCGGCGCCATCCTGGTCCGCGCGCTGCCCGCTGCCCTCGGCGCGCCCGAGCCCGCCCCATTGCTGCGCGACCTCGCCGACGAATTCGCCGAAATGGGCGAAGCGGTCTCCCTCGATGCGCGGCTGGACGCGGTGATCGCCCGGCTGGCCTGCCATGGCTCGATCCGCGCCGGCCGCCGCCTGACCCAGCCGGAGATGGACCACCTGCTGCGCCAGATGGAGGCGACCCCGCGCGCCGCGACCTGCAGCCACGGCCGCCCAACCTTCCTTAAGTTCACCCGCGCCGAAATCGAGAAGCTGTTCGGCCGGCGATAGGGCATGATCGGGCATGTGGGGAACATGACCCGGTAATGCTCTACCGGCCTTCGACCCGGCGGCCGGCAGCGTGCCTTAACGGCCACGCATTCCTGCCGACCGCTATCGCCGCGCGCGATGTACCTTGCGAAGGATCTCGCGCACGTGCATTTCATGCATCATGAAGAAGTCCGCCGCCGGCCGTTCGATTGCGCTTCCCGAGTTGTACAGCGAGCTTGTGCTCGCATCCTGGGAGACGATCGTTCACCGAACCATGATGATCATGACCGGCACCTGCTCGATGGATGAATACCACCGCATGGTGATGGAGAAATCCGAAGCCGTGCAGCACTCCACCTTCGCGCTTATGACCGGCGGCAGCGAGCATGCGGTGCTGGCGCCGTTTCACGCCAAGGCCCGGGCCAATGCCAAAAGGCTGCGTCCGAAGGCGTAAACCATTTCCCAAGAAAAATGAAACGTGTTTAACTGACTGATATATCGAGGTTAATTTCAATCAGCACCTGAATTTGGTGCGCTCAGATAGGCCAGCACCGAGTCGAGCTGGTCCAGATCCCGGTAATGGATGCGCACGCTGCCACCCTTGCCGTCATAGGCGATCTCCACCTTCAGGCCAAGCCGCTCGGACAGCTCCCGCTCCAGGGCGGCCGTTTCCGGATCCTTTTGCAGGGCCGGGCGGTGCGCCCCGCCCGCCGTCGCCGGGGTCTTGGCCAGCGCCTCGGTCTGGCGCACGTTCAGCCCGCGCGTCAGCACCATGGCCATGGCCGTCTCCGGCGTGGGATGCATCAGCAGCGCGCGCGCATGACCAGCCGTCAGGGTGCCTTTGCGCAGCTCCGCCCGGATCACCTCCGGCAGGCCCAGTAGGCGCAGCGTATTGCTGACATGCACGCGGGACTTGCCCACGGCCTGGCCGACCAGTTCCTGACTGATACCGAACTCGTCCAGCAGGCGGCGGAAACCCTCGGCTTCCTCGATCGGATTGAGGTCCTGGCGCTGCAAATTCTCCACCAACCCGGCCGCCATGGCATCGACGTCGGTCAATTCCCGGATCAGCGCGGGCACCTCATGCAGGCCGGCGGCCTGGCTGGCGCGCCAGCGGCGCTCGCCGGCGATGATCTGGTACCGCCCGGGTTTGGACGGATGCGAGCGAACCAGCAACGGCTGCAGGATGCCGCGTTCACGGATCGACGCGGTGAGTTCGTCCAGCGCCTCGGGGTTCATCGCGCCGCGCGGCTGGTAGGGGCTGGGTTCGAGCATTTCCACCGGAAGGCTGCGCACGCCCGGCGATTGCGGCGTCGGCGGCGCGGCGGCGCTGTCCCCGAGCAGGGCGGCCAAACCGCGGCCAAGGCGAGGACTGGTCTCTTTGGCGCTCATTTGGGGGCACTCATGCGGCGGTTTCCGTAGGTGGATAGTCGGGAGAGGCGGAGGCAGGCGAGGGGCCGAGCAGGGCCCGCTCGCGGCGCAGGAACTCGCCGGCGAGCTGGATATAGGCCTGGGCACCAGCGGAGCGGAAATCATACAGCAACACCGGCTTGCCGTGGCTCGGCGCCTCGGAAATGCGGATATTGCGCGGAATGACCGTATCGTAGACCTGCGCGCCGAAAAACCCGCGCGCATCGGCGGCGACCAGTTCGGACAAATTATTCCTGCGATCGAACATCGTCAGAACAATGCCCTGCAGCGCGAGGCCCGGGTTCAGCGCCCGCTTCACCATATCGATCGTACGGATCAGTTGGGTGATCCCCTCCAGGGCGAAGAACTCGCATTGCAGCGGCACCAGCACCGCATCCGACGCCACAAGGGCGTTCAGCGTCAGCAGCCCGAGGCTTGGCGGGCAGTCGATCAGGATGAAGGAATACTGGCCGGGCTGTTGGCGGATCGGGGCGAGGGCATCCGCCAGGCGGAATTCTCGCCGCGGCAGATCCACCATCTCGATCTCGGCTCCGGCCAGGTCCGGCTCGGCCGGAACCAGGGCCAGGTTCGGCACGAAGCTGGCCCGCGTGGCATCGGCGAGCGCCACGCCGTCGGCCAGCATCCGGTAGCTGCCTGTGGCGCGGTCGGTGCGGGCGATGCCAAGTCCGGTGGATGCGTTCCCCTGGGGATCGAGGTCCACCAGCAGCACAGACTCGCCATTCGCGGACAGCGCGGTGGCCAGGTTGATCGCCGTTGTGGTTTTGCCGACGCCGCCCTTCTGGTTGGCGATGGAGATCACGCGCGGAGGCCGCGCGGTTCGGCGTTCCGTATTGGAGTCAGGCTGGGGGTTCGGCAACGGCGATCTCACTGATCCGGAGGATGCTGGCGCTGGGGGAGGTGCGGCTGGGAAAGCGCTCGGCCCGCATGTGCCACCTAGCCGCTGCCGCCGTCAATTCGGCATCGGCGTTGCTGCCCTTCAGGAACAGGCAAGCGCCATTTTCGGCCAAAAGCGGGGTAGCCAGGCCGAGCAGTGCCGGCAACGGTGCCAAAGCGCGGGCCGTGATCAGGGGGGCCGGGGCAACGCGGACGGCCTCGATCCGGCAGGCATGCACGGTGGCGGGCGCGCCGGTAATCCGGGCGGCTTCCCGCAGGAACGCGCATTTTCGCTGGTCGGATTCGATCAAATCGAATGGAATGCCGCTGGCAATGGCAAGCACCAGCCCGGGAAAGCCGCCACCGGAGCCAAGGTCGATCGCCCGGGCCGGGGAGGGCGGCAAATACCGGATCAGCTGGAGCGAGTCGGCGATATGCCGGTCCCACAAATTGGGCTCGTCATTGCGTGCGATCAGATTGACCGTCCGGTTCCAGCGCAGCAGCAGGTCGGCAAAACGGTCCAGAGCGGCCATCGCCGCGTCCGGTAACCGCGCTTCCTGAAGAACGGCTTCGGTGAGGCCTGTGCGCGGGGGTTTCACGTGAAACATCGGGCAGGCGAGGCGAGAGGGTGTTTCACGTGAAACACGTCAGGCCACACGGCCGGAAACCCGCTTGCGTAGATGCGCCGCGATCGCCGCCAACGCCGCCGGTGTCATCCCTTGGATTCGCGAAGCCGCTCCCAACGAGCTCGGTCGATGCAAATTCAGCTTGGACCGCAACTCCGTCGACAACCCGCCGATACCGCCGAAATCCACATCCTCCAGCGAAACGCCCTCCTCGCGCTGGAAACTGCGAATATCCGCGTCCTGCCGATGCAGATACCCGGCATACCGCGCCTCGGTCTGTACCTGCGCCAAGGCACGCGGGGGCAATTCCCGCAGCCAGGGGAACGCATCCGCCAGGGCCTCCGGCTCCACCACCGCATGCCCCAGCAATTCCAGCACCGACCGCCACTTCCCATCCGCGCGAATGGAGATGCCCGCGCGTTCCAGGGCGGCGGGATTGGCTCCCTCGCTGCGGGCGCGTTCCAGGCCGGCTCGCACCGCAAGCCGGTGCGTCTCGAACGCTGCCGACCGGTCGCTGCCCACACAGCCCCATTCCGTGCCGCGCGCCGTCAATCGCAGATCGGCGTTGTCCGCCCGCAAGGTCAACCGGAACTCGGCGCGGGAGGTGAACATCCGGTAAGGCTCGCTCACGCCCTGGGTTGTCAGATCATCCAGCAGCACCCCGATATAGGCCTCCGACCGGTCCAGCATCACCGGCGCGGAGCCGCCCGCCAGACGTGCCGCGTTCAGCCCGGCCATCAGGCCCTGCGCGGCCGCTTCTTCATACCCGGTGGTGCCGTTCACCTGGCCGGCCAGAAACAGCCCCGGCAAGCCCCGTACTTCCAGCGACGGCGCCAGGGCGCGGGGGTCGACGAAATCATATTCCACCGCATAACCCGGGCGAACCATCCTGGCATGCTCCAGTCCGGGGATGCTCGCCAGGATCGCCAGCTGCACATCCGCCGGCAGGCTGGTGGATATGCCGTTCGGGTACACCAGGGGATCGTCCAGACCCTCCGGCTCCAGGAAGATCTGGTGGCGTTCCCGGTCGGCAAAGCGCACCACCTTGTCCTCGATCGAGGGGCAATAGCGCGGTCCCGTGCCGGAAATCCCGCCGCCATATACCGCCGAGCGGTGCAGATTGGCGCGAATGATCGCATGCGTCGCCGGCGTGGTCGCGGTGATCCGGCAGTCGATCTGCGGATTGGCGATCGCCGTCGTCATCGTGCTGAACGGCTCCGGCACAGCATCGCCATGGTCCGCCGGCAGGCCCGCCCAGTCGATCGAGGCCCGGTCGAGCCGCGGCGGCGTGCCGGTCTTCAGGCGGCCCAGCGGCAGGTTCAGACGCGCCAATGTGTGCGCGAGCCCGACCGACGGCGCCTCGCCCACGCGGCCCGCCGGGGTCTGGACGTCGCCGACATGGATCACCCCGCGCAGGAACGTCCCGGCCGTCAGCACCGCGGCACCACAGGTAAAGCGGGTGCCGTCCGCGCAGATCACCGCGGCCAGCCGGCCATCGGCGCCGATTTCCAAATCCTCCACCGCGGCTTCCCGCAGTTCCAGTCCGCGTGTCTCTGCCAGCAGCGCCTGCACCGCACGCCGGTACAGCCCGCGATCCGCCTGCGCCCGAGGGCCGCGCACGGCCGGGCCCTTGCTGCGGTTCAGCAGCTTGAAGTGAATGCCGGCCCGGTCCGCGGCCCGGCCCATCACGCCGTCCAGCGCGTCGATCTCGCGCACCAGATGCCCCTTGCCGATGCCGCCGATGGCAGGATTGCACGACATCTCGCCGATCGTCTCCAGCCGGTGGGTCAGCAATAGGGTCCTCGCGCCCAGCCGCGCCGCCGCCGCCGCCGCCTCGCAGCCGGCATGCCCGCCGCCAACCACCACCACATCGAACTGCCCAGTCATCTCTCTTCCGATCCTCGTACGCACGCGGTAAAATCTAAGTATTTGACACAGAAGGGTTTTTCGTGGTCTCGGGTCGGCTCGACCCTCGCTCGGTGCCCAGTTGCGTCTTATTGAATGGTATAGAACGATCGTCCTCCCGCCTGCACGTCCTCTATCTGATCGAACCAGGACATCCGCTGCGCTGTTCAATAGCGCGTCAGCCGAAGGAACCGCAGGAGGATGACGACATCCACGTCGGATTGGCATAAAAATCGGACGGATCGGCCAACCGCCTCCTCCGGAGAGAAGCAGGAATGACGTCGCCCCCCAGGCTTCCCCCGTCGGCCCCGGGCGCCACAGCCCGCGACAGCGCGGCCTGGCGGCGTTTCAATGTCGGCCTTGTTCTTGGCTTGCTGGTCTTTGCCGTCACCGTGTTCACCACAGCTGAACAACTCGCCGACTGGCGGTTCAGCGTGCACCAGAAAGCCGCGCTGGAACAGGCGCATAAGGTCAGTGATGCGATCGCCGACGAACTGCAGCTTCCCGTCCATGCCGGCCTGACGGCCCTCGCCATGGCCCGGTACAAGGCAACGCTTGCCGCCGAACAGGAAGATCCCGAGGAGACCGCGCATAACCGCAACCTGATACGTCAATTGAACCAGGATAATCTCGGCCTGGCAGGAATTAGGTTCGCCACCGCCGACGGTCGGGTGCTGTCGTCCCCGGCCGGATCGCTCGCGGGCGGCTCCACTCCCGCCGGCAACATCGCTGAACGGAGGTTTTTCAAGGCGATCAAGTCGGCGTTTGCCGCGGCGAACGGTCAGGCCACCACCGCGATCAGCAGTCAGCTCGTCCAGCATCCCTCCGGCCCGCCCGTCGTCTTGCTGGCACGCGGCGTCGGCGACGATTCTGGGAGACTGGCCGGGGTCATTATTCTCCAATTGGACGCAAATCGGCTGGCCCAATTGATGCGTTCCGCCAGCGGGGGCAACGGCGGCAGCTTCAGCCGGCTTGGTCTGATCCGCCTGGGCGACGGCGCCACGCTGGCGGGCGTTCCGATGCCGACGGAAGACCGCGATGTCCGCCCCTTGCTGCCACGCATGCGCCGCGATCCAAATGGAGAACTGGACCGCATCGGGACAGCCGGTACCCCGGAGCGTATCGTCGCCTGGAGCCGCCTCAACCCGCTGCCGCTCGCCATCTATGTCAGCCGCGACGCCGACCCGGTGATGCTGCCCGCTGCAAGGAAAATCCTGCTGATCCGTCTCGCCGCGGGCGGTATCGTGCTTGTGGCCATCCTGGCCGCCGCCCTGGCCTGGCGCGTCATTGCCCATCAACGCACCCGTACCGCGTTGGCCCTGGCCAGGGCAAGCCAGGACGCCACCGAGGCCGCGCACGCCGAGATGGAGCAAAATATTGAGAACCTGCCTGCCGCCATCTATCGCTGCGACATCCTGCCCGACGACAGCTACTTCATTACCTATATCAGCAAAAATGCCAGCATTGCCCTAGGTCCCAACCTGCTCCAGCGGGACAAGCCCGATTTCTGGATCACCAACTCGGTGCCTGAAGACCGCGACATCGTCGCCGCATTCCGCAAGCGCGCGCGTGAAACCGGCATCGCCTCGCAGGAATATCGCCTCATCAATCCGGAAGGCGGCTTCACCTGGGTGCGGCACACGGCCCGCTATCTGAGCCGCCATCCCGACGGCAGCGGCACGGTCGTCGGCAGCCTGGAAAACATCGACGAGGAGGTCCGCCTGCGCGAGCAGGTCATGCAAAGCCGTATTCATAACGAAACGGCATCGATCAACGCCGCCTACGAAACTCTGAACCGCCTGCTCACCGACCTGCCGATCGCGGTGGTGCGGGTACGTTGCCACGCCGATGACCGGCTGGAACCGCAATTCCACTCCGCCGGTGCGGCCAAGGTCATCGGACCGCCGCCTCCCGGTGTCGAGGATCCGTTGCGGCTGACGGAACGCATCTCACCGGAAGACCGCCGCCGCGTCCACGATGCCATCCTGCAGATGCGCACCGGCCAGTCCTTTCCAACCATGGAGGTTGCCTGCAACGCCGCCGACGGAAGGATCCGGTGGCTGCGCATCCACGCCTATCCCACGGCCTACAATCCCGATGGCAGCTTCGACTATATCGGCACGATGATCGATATATCCGAGGAACGGCAGAACCGCATCCGCACGGAAATCAACAACCGCCTGTCCACCTTGGGCGAGATGGCAACGGGCATTGCGCACGAACTGAACCAGCCGCTGTTCCTGATCACCATGGCCGCCGAGAACGCCGTCCTGGAGGCGCAGAAGGCCGCGCCCAACCGTGGCTATCTCGCCCAGAACCTCGATCGGGTGATGACCCAGGCCATGCGGGCCAGCAAGATCATCGAGCATCTGCAATCCTTCACCCGCCAGGATCAGGAACGCGAGGAACCCGTCTCGCTCGCCGTCGCGATCGACGGAGCCTGCTCGCTGGTTGGCAGCATGCTGCAGCAATGGCAGATCGAGCTGCACGTGGAACTGCCGGCCACCTTGCCGCTGGTCCTCGGTCAGCCCACGCGCATCGAGCAGGTGCTGGTCAACCTGCTGCTGAACGCGCGCGACGCGCTGAACGCCACGCCGGTGGGTCAGCGCCGCATCACGATTTCCGCCACCACCGGCGCCAACACGGTCCAGCTGCACGTGGCCGATACGGGCACCGGCGTTCCCGATGAAATCCTGCAGCGCATTTTCGAACCGTTCTTCACCACCAAAGGTCCGAACACCGGCCTCGGCCTGTCCATCTGCCACGGCGCCATGCGAACCATGGGCGGCGATATCAGCGTCGAAAAGCATCCCACCGGTGGGGCCGTGTTCACCCTGACATTCCGCACGGCCGAAACCATTACTCAAGCAGCATGAACCGGGCGGCCGGAACCCGCAAAACCGGCCTACTTCATGCCGGTGATCGACGCCGACACGGCGCGTGGGTCGCGCATCGGCCAGCGGCCGCTGTCTGCATGGGTGATGAAGCTTTCAACCAGGCGATTGAATTCGGCAGGGTCTTCCTCGTTGATCCCGTGGCCGCAATTGGGCATGACCGCCAGGGCGGCGCTTGGGATGTTTTGTTTCATCAGTATCCCTGGCGCCAGGCAGGGCCAGTCCTCATCGCCGGTCAGCACCAGGGTCGGCACGGTCAGTGCCTTCATCTGTTCCGTCAGCTCATACAGCGACGGCCGTTCCTTCTGGCAGCCCAGCTGGGTATTGGCGGAGCCGAGGGCGGAGTGTTCCGACAGCATCTTCTTGAAGGCGGCAAAGCCGCGCGGGTCCTTGTTCTCGTATTGCACCCGGGTCGGGCCGTAGGCGTATTTCTCCGCGAACGCCACCATGCCGTCGCGCAGGATGGTGGCGGCGACGACATCCGCCTCGGCGCGAAAGCGTTCGCGCTGGCCGGGCTCGGCGCCGTAGCCGCAGCCGGCCACCACCAGAGACAGGGCGCGCTGCGGATGGCGGAAGCCGAAATGCAGCGTGGCGAAGCCGCCCATCGACAGCCCCACGACATGCGCCTTGGCGATGCCGAGATGGTCCAGCACGGCGGCGATGTCGTCGGCCGCGCGGTTCTGCGAATAGGACGAAACGGCCTCCGGCACATCCGACGGCGGATAGCCGCGGGCGTTGTAGGCGATGGCGCGGTAGCGCTGGCCGAAATGACGGATCTGCGGTTCCCAGCTGCGGTGATCGCCGGCGAATTCATGCACGAAGATGACGGGCGTGCCGGAACCGGTCTCCTCGTAATAGAGGTTGACCCCGTCATTCGTTTTGGCATGCGGCATGTTGGTATCCTTTGGGTTCGTCCGATGGTTCGATACTCGGATCGGAGCGTCAGCCGGTCAATCGAGCGGCGGCGGGTTCTCGGCAACCACGGCTTCGGCCAGGGAATTATCGACGGCGACGGCGAAGGGGGTTCCGGGATCGACGAAGCCGCCCGACACCAGTCCGTCGCGCAATCGGTCATAGCCGGCGCGCGGCAGCACGGGCGTGTCGGACCAGATGCCGATGGCCTTGTAGCGTGTGCAGGCATCGGTCAGGACCGGCGCCGGCAGATCGGCGAAATAGCCGGCGATCGCGGCGGCGATCTCGCCGCCGCTCGCACGCGCGACCCATTTCTGCGTGCGATGGATGGCGCGCACCATCCGCATCAACTCGTCGCGCCGCGTGGCCAGCGTGCCACGCCGTGTATAGAAGGTCGTATAGGAGGTCGGGCCGCGATCCGCGGCCGTGTACCAGATATGCGCCGC
>JBBIQA010000097.1:13228-16425 GCA_037442565.1 Rhodospirillales bacterium
CCATCTTGTGGGGCAGCGCGGGCTCGGTCTAGTCAGGGGGCGGAGGAAATCCTTGTGAGCGATCTACGCAAACTGGTGGCCGAAGCCGGAGCGAACAGCCTGGACTACGCTGATTCGGCCTTTCCGGACCGACGCCTGGCGCTGCACAGCGCCCGGCCGCGCGACTGGCATGCCGATATGCCGGTGGTGATCGTGCATCACGGCGTCGGGCGCAACGGCCGATCCTATCGCGACTACTGGCTGAAGCTGGTGGACGAGGCGCGCGTGCTGGCGGTCTCCGTCGAGTTTCCGGAGCCGTCCTTCCCGGAATATCTCTGGTACAATTTCGGCAATCTGCACACCAAGGACGGCGCCCGCAATCCGCGCGAGCAATGGACCTTCGGTATCGACGCGCGGTTGTTCGCCGCGTTGCGTGCCCAAGTGGTTACCACGCGCCCGCGCTATGGCCTGTTCGGCCATTCCGCCGGCGGGCAGTTCGTGCATCGCATGCTGACCTTCGGCTACCGCGATCATGTCGCGGTCGCGGTCAGCGCCAATGCCGGCACCTATGCGATGCCGGACCTGGAAATCGCCTGGCCCTGGGGCGTGGGGGAGACGGACCTGGACAAAGCCGCGCTGCGGTCGCTGCTGGAATTCCCGCTCACCGTGATGGCCGGAACGGAAGATACCGATACCACCGGCAAGTTTTTTCCGAAGGGCCCGCGCTCGCTGCGCCAGGGCGCGCATCGTTACGAACGGGCGCAAAACTATGTCCGCATGGGCCACGCGGCGGCCGAGGCGCTGGGCACGGCCTGCGCGTGGAAGGTAATCGACGTGCCGGGCATCGGCCATGACGGCCGCGCCATGTCGGCGGCCGCGGCGCCGGTGATCGCCGAGGCCCTGCATAATTCATTCGATTGAGGCACAGATGCGCATTGCGTTCACCGGAATTTCCCACTGGCACACGCCATTCTTCCTCGATCCCGCCTTCGGGATCGACGGCGTCGAAGTGGTTGGCGTCACCGACCCCGATACCGATGCGGCGCACCGGATGCTGGCCGGCCGCCCCAGCGCGGTGTTCTCCGACATCGGCGACATGTGCGAGGCGCTGCGGCCGGACTTCGTCTTCGCGCTCGGCCGGCATTGCGACATGGCCGACACCGCGCGCCTGCTGATCGACCGGCGCATCCCCTTCGCAATGGAGAAGCCCTGCGGCCTCAATCTGGCGGAAGCGCGCGACATCGCGGCGCGGGCGAGCGAGGCGAACAGCTTCGCCGCGGTGCCGTTCGTGTTTCGCCAGGGCCGCATGCTGCATACCATCCGCGAGTTGTCGGACGGCGCGAAGCCGGCCTATCTCAGCTTCAAGTTCGTCGCCGGCGGCGTGGACCGCTATCGCGAAGCCGGCTGCCCGTGGATGCTGGACCGCGCCACGTCCGGCGGCGGATCGACGTTGAACCTCGGCGTGCATTTCTTCGACCTGTTCCGCGTGCTGTGTGCGCCGGAGGAGGCGGAGGTGGTGGCGGCGGCGTTCTCCAACAACATGGCCGGGTTGGACACCGAGGATCACGGCGTGGTCGTGCTGCGCGCGGGCAAGGCGACCTGCGTGATCGAGACCGGATACTTCTTCCCGGCCCCGGTCGACACCTTCGACATGCGCTTTTCCATCCGCACGCCGAAGCATCATTTCATCGCTCCCGACAAGGACAGCCTGCAGATCGTTCACAACGACCGGCGGACGGAGACGCGCCGCATGCCCACCACCAACGTGCCATATTACGCCGATTTCCTGCGCGACACGCTGTTCCGGCTGTTCACCGGCGCGCCGCCGATCGCCGATCTGTCGGACATGCAGGCGGCGATGGAACTGATCGACACGGCCTATCGCATGGCACCGCTGGCGGTTTGAAAAGAGGACGGGAAGATGGCCGACAAAGGAATGCTGCTCGTCATGATCGATGTGCAGCCCGAGCACGAGGCGGAGCTGAATCGCTGGTACGATGAGGAGCATTTCCCGGAACGGATGGTCTGCGACGGCATTCTCAACGGCCGGCGGATGATCGCGACTGAAGGCGGGCCGAAATACCTGGCCTATTACGATCTGCAAACGCCGGATGTATTGCGCGCGCCGGCCTATCGGAAGATCTCCGCGCGCACGCCATGGACCGCGGAATTGTCGCGGCATTTCACCCGCTCCGTTCGCAACATCTACACCGAGATCCGGCCGGAAGTGACGAACGGCCCACGCAAGAGCGGAACCGGCCTGCTGCTGGTGGCGATCGACGTGGCACCCGAGCATGAGGCGGAGCTGCATCGCTGGTACGACGAGGAACATGTGCGCGAACGCATGGCGATCCCGGGCTTCCTGCGCGTGCGCCGCTTCCAGGCGCTGGAGGGCGGGCCGAAATTCCTGGCGCTGTACGACATCGAAAACCCGGCAGTGCTGGAAACACCGGAATACAAATACTGGAGCGGACCGGGCACCACAGATTTCACCAAGCGCATCCGCCAGCATTTCAATCCGATCATCCGCAATGTCTATCGCCAGATCCGCGCGAGCGATTCCTGGCTGTAGCGCGGCGTTCAGGCGGCATATCCGGCCGGGCCAGGCTGGGGCAGGGGTGCGGGATCGGCGGCGCTACCCGCCCACCGAGCATTGCCTGTGCATCTCCCGGCACACCCGCAGCACGCCGGCCACGACGCGCGACGTGGTCGAATCTTCCCCGGGCCCGTTGCTGCCGACGATCATCAACTGGGAGACTTTATCGCTCAGCGCAACGACGCGGAGGGTGGCGGTGCGGTCCCCCTCGATCATGTCCACCCGCCGCTCGGCCGCATCCTGGCCGGTGATCCGCACCGCCTGGTTCTGGCCGATCAGTTTCACCGCCGTTGCGTAGACGCGCGCCGCCGGCGCATCCAGCACCACGGTGGCGACCTCATAGCCCGGCCTGCCGCCCTGCGGCAGCTGCGACAATTGTTCCACCCGGCCGAGAACCTTCCGCGCGACAAACACCCATTGCGCGTCGGCGTGCCGGATCGGCAAGCCGGTCAGCAGCATGCCGGCAGCAAGCGCCAGGGGAAGGGCCGGCCGGCGGGTCGTATGTGTCATGTCGCGCTCGCTTCCGCTGTGGGGGGGGATCGGTATCGATCCAACAGCAAACACGCCGCGCGCGCCAGACGGGGCAATCGGGTGAAGGGAAAGAAGGCTAGGGGCTCCGCCC
>JBBIQA010000098.1:0-11974 GCA_037442565.1 Rhodospirillales bacterium
ATCACGCCGACGCGGTCGATGGCGGCGCCAGCGACCAATTTCACCCTGCTGCAGGTCGCCGGCTCCGGCTATCTCGATCTCGGGGCGATCTGGCAGGAGCCGGGGCGCAGCGTGCTGGCGATGCGCGGCCTGATCGGCGAGGCGGTGGGCGCCACCCAGTTCGAGCTGCCGCCCGACCGGCGCTTCTATGCCGGCGGCAGCACCACGGTGCGAGGCTACAAGTTCCAGTCGGTGGGCCCGCAATTCCCCAACCATGACCCGCAGGGCGGCACCACGGTGGCGGCCGGCAGCGTGGAGTTCCGCCAGCGCATCCGGGAGAATTACGGCGCCGTGGCGTTCATCGATGCCGGGCAGGTCGATGTCGGCAACGCGCCGCTGGCAGGCGCCTGGCATTTTGGCGCGGGGGTGGGCGCGCGCTACTATACGTCTATCGGACCGATACGGCTGGATGTGGCGGTGCCGTTGCACCGCCTGCCGGGGGGCGATGCGTTCGAGCTCTATCTGGGGATCGGGCAGGCATTCTGATGGTTGTTCCGGGTTTCCTTTCCCGCCTTCTGCGCCGCGCCGGCTGGCTGGTCGGCAGCCTGTTCGCCGCCGCGTTCGCGCTGGCGATCCTGGTTGGGGCCTTGCTGTTGGGGGCCAACACCGATCCTGGGCGGGCCTTCATCGCGCGCTCGGTGTCCGGCCTGACCGGCGGGCAGGTTCGCATCGACGGCCTCGCCGGCCATTTTCCCGATGACCTCCGGGTTGGCCGGCTGGAACTGGCGGATACGGAGGGCGTCTGGCTGCGGGCTGAGGATCTGGTGCTCGCCTGGTCGCCACGTCGGCTGCTGGCCGGTGAGTTGGCCATTCAGGCATTGACCGCCGCACACATCGGATTGGCGCGGCTGCCAGCGAGCACTGCCGGGAGTTCCGGCGGCGCGCCGTTCGCGCTGCCGCTGCCGGTCCGCCTCCAGCTTTTGAGGGTCGATCGCATCGACATCGCCAAACCGGCGATCGGGATCGCCGCCGCCTTCGGCGCGGACGGTCAAGCCGAACTCCCCGCCCTGGACCGGGCGCAGGGCTTCCTGGCGCTGCACCGGCTGGACAAGCCCGGCGAATACCGGCTGGACGCGCGCCAGGACCAGGGTAGCCTGCACGCGAGACTGCGCGTGCGAGAGCAGGATGACGGGCTGCTCGCCGCCGCCGCGGGGATCGGGGAGCTGGGCCCGATCACGGCGGACGCCAACGCGGACGGCCCACCCGACGCGCTGGCGTCTCACATCGTGCTGGATGCCGGCAAGGTGCATGCGCAAGCGGACGGCACAATCGATCTCGGCCGCCGGAGCGGCGAGATGGTTGTCGCGGCGCCGGACATCGCGCCCATCGCGGCGCTCGCCGGGCTGGAGCTGCAAGGCGGCACCCGGCTGACGATCCGCGGTACTCTGTTGGGCCGGACGACGCATCTTGAGGCGGACGGCGCACTGGACGTGACCGGCGGGCCGGCGAAGCTGGCCGTTCTGGTCGGGCCGGATGCGAAGCTGCGGGTGGCGGCGGATTTGCACGGCGGTGATATCGCGCTGACGGATTTCTCGCTGGCCGGCGCGGCGGGGACGGCAACGGCCAAGGGCTCACTGGCCGGCGAAACGCTCGCCCTCGACTGGACCCTCAGCCTGCCCGAATTGCGGCTGCTGGTGCCTACTCTTGGCGGCGCTTTGCGGGCCACCGGGCATCTGGCCGGCCCGCTCGCGGATTTCGCCGCCACCGCCGATATCACCGGGACCGTGGCGCCGCCGGGGATCAAGGGCGGGCAGCTTCGCGCCCATGTGGAGGCGCGCAGCCTGCCGGATGCGCCGGCGGGACACATCACTGCCACCGGGGAATTCGCCGGGGCGCCGCTGGCGTTGGCGCTGGATGCGGCGCGCGATCCGGACGGCACGCTGCGTGCCACGATCGGCCAGGCCGCCTGGCGCAGCGCGCAGGCGCGGGGAGATCTGACCCTGCCGCCGGGAAGGCAGGTGCCGCTCGGCCGCCTTGATCTGAAATTCGACCGGCTGGCCGACCTTGCGCCGCTACTCGGCAAGCCCATTTCCGGCGCGCTGACCGCCACCCTCGACAGCACGCCGCAACGGGCCGGCCTGAAGCTGGAAGCACGCAACGCCGGGCTGGCCGGCGCCGTTTCCGCCGGCATCGCCACGCTCGACGCCACGATCCCGGACCCCGCCCATCCCATCGCGGACATCAGGCTTTCAGCGGACGGGCTGCGTTTGACAGGCTTTGCCGATCCGATCCGGCTGACCGCCGGCGCGCAGGTCGATATCGCCGCCAGCCAGGCCACGATTTCGCTGCTGAGCGCCGCCTGGAGCCGGGAACAATTGCGGCTGCTGAGCCCAATGCGGGTGAATTTCGCCAACGCCATAGAGATTGATCGGCTGCGCCTGGGCCTGCGCCAGGCGGTGCTGGACGTTTCCGGCCGGGTGAGCCCGACGCTGGACCTGACCGCCAGCCTGCGCGGCGTCACACCCGAGCTGGTGGCGCTGTTCGTGCCCGGGCTGGAAGCGGATGGCAGCCTGCGCGCGGATGCCAGGTTTACCGGCTCTCTCTCGCGGCCCGGCGGAACCGTGCGGGTGGAGGCCACGGGCCTGCGCCCGCATGGCGGCCCGGCCCGTGGATTGCCGCCGGGCCAGTTCCTGGCCACGGCCAACCTCCTGGACGGCCGCGCCGACATCAACGCCAGGCTGACCGCCGGCACCGCGTCGCTGACCGTGAACGGCTTTGCCCCGATCGGCGGCGGGCCGATCGACCTGCGGGCCGAGGGCGCCGTGAACCTTGCCTTGCTGGAGCCGCTGCTGTCCGCCGCCGGACGCCGGATCGGCGGGCAGGCGACCCTGCGCGCCAATGTGCGCGGCACCCTGGCCGAGCCCCGCATCGACGGGCAGGTCGGCCTGACCAACGGCCTGATCCAGGACTACACGACCGGCCTGCACCTGACCGCCATTTCCGCCACCCTGCATGGCGACGGCGATACGCTGCGCATCGACCAGTTCACTGGCCGGGCCGGCCCGAAGCAGGGGCGTGTGGATCTGGCCGGCAGCATCGGCATCCTGGCGCCAGGAATGCCGGTCGATCTGACCCTGACCGCGCGCAGCGCCCGCCCGCTGTCCAACGATCTGCTGACAGCAACCCTGGATGCGGACCTCACCCTGCGCGGCCGGGCCGATAGCGACCTGCTGCTGGCCGGCACCATCAAGCTGCTGCGGGCGGACATCCGCGTCCCCGAACGCCTGCCCGCGAGCATCCCGGTATTGAACGTCATCCGCCCCGGCGCCAAACCGCCGCCGCCGCCTTCGCCGGGGCCGGATATCCGGCTGGGACTGACCCGGCTGGGACTGACACTGAACGCGCCGCAGCAAATCTTCGTGCGCGGCCGTGGGCTGGACGCGGAGCTGGGCGGCATCGTTCATCTGGCCGGCACGCTGGCCAACCCGCAGCCGGATGGGCGCTTTCAGCTGCGCCGCGGCGATTTCAGCCTGGCCGGCCAGACCATCACGTTCACCAAGGGCGAAATCGGCTTCGAGGGCGGCAGCCTGACCGACCCGACGCTCAACTTCCTGGCCAGCCGCGCCGGCACCGGCGTCGTCGCCAACCTGGCCATCACCGGCCATGCCAGCGCGCCGAAGATCACGCTCAGCTCCTCTCCGCCGCTGCCGCAGGATGAGGTGTTGTCGCAACTACTTCTGGGCCGCAGCGCCGCCACGCTGCAGCCGCTGGAACTCGCGCAGATCGGCACGGCGCTGGCCTCGCTTACCGGCGTGACCTCGGGGTTCGATCCGCTGAACTCGGTGCGCACCGGGCTGGGGCTCGACCGGCTGTCGATCGGCAGCGGTGGACGCGGCGGTTCGACGTTGGACGCCGGCCGCTACGTCGCGCCCGGCATCTATATCGGGGCGCGGCAATCGCTGACCGGCAGCGGCACCCAGAGCGTGGTGCAGATCGACATCACCAAAAGCCTGAAGGTGGAAGGCACCGTGGGCACCGGCACCGCGTCGGCGACCGGCAACGAAGCCAGCCAGGGTACCGGCGTCGCGGTGATCTACCAGCGCGATTACTGACGTTGGCCGCACGACAGGCAGGCAGGTTGGCCAGCCTCGCGCGCCGTGTCTATGCTCTTTCCGGACAGCCATAACAACGAGCGGACACACGCCGCGGTCAGGGAGATGTGTATGGAATTCGGGATGTTTCATGAGTTCCAGCGCCCTGCCGGGATGGATGACGCCACGTCTTTCGCGCAATCCTTCGAACAGGTGGACGCGGCCGAACAATACGGCCTCGATGTCATCTGGCTGGCCGAGCTGCACGTCGCCCCTACCCGCTCGGTGCTCGCCTCCCCGCTTACCGTCGCCGCCGCCATCGCCGCACGCACCAGGCGGGTGAAGATCGGCATCGCGGTGCAGGTGCTGCCGCTGTGCCATCCGCTGCGGCTGGCCGAGGAGGTCGCCACTGTGGATCACATCAGCCACGGAAGGCTGATCTTCGGCGTCGGGCGAAGCGGTTTCCCGCGTACCTACATGGCCTATGGCGTGCCCTACGCCGAAAGCCGCGAGCGCTTCGCCGAGACACTGGAGATCCTGAAGAAGGCCTGGACACAGGAGGCCTTCACCCATCACGGCCGGTTCCACAGCTTCGACAACGTGCACCTGGTGCCGAAGCCGTTGCAGAAGCCCTATCCGGAAATCCGCGTCGCCGCGACGAATGCCGAAACCTTCGCGACCAATGGCACCGCCGGCTATCCGATCTTCGCCGCCGTGCGTCTGGGCACGCTATCCGAACTCGGCCCGAACATCCGCGAATACCGCGCCGCCTGGCGCGCCGCCGGCCATTCCGGCGAAGGCCGGGTGTATCTGCGCGTGCCGGTCTATGTCGCCGATACCGAGGCCCAGGCGGTCAGCGAACCTCGCGCCAGCATCATGAATTTCTATGCCGCGCTGGGCAAGCAACTGGAAGACTCCGCGCAGCTGGAAGGTGCGCGCGCCACCGAACAGCGCGCCGAGCGCGGCCAGGCGCTGCAAACCATCAACTTCGATGACGTGCTCAAGGAAAAGGTGATCGTGGGCACACCGAAACAGGTCACCGAACGGCTGAAGGACCTGCAAGCCGAACTCGGCCTGGACGGCATCCTCGCCGAACTGAACTGCGGCAATGCCATCCCGCACGACCGCGTGCTCCGCTCCCTTCGCCTGCTATGCGAACAGGTCAAGCCGGCGTTTGGGTAGGAAGCAAGGCCAGGGTGCCTTGCCCCCTGGCCTTAACTTGCTTCCGGAACCCCGGCCTCGGCCAATGCCGTCGCCTGACGGATAGCGAGGGTATCGGTGTCGAAGTCGGAGATCAGTTCGTGGAACAGTTTGGACCAGTTGATTTCGGCGCGCAGGCGCAGGAACACGCCGCCGAGGCCGATGGCGGAGCGGTCCATCAGCACGAATTCGCGGGGGGGCTTCACGCCGCCGGTTCGTTTCAGTCCGGCGTGGACCTTCTCGGCCACCGCCCGGCCGAACTGCGGATCGTCATCTTCCTGGATGCGACGGACGCGGTCCTCGATCAGCGGCTCGTAGAGGAATTTGGCCCATAGATTGAGGACTTCCATCTGTTCCTCGGCCAGATTGGCGAAGCCCCAGGTTTCGTAGGCGTGACGGCACTTGGCCGGGTCGTTGTCGCGCACCCCCTCGAACAGATCGATCACGCCGCGCACGAAGCGGGCCGGGAAGACGCGGATGGCACCGAAGTCGAGCAGGTTGACCGAGCCGTCGGCGCGCACCTGGTAGTTGCCCAGATGCGGGTCGCCGTGGATGACGCCGAAGCGGTAGAACGGCACGTACCAGGCGCGGAACAGCGCCTCGGCGATCTGGTTGCGTTCTTCCTGCGGCGGGTCTTCCTCCAGGCGCTGCATCAGCGGCCTGCCGTCCAGCCAGGTCATGGTGAGCAGGCGGTCGGTGCAGTATTCCGGCACGGGCTCCGGCACGTGTACGTTCGGTTCGTTCTGCAGCATCAGGGAATAGAGGCGCATCTGCGCCGCCTCGCGCGTGTAGTCCAGTTCCTCGCGCAGGCGTTCGGTCAGTTCCTTGTAGATTTCCTCGTGCTGGATGGCGTTGTCCATACGGTGATAGACGGCCATGGCCAGTTTCAACTGACGAAGATCGGCTTCCACCGTGCTGGGCATGTCCGGGTATTGCAGCTTGCAGGCAACCTCCCGACCGTCCGGCAGGGTGGCGCGGTGCACCTGGCCGAGGCTGGCGGCGGCGGCGGCCTCGTGGCTGAAGCTAGTAAACTTGGACTGCCAGTTGGGGCCGAGTTCGCTGCTCATGCGCCGGCGCACGAAGTTCCAGCCCATCGCCGGCGCATTGGCCTGCAGCTGGGACAATTCGGCGGCATATTCGGCCGGCAGCGCGTCCGGCACGGTGGATAGGAACTGCGCCACCTTCATCAGCGGCCCCTTCAACCCGCCGAGGATGGTCTTCAGATCCTCGGCATGGCTGGCGCGGTCGGTCTTGATGCCGAACATCCGTTCCCCCGCCACCCGCGCGGCGATGCCGCCGACGGCGCCGGAGGTGCGGGCGAAGCGGCGGATTTCGCCGAACAGGTTGCTGTTGTCAGCCATTATACCGTGGCTTCCAGCTCGTCGATGAAGCCGGAGATCACGTTCAGCCCGCGCGTCCAGAACGCGGGATCGGCGGCGTTCAGGCCGAACGGCGCGAGCAGTTCCTGGTGCCGCTTGCTGCCGCCGGCCTTCAGCATGTCCAGGTATTTCTGCTGAAAGCCCGGATGGCCGTCCTGGAACACCGAATAGAGCGCGTTCACCAGGCAATCGCCGAAGGCATAGGCGTAGACATAGAACGGCGAGTGGATGAAGTGCGGGATGTAGGACCAGAACACGCTGTATTCCGGTGTGAACTCGAACACCGGGCCGAGGCTTTCGGTCTGCACGCCGAGCCAGATTTCGCCGATGCGCTCGGGCAGCAGCTCGCCCTTGCGGCGTTCGTCGTGCAGCCGCTGCTCGAAGGTGTAGAACGCGGTCTGGCGGACCACGGTGTTCAGCATGTCCTCCACCTTGGAGGCGAGCATGATCTGCTTGCGGCGCGGATCGGTCTCCGCGTCCAGCAGGGCGCGGAAGGTGAGCATTTCGCCGAACACGCTGGCGGTTTCCGCCAACGTCAGCGGCGTGCCGGACAGCAGGTAGCCCTGCGCGCCGGCCAGGATCTGGTGCACGCCATGGCCGAGCTCATGCGCCAGGGTCATCACGTCGCGCGTGCGGCCGTGATAGTTCAGCAGCAGATAGGGATGCGCGGAGGGCACGGTGGGATGGGCGAAGGCGCCGCCGGACTTGCCTGGGGTGGGGGCGGCGTCGATCCAGGGCTTGTCGAAGAAGTTCTTGCCCACCGCCGCCAGTTCGGGACTGAACGCGCCATAGGCCGTCAGCACGCGCTGCTTCGCTTCGTCCCACGGGATCACCCGATCGTCGTCATCGGGCAGCGGGGCGTTGCGGTCCCAATGCTGCAGCTTGTCCAGGCCCAGCCATTTCGCCTTCATCCGGTAATAGCGGTGCGACAGGCGCGGATAGTCGGCGCGCACGGCCGAGACCAGCGCGTCCACCACCTCGTCCTCGACCATGTTGGAGCGGTTGCGATAGCTGCCGGGAGTCGGGTAGTGGCGCCAGGTGTCGATGATCTCCTTGTCCTTGGCCAGCGTGTTGGTGACCAGCGAGAACAGGCGGAGATTGGCGTTGAAGGCCTTGCCGATCGCTTTTCCGGCGGCCTCGCGCACGGCACGGTCGGCATCCGACAGCTTGTTCAGCGCGGCGCTGACGGTGAGTTCCTCGCTGCCGATCGACACCCGCATGCCGGCGATGGTTTCGTCGAACAGGCGGCTCCAGGCGGAGCGGCCGGTGACCTCCTTTTCGTGCAGCAGCTTTTCCAGCTGGTCGGGAAGCTGGTGCGGGCGGAACACGCGCAGGTCGCGCAGCCAGGGGCGCCAGCGGGCGAGATCGGGGTCCGCGAGCTTGGTGTCGATCGCGGCGTCGTCCAGGCGGTTCAGTTCCAGGGTGAAGAAGATCAGGTGGCTGCTGATGGCGGTGACGCGCTCGCCGGCGGTTTGGTAGAATTTGCCGCGCACGGGGTCGGTGCTGTCGCCGGCGAACAGCAGCTGGGCGTAGGACATGATGCGGCCGAGGATCTCCTCGATCCGTTCGTACTCGGCGATGGCGCCGGCGAGGCCGCGGCCCGAGATTTTTTCCAGCTTGCCGGCATTGTCGGTCTCGAATTTGCGGGACGCGGCCTCGGCGGCGGTGAAATCGGCCTCCAGCGCCGGGCTGTCCGGGGCCGGATACAGGTCCGTCAGGTCCCAGGCCGGCAGCGCCGTGTGCGTGCCCGGGGCGGTCGAGACGTCGGCGGCGAGTGCCTTGCTTTGGCGCATCTGGGACTGATCCTATGCTGATATCGGCTTCCATGTAGGCTACGCAGCACGGAGGTCAAAGGGTTGCCAAAAGCGAATGGCGGCCCATGGTGGAAGAAGCGAGGCACTGGGTGCAGAAATATCCGCGGTTTCCCAATCTGGCGGCGATGATGCTGGCCCTGGCGCGAGCCTGGCCGCGCCGGCCGATGCTGCGCCATTACGCCGGCGGCGCCTGGCGGTCCGTGACCTGGGGGGAGTTCGGCGGGCGTGCCGCCTCGGCCGCCCACCGGCTGCGGGAGATGGGCATTTCGGCCGGCGACCGGGTGGTGATCGTGGCGGACAACCGGCCGGACTACGTGATCGCCGAGGTGGCGTTGATGGCCATCCGCGCCATCCCGGTGCCGACGTACACCACCAACACCGTCGCCGACCACGCCCATGTGCTGCGCGATTGCGGCGCCCGGGCGGCCATCGCCGGGAACGAGGATCAATTTGCGGCGCTGGCCAAGGCGGCGGCGATCGTGGACGGCCTGGACCGGCTGCTGGTGATGGACAGCCCGGAATGGACGGAAATCATCGGGGGCGAAGCATCACTGGATGCGCTGGCCGCCGAGGCCGACGAGATCCCGGGCGGCGCGCTGGCCTGCCTGATCTATACCTCCGGCACCGGCGGGGCGCCGAAGGGGGTGATGCTGCCGCACGCCGCCATCCTGTCCAACTGCGCCGGCGCCTTCGAATTGCTGTGCAAGCTGCCGATCGGCGATGACGTCTATCTGTCTTTCCTGCCGCTGTCGCACAGCTACGAGCACACGGTCGGGCAGTATTTCCTGCCCAGCATCGGCGCCGAGATCGTCTATGGCCGCGGCGTGGAGCATCTGGCGGCCGACATGGCCGCCATCCGCCCG
The DNA here is from genome assembly GCA_037442565.1 of Rhodospirillales bacterium. Classification (GTDB taxonomy): domain Bacteria; phylum Pseudomonadota; class Alphaproteobacteria; order Acetobacterales; family Acetobacteraceae; genus PALSA-911. The sequence goes on from JBBIQA010000098.1 coordinate 9,327, forward strand.
ACGGTCATGACGGTGGTTCCCCGGGTGCTGGAGGTGATCCGCGGCCGGGTGCAGGCGCAGCTGGCACGCGGGCCGGGCTGGCGGCGGTACCTGTTCCATCGCGCGTTGGCGATCGGGCTGAAGCGCGTGGCTGGGCAGCGCCTGTCGCTGCTGGAGCTGGCGATCGACCCGCTGCTGGACCGGCTGGTGCGCCGGAAGGTGCGCGACCGCTTCGGCGGCCGGCTGAAGGGCGTGATGTCGGGCGGCGCGCGGCTGGAACCGGAGGTAGGGCGCTTCTTCCTGGCGCTGGGCCTGCAGGTCCTGCAAGGCTACGGCCAGACCGAGGCCGGCCCGGTGATCGCCGCCAACCCGCCGCACGCCATTCGCATCGACACGGTAGGCCCGGCGCTGCAGGGCGTGGAATTGCGCATCGCCGCGGACGGCGAGATCCTGGTGCGCGGGGATCTGGTGATGGCCGGCTACTGGGGCCGGCCGGAGGACACGGCGGCGGCGATCCAGGACGGCTGGCTGCATACCGGCGACATCGGCGTGCTGGACCCGGACGGCTATCTGCGCATCACCGACCGCAAGAAGGACATGATCGTGCTGTCCGGCGGCGACAATGTCGCGCCCGCGCGGGTCGAGGGGATGCTGATCGCCGAGCCCGAGATCGCCCAGGCGGTGGTGCTCGGCGACGGCAGGCCGGCGATCTCCGCCCTGCTGGTGGCGGCCGACGGCTGCGACGCGGCCGCCGTCGCGCACGCCGTCGCGCGGGTGAACGCGCGGCTGTCGGTGACCGAACGGGTTCGCCGCCACGCGCTGGTGGAGGCCTTCACTCAGGAAAACGGTCTGATGACGCCGACGATGAAGATACGCCGGCGGGCGGTGATGGAGCGGTTCGGCGCGGAGGTGGGGGCGTAAGCCGGTCAGGCCGCCGCCTCGACCGGCAGGCCCGCGGCCTTCCATTCGGGAAAGCCCTCCTCGAACCGCCTGACACTGAAGCCGTGCGCGCGCAACGCCGCCACGGCTTCAAAGGACAGAACGCAATAGGGTCCCCGGCAATAGGCGACGATCTGCTGATCGCGCGGCAGTTCCGACAGGCGCTGCTCCAACTGGCGCAGAGGGATGTTCAAGGCGCCCGGCAGGTGCCCGAGGTCGTACTCGTCCTCCGGCCGGACATCGATCAGCACGACACCGCCCTCGCGCAGCCGCGTCACAAGTTCGGTGGTGGCCACCGGTTCCAGCTGATCCCGTGCGCGGAAATAGTCGCCGATCACGCGCTGCATCGAGGCGACCGCGTGCTCCGCCACATGACGGAGGCCGCCGAGCAGCGCCACGATGTCCGCCTCGGCCGCCTCCGCCAGGCGATAGATGACCCGTTTGCCGCTGCGCCGCGTGCTGACCAGGCCGGCGCGACGCAGCTGCTGCAGGTGCTGCGAGGTATTTGCCACGGTAAGGCCCACGCGCTCCGAAAGGGCTTCGACACTGCGCGGCCCCTGGGCCAGCTGCTCGATCAGTTCGATCCGATGCTCGTGGGCCAGCGCTTTGGCCACCTCGGCAAGGGCCGCACGGACGGTTCCGGCGGCAATGCGGCTTGACATAACTCGGAGCCTCATAAAATATCTTTCAATTGATAAATTGAATGATATTTCCCTGGTTCGTCAACCCATGGCCGGAGCCTCCCATGCCGAACGCCCTCTTCCTGGCCGAGCCGATCATCCGTCTGGGCTGTTTCCTGGGCGTGCTGGCGATGATGGGACTGTGGGAGGTGCTGGCGCCTCGCCGGCCGCAGTTCGTCGAGCGCCGTATCCGCTGGCCGAACAACCTGGGCCTTGTGGTGCTGGACACGGTGATCGTACGGCTGCTGTTCCCGCTGACCGCGGTCGGCGTGGCGTTCCTGGCGCAAGCGAACGGGTGGGGCCTGTTCAACCTTGTCGCCCTGCCCACATGGGCCGCCATCCCTGCCGCCGTGTTGCTGCTCGATCTGACGATCTACGGCCAGCACGTGGCGTTCCACGCCGTCCCCTGGCTCTGGCGGTTGCACCGGATGCACCACGCGGACCTGGAATTCGACGTCACCACGGGGCTGCGGTTCCATCCCGGCGAGATTGCCCTGTCCATGCTCATCAAGTTCGCCGCCGTCCTGGCGCTCGGCGCGGCACCGCTGGCCGTGCTGGTGTTCGAGGTGCTGCTGAATGCCACCGCGATGTTCAACCACGGCAATGTGCGGCTGGCGTCCCGTCTCGATCGCATGCTCCGCCTTTTCGTCGTGACGCCGGAGATGCATCGCGTGCACCACTCGATCCTCCGCGAGGAGAGGGACAGCAATTACGGTTTCAATCTGCCCTGGTGGGATCGGCTGTTCGGCACGTACCGCGAGCAACCTTCACTGGGTCATCTGCACATGACGCTCGGCATCGACCGGTTCCGCGATCCTCGGGAGCTGTGGCTGGATCGCATGCTGTTGCAGCCGCTACGCAACGCCCCGTCGCAAACCGCGCGCACGGCGGACGCGCCGTGACGATGATACGCCTCGGTTTCATGCTCACCCTCGCCGCCGCGGCGGCGTGGCTGCTGACGCATCGTGACGTGATCGACCTCGGCAGCCTAGAGCCGGCGCTGCGCGCGCTTGGAAACTGGGCACCTCTCGGCTTCATCGCGATCTATGC
>JBBIQA010000098.1:12074-16348 GCA_037442565.1 Rhodospirillales bacterium
GTCTGCATGCTGCCGGGAGCCATCGCCTTCACCTGGCTCGGCTATGCCGGCCGCTCGGCGGCTGCGGGGGATATCTCGGCGCTGCGGTATGGACTGCTCGGTCTTGCCGCGCTGGCCGCGATCACATTCGTGCCACACCTGTTTCGCCGGCTGCGCGGGCAGAAGCCGGCCTGGATTGAAGCCGGCGAATTGCGGCAGCGGATCGCGGCGGGCGCACCGTTGCTGATTGTCGATGTGCGCCAACCCGAAGAATTCACCGCGCCGCCCGGACATCTGCCCGGCGCGGTGAATGTGCCGCTCGATGAGCTGGCCGCGCGCATGCAAGCGCTTGCCGCCAGGGAACAGCCGATCGTGGTGGTCTGCCAGACCGATCGGCGTTCCGCGCGCGCCGCGGCGGAGCTGCTGGCCGCCGGTCTGCCGGAGGTGACAGTGCTGCGCGGCGGCACGGACGGCTGGCATCGGCAGGGGCTGCCCCTGGAGTGAACCGAGGCGCCCATCCGTCGGCCTGCTTCACCCCTCGCCCAGATAGACCGCCCGCACGCGCGGGTCGGCGCGCACCGAGGCGGCATCGCCCTCGGCAATGAGCCGGCCGCGATCCATCACCAGGATCCGGTCGGCGCTGGAAAACACAACCTCCATGTCGTGCTCGGTGAACAGCACCGCCGTGCCGCGATCGCGGGCGATCTGCCGCACCAGGGACATGAGCGCGCCGCGCTCGCCCGGCGCCATTCCCGCGGTGGGCTCATCCATCAGCAGCAGGCGGGGATCGTTCGCCAGCGCCAGCGCCAGTTCCAGGCGCTTGACGTCGCCATAGGCCAGCACGCCGGCCGCGCGCGCACCCTGGTCTTCCATGCCCACCAGGCGCAGCAGCGCGTCTGCTTGCGAACGAAAGTATCCGTCGGCGGGGCGGACGAAGCGGTAGACCTGTTCGGCGTGCGCGATCAGCGCGACCTGGACGTTCTCGGTCACGGTCATGGAGGCGAAGACCGCCGCGACCTGGAAGCTGCGGCCCACCCCGAGCCGCCAGATGTGGCGCGGCTGCCTGCCGGTGATGTCCGCGCCGTCCAGCGCCACCCGGCCGGCATCGGGGCGCAGCTGGCCGTTCAGCAGGTTGAAGCAGGTGGATTTGCCGGCGCCGTTGGGGCCGATCAGCGCCAGCAATTCGCCGGCGCGCAGATGGAACGACACACCGTCGACCGCCCGCACGCCGTCGAAGCTTTTACGCAGGCCGCTGACCTCCAGCAGGCTCATCGCAGCCTTCCCGCCATGCCGGCGATGCCGGAGGGGAACAGCAGCACCAGGGCAGCGATCAGCAGGCCGAGCACCAGGCGCCAGTAATCGGTGGCCAGCAGCAGTGCGTCGAACAGGCCGGTATAGGCGACGGCGCCCACGATTGGCCCGGCCATGGTCTGCACGCCGCCCAGCAGCACCATCAGCAATGCGTCCACCGATTTTCCCACCGCGATATAGGTCGGGAACACGCTGCCCTTGGCGTAGGCGAACACGCCGCCGGACAGCCCCGCGGCGGCACCGGAAATCGTCAGGGCCAGCAAGCGCAGGCGGGCGGCGTTCAGGCCGATCGCCTCCGCCCGCATCGGCCGGTCGCGCGCCGCGCGCAGGGCGTAGCCGAACGGCGCAAACAACGCCACGCGCAGCAGCAGCGCCGCGCCCACGCACAGCGCCAGCGCCAGCCAGTAGAAAGCCGCGGGATCGGTAGCCCAGGATGCCGGGCGGATGCCGAGGATGCCGTTATCGCCGCCGGTGAGGTCCACCAGTTGCGACGCGCCGGCCCAGATGATCTGTGCGAAGGCCAGCGTCAGCATCGCCAGATACACGCCGGACAGCCGCACCACCGAGGCCGCGAACAGCGCCGCCACCACGCCGGCAGCGAGCGGCGCCAGCGCGATGCCGCCTGCCATCGGCACGTCGAGGAAACGCAGGCCGAGGCCGGCCGCGTAGGCGCCGATGCCGAACCAGGCGGCGTGGCCGAAGCTCGGCATGCCTCCCGGCCCCATGGCGAAATGCAGGCTGGCGGCGAACAGCACCGCGATCGCCGCCTCGGTCAGCACGCTGATCCAGTATGGACCGACGAACAGCGGCGCGGCCAGCGCAAGGACCAGCGCGGCGAGACCCGCCCATTTCGCCGCCGCCGAGGCCGGGCGGATCAGGACAAAAATCTCCGCCGGCGCGGCGCTCGCCTCGCGCCTTCCCAGCAGGCCCTGGGGGCGCAGCGCAAGCACCACCGCCATCACCGCGAACACCAGCACCAGCGTGATCTTCGGCAGCAGCACGATGCCGAAGGCCTGCAGCACTCCGATCAGCACCGAGGCCAGGAAGGCGCCCGGCAGGCTGCCCATGCCACCCACCACCACAACGACGAAGGCCTCCACCACCACCGACAGGTCGATCTGCAGATTGGCCGATCCGCCCGGCAACGACAACGCGCCGCCCAGCCCGGCCAGCGCGGCGCCGAGGGCGAAGACGGCCGAGAACAGCCGCTTCTCGTTGACCCCGAGCGCCGCCACCATCTGGCGGTTCTCGGTTGCGGCGCGCACCAGCATGCCGAAGCGGGTCCGGCGCATCAGCAGCCACAGCAGGCCGAGCACCAGCGGGCCGATGACGATCATGTAGAGGTCGAAGAGGGCGATGCGCGCCTCGCCGATGCGCAGGAAGGCGCGCAGCCAGGGCGGACGCGGCAGCGTCAGGTCGCCGGCACCCCAGATCCATTGGGTCACATCCTGCAGGACCAGCACCACGGCGAACGTCAGCAGCAATTGCAGCAGTTCCGGCGCGCGGTACACCCGCCGCAGCAGCCCGGTCTCCAGCGCGAGCCCGATCGCGCCGGTGGCGAGTGCTGCGACCAGCACGCCGAGGGCGAACCAGGCGGGCCCGGATGGCAGCCGGGACAACACGCTCCAGCCGATATAGGCGCCGAGCATGCACAGGCTGCCATGGGCGAAATTCACCACGCGGGTGACGCCGAAGATGATCGTCAGTCCGGAGGCGACGAGAAACAGCGAGGCGGCGGAAGCGAGCCCGGTCAGCAACTGGACGAGGAGGAAATCCACGTTCCGCCGGTCAATCGGTTGCCGGACGCAACTTTCGCACGGTGGCGTCATCGGGCAGGTAGTTCGCCCCATCGGCGTAGTGCCAGTCCACCATTTCGCCATGGTTGCCGTGCGGGCCCGCCTTCAGCCCGGTCCGTCCGACGAAGGTGCCGAGCGTGGACTGGTGATCGATGGCGCGGAAGCGGGCGGGCCCGAAGGGCGTGTCGAACCCGGCATCCTTGAAACCGTCGGCCATCTTCTCGGTGTCCACGCTGCCGGTCTTGGCGATGCCGGCGGCGATCGCGCGGATCAGCGCGTAGCCCACCACCGAACCCATCATCGGCGGCGCGTTGAACCGGGCCCGATAGGCGGCGACGAAGTCCGTGTTGGCCTTGGTGTTCAGCGCGTCGCGGGGATAGCCGGTGACGATCCAGCCGGCCGGCGTCTCGTCATCCAGCGGTTCGAGATATTCCGGCTCGCCGGTCAGCATCGACACCACCGCCCGGCCGTCGAACAGGCCGGAGGTGTTGCCGGCGCGCACGAACTGGGTGAGGTCGGCGCCGAAGGTGATGTTGAGGATCGCGTCCGGCTTCGCCTGCGCCAGCGCCTGCACGGTGGCGCCGGCATCGATCTTGCCGAGCGCCGGCCACTGCTCGCCGATGAAGGTCACGTCCGGGCGTTTGGCGATCAGCAGCTGCTTGAACCATTTCACCGCGGACTGGCCGTATTCATAGTTCGGCGCCACCGTGACCCAGGTCTTCGCCGGCAGCTTGCGCGCCTCCTCCACCAGCATCGCCGCCTGCATGTAGGTGGAGGGGCGCAGGCGGAAGGTGTAGCGGTTGCCGGCCGACCAGACGAGCGCGTCGGTCAGCGGCTCGCTGGCGACGAACAGCCGCTTCTGCGCCAGGGCGTAGTCGGAGATCGCGAGGCCGACATTGGACAGGTAGCCGCCCGACAGCAGGTCCACCTTCTGTTCGCCCAGCAATTCGCCGGCCAGGCGGATCGCCTCCTGCGGATTGCCGGCATCATCGCGGGAGATCACCTCGATCGGCCGGCCGAGCACGCCGCCGGCTGCGTTCACCTGCTCCACCGCCAGTTGCCAGCCATTGCGGTACGGCAGGGTAAAGGCGGGAATGGCGGAGTAGCTGTTGATCTCGCCGATGCGGATCGGGGTCCTGTCGTCCGCGGCCAGGGCCAGGCCCGGACGCACCAGACCCGGACGCGCCA
>JBBIQA010000099.1:0-16301 GCA_037442565.1 Rhodospirillales bacterium
ACATCCAGGCAGTCTGAACCAGCCAAATCGACTTGGGAATCCGACAGGCTGCTAGTGCCCCTGCCGGAATGATCTGGACGATTACGCTGCCCACGCCGGGCTATGTGACTGTCACCGACGTGGAAACCGCCGGCGACCAATTCGAGATCTTCATTAACGGATTGAACGGAGTTCCGACCCCCAGCACACTGGTTCCGGGCGGGCAGGCAGCGCTGCCGGGCGGGTTGACGTCGAACCCGGCGGCCTTCTCCACCAGGGTGTGCGGCGAGAATATCTCGTGCGCACTCGCGGATGCACGCTATAGCTCCGGGTCTTTCTATATGCCGGCTGGCGTTGACACCATCGAGGGGCATTTCCTTGGCGTTGTCTCCAACGGCGACTTCCACTTCATCGTCGAGACGCCTGAGCCTGCCACACTCTCGGTACTCGGCCTGGGTCTTGCCGGCTTGGCCCTGGTTCGTCGCCGCAAAACCTAAAGTCTGATCGGCGCAGGCGGAAACGCCGAGGCCGTTGATAGGGTGACGGCTGGAGCATCATCCGATCGAGCCGGATCGTTTGACCGGATAGAGCTGCCAGGCGGAAAAGGAGTCAGGGCATGGTCCACGCGCTTATGCGTGGGGGCATGCCCTGGCCTTGATCTCGCGCCGACCAACGATGTGGTTTCCAGCCATGTTCAGGCTGCCTGCCCGGGAGCCTTTATTCTTTTGGGCAGTTCCGGCTCGGCGACGGGAGTGGTCCGGTTCGCATGACCCGGGCAAAGCGGATCGCCCGATTACTGCGGACGGCCTATCGCATCTGGAGTCTGTCAGGGTTTCAGTGAAACCCTGACAGACTCCAGCTCATTGTTTTCGCGTCTGTTTATCCGTCTCCGGCGATTCCGCCTGCGACGGACAGACGCTAGGACTTCTCCCCGATCCGCGGCTCGGTCCCCGTGAGCAGGCGGCGGATGTTGGCGTGATGGCGGACGAAAACCAGCACCGCCACCGCAAGCGCCAGCAATGCGGTGTCACGCCCGGCAATGCCATAGGCAAGAAACGGCGCCAGCGCGAACGATGTCAGCGCCGCGGCGGAGGAGATCCGCAGCAGTTTCGCCATGAGCAGCCAGATCGCGCCGGCGAGCAGGCCGGCCGGCCAGGAAGCGGCGATCAGCACGCCGTAGCCGGTGGCGACGCCCTTGCCGCCCTTGAAGCCCAGCCAGACCGGAAACATGTGGCCCAGCGCGGCGGCCAGCCCGGCCAGCAGCGCAGCGGTTTCATTGCTGAAGTAACGCGCCAGCAGCACGGCGGCCGCACCCTTGGCGCCGTCCAGCAGCAGCGTCGCGGCGGCAAGCTTCTTGTTTCCGGTGCGCAGCACGTTGGTCGCGCCGATATTGCCCGAGCCGATCTTGCGCACATCCCCCAGCCCCGCGGCGCGTGTGAGGATCAGGCCGAACGGAATGGAGCCCAGCAAATAGCCAAGCCCGATCCAGGGCAGCAGACTCACCCGAAAACCCGCCTGCCGGATTTCCAGGTGCCGATCACCCGGCCTTCCAGGGCGCGGCCGTCGAAGGGGGTGTTCTGCGCCTTGCCGGGCAGATCGCCGGCCTCCACCTGCCAGATCGCATCGGGGTGGAACAGGCAGAGATCGGCCGGCGCGCCCCTCGTCAGCGTGCCGGCATCGCTGCCCAGCAGCCGGGCGGGGCGGGCGGTCAACAGGTCCAGCGCCTGCACCATGCCCAGCGCGCCGCCGTGCACCTGCGCCAGCGTCACGCCGAGCAGCGTGGCCAGTCCGACGCCGCCGGCCGAGGCCAGCGCGAAGGGCAGGCGCTTGTCGTCGGCGTCGCGGGGCTGATGGTCGGATGCGATGGCGTCGATCGTGCCGTCCGCCAATGCCGCAAGCACCGCTTCTCGATCCTGCTCGGTGCGCAGTGGCGGGGAGAGTTTGGCGTAGGTACGGAACTCCCCGATCGCGGTCTCGTTCAGGTCGAAATACGGCGGGGCGGTATCGCAGGTGATGTTCCGCCCGGCCTGCTTGGCGCGGCGGATCAGTTCCAGTCCCTCAGCGGTGGAGACATGGGCGAAATGCACGGCGCCGCCGGTCAACTCGGCCAGGCGGATGTCGCGCGCGATCAGGATCGCCTCGGCCGCGGCAGGGATGCCGGGCAGGCCGAGCCGGGTCGCCAGCGCGCCCTCCGTGGCGGTGCCGCCGCCGGCCAGCGACGGGTCTTCCGGGTGCTGCACGATCATCGCCCCGAAGCCGCGCGCATAGGACAGCGCCAGGCGCATCAGCCGCGCCGACCCGATCGCGCGGGAGCCGTCGGTGAAGGCCACCGCGCCGGCCTCGCGCAGCAGCCCAAGCTCGGCCATTTCCTCGCCCTTGCAGCCGCGCGTCACGGCGCCGTAGGGCAGAATGGTCAGGCTGGCGGTCTCCTCGCCGCGGGCGCGCAGCAGCCGCACCAAAGCGGGGTCGTCGATTGCCGGCATGGTGTCGGGCAGGGCGGCCAGGGTGGTGATGCCGCCGGCGGCGGCGGCCTGCGCGGCCGAGGCGATGGTCTCGCGGTATTCATAGCCGGGCTCGCCCAGCGCGGCGCGCATGTCCACCAGGCCCGGGCACAGGATAGCGCCATCGGCGCTGATCTTCTCGGCGTCCTCGGGGACGCCGATGGTCGGTCCGAGATCCGCGATGCGGCCGTCACGGACGAGCAGATTGCCCTGCTGGTCCAGGCCGCGAACGGGGTCGATGATGCGCACATCATGAAACAGCAGGTCAGCGCTCATTGCGGCCCCGGCTTGGGCTGCGCGCCAGCACGTCCAGCACGGCCATGCGCACGGCGACGCCCATCTCCACCTGCTCCTTGATGACGGAGCGGGCAGGGTCGTCGGCCACCGCGCTGTCGATCTCCACGCCGCGGTTCATCGGGCCCGGATGCATCACCAGCGCGTCCGGCCTGGCGAAAGCCAGCTTTTCCGCGTCCAGCCCCCAGAAGCGGAAGAATTCCCGCGCCGAGGGCACCAGCGAGCGGGTCATGCGTTCGCGCTGCAGGCGCAGCATCATCACGATGTCCGCGCCGGCCAATCCCTCGCGCATGTCATGGAAGATCTCCACGCCCAGGCGGCCGGCCTCGGCCGGGATCAGTGTCGGCGGGCCGACCACGCGCACCCGCGATCCCATGGTGGTCAGCAGGTGGATGTTGGACCGGGCCACCCGCGAATGGCCGATATCGCCGCAGATCGCCACCGTCAGCCCCTCCAGCCGGCCCTTGCGGCGGCGGATGGTCAGCGCGTCCAGCAGCGCCTGGGTCGGGTGCTCATGGGTGCCGTCGCCGGCATTGATCACTGCGGCGTCGACCTTCTGTGCCAGCAGGTTCGGCGCGCCGGACTGGTCGTGGCGCACCACCAGCAGGTCGCACTGCATGGCGTTCAGGGTGGCGGCGGTATCCAGCAGCGTCTCGCCCTTGTTCACCGAGGAGGTGGACACCGACATGTTGATCACGTCCGCGCCCAGCCGCTTGCCGGCCAACTCGAAGCTGGTGCGGGTGCGGGTGCTGTCCTCGAAGAACAGGTTGATCAGGGTCTTGCCGCGCAGCAGGTCCCGCTGGGTCTTGCCGGAGCGGTTCAACAGCACGTAGCTCTCGGCAAGGTCGAGCAATTGGGCGATCGCCGGGGGGTGAAGGCCCTCGATCGCGAGCAGATGGCGTTCCGGATATTGCACGGAGCGTTGGTCGCAGATCGAGGGCGGGTGCGTCAAGCCGGGCCGGGACCCTTCACCCCAGGCAGGATCGTTCACCCCGGCAGTATCCTTCACATCGTGTATTGCATGTCCGCGTCCACGCTGATGGCCTGGCCGCTGATCGTGGTGCCGAAGGGGCTGGCCAGGTACAGCGCCATGTTGGCGATGTCCTGCTGGGTGACGAAGGCCTTCAGGCTGGTGGTCGCCACCGTGCGCTCGGTCATCTCGTTCTCGGAGATATTGGCCGCCAGGGCCTTGGCCTTGATCACGGCGCGGATGCGGGGGCCGTCCACCGGGCCCGGCAGGATGGCGTTCACCCGCACGCCGTCCGGGCCGAGTTCAATGGACAGCGACTTGGTGAAGCCCACCACGCCCCATTTCGCCGCCGCGTAGGGCGCGCGCAGCGGGAAGCCGAATCGCCCCGCCGCCGAGCTCAGATTGATGATCGCCCCGCCGCCGGCCGCGCGCAGCGCCGGAATGGCTCGCCGCGAGCAATGGAACATGCTCTCCACGTCGATCCGCAGCGTGGCTTCCAGCTCCTCCGGCGTCACGTGCTCCACCAGCTTGGTCGGCCCGGCGATGCCGGCGTTGTTGACCAGCACGTCCAGGCCCTTCAGGTGGCCGATCGCGGCATCCACGAAGCCCTCGCACTCCGACGCCACCCCGGCATCCGCGCGCATTCCGGCATGGCCGCAGGCGGCAAGCGAGGCGTCATCGACGTCGGAAACAAACACATCGGCACCGCAGGCCGCGAACGAATTTGCCATAACCTTGCCGATCCCGTTGGCGCCGGCGGTGATGGCGACGCGGAGTCCGGTGAGATCGACGGTGAGGGGGGTTCTGGCGCCTTGGATCATAACTCTGTTCTCCTGTTGAAAGCCGGATTATCGTTTGGACAGGTGCCGGCGGATAGGCTTGCGGCGCCGCCCGGGTGATGCCACCTCTGGTGTGTGATGGAAAACCGCGACAAGCTGATCATCGACATGACCAAGGAGGGCGAGTTCGTCGACCCTCCCCAGACCGAGTATTTCCGGGGCGCCTTCGACGGCCGCCGCGCGCCGCTGGCCGAACGGATCGGCCGCACCGCGATCATCGTGGCGGTTCTGGCGGGCGTGTTGTGCATCGCCGCGCTGGCGTTGTGGTTCGCGCTGGCGCTGGTGCCGGTGGTGATCGCCGCCTCGGCGGTGGCCTGGGTCGCCTACCGGATCCAGCTCTGGCGCATGCGGCGCTAGCCGCCGGTGAAGTCGGGCTTCCGCTTCTCGGTGAACGCGGTCACGGCCTCCTGGTGATCTCTCGACAGGTTCGACTGCGTCTCCAGGCTGATGCTCAGGTCCATCGTGGAATGGGCGATCTGGCGCAGCGGGATGTTGATCACCTGCTTGGTCCAGCGGATCGACTTCATCGCCCCGGCGGCCAGCCGCCGGGCCAGGGTATAGACCTTGTCGTCCAGTTCCTCTGGCGGCACCACGTGGTTGATCAGCCCGATCCGGTGCGCCTCGGCCGCGGTCATCAGGTCGCCGGTGAACAGATACTCCTTGGCGCGGGCGAAGCCGATCAGCTGCGGCCACATCAGCGCCCCGCCGTCCCCGGCCACCAGGCCGGCATTCACGTGCGGGTCGCCGATCTTCGCGGTATCGGCGGCGATGATGATGTCGCACATCAGCGCGATCGTGGCGCCGAGGCCCACCGCGTGGCCGTTCACCCGCGCGATCACCGGCTTGTCGCACTCCAGCATGCGGAAGATGATCCGCTTGGCCTCCGGCACGCTGGTCGCATCCCACAGCGCGGGGTTATCGATCTTCTGCTGCATCGCAATCACGTTGCCGCCCGCCGAGAACGCCCGCCCGGCGCCGGTCAGCACCACCACGTGCACGTCCGGGTCGTCCTGCACATCCTCCCAGATGCGCGACATCGAGTGATGCATGTCGGGCGAGAACGCGTTCATCGCCTCCGGTGCGTTCAAGGTGATGGTCATCACCTTGTCCTGCTTCTCGACCTTCAACCCGCCGTACTGGCTGTAGTCGTAGACCTTGTCGAGCGGTGGCATGGCGCTTTCCCCTTTTTGTTCTTCCGCAACCCGATGACGGCGAGCGTGTCGCTTTTCTAGGGCAGTTTCACTCCGCGGCCAAAGCCCTTTCCGCAGAAACCATCCCGAACTCCTTCGCCAGCAGCGCGTACGAGCGCCGCCGGGCCGCGGGATCATGCGCGGCGGTGAGCACCGCCACTTCCTCCACCCCGCACTCCGCGGCGATCGCGCGCAGCTTTGCCGCGACCACATCCGGCGTGCCGAAGATCGCCCGCTCCCGGATCCGCGCGATATGGGCGCGATCGGCGTCGGTATAGGGATACGCCTCGGCCTCCTCCGGCGAGGCCAACGGCGCGAAAACCCCCCGGTCCCGATTCAGCCGCGCCAGCGCGCGCGAGGAAAACAGCCGCGTTGCCTCGGCCTCGGTTTCCGCCGCCAAGGCCCACACGCATACCGCGCCCAGCGGTTCGGGATGGCGCGCGCTCGGCCGGTAGGTGTCGCGATACACCTGCAACGCCTGCGCCGCGCCGCGCTCACTGATGAAATGGGCAAAGCAATGCGGCAGGCCGAAATACGCCGCCACCTGGGCGCCGAAATCGGAACTGCCCAGGATCCACACCTCCGGCACGGTCGGACCCTGCGGCTGGGCGACGATGTCGCGGAACGGATGGCCCTCCACCAGCTTCTCCCCGGCCAGCCAGTTCAGCAGGTCGCGCACGGCGGAGGGAAAATGTTCGGCGGCCTTGTCGGCGTTGGGATTGAGCGCATAGGCGGTGCGCCCGTCCGAGCCCGGCGCCCGCCCCAGGCCGAGATCGATCCGTCCCGGCGCGATCGCCTCCAGCACGCGGAACTGCTCCGCCACCTTCAGCGCCGCGTAATGCGGCAGCATCACCCCGGCGCTGCCGATGCGGATGCGCTGCGTGGTCGCCGCCAGGGCGGCCATCAGCACTTCCGGCGCCGAGCCGGCGATGCTGTCGGAGTTGTGGTGCTCGGCCACCCAGTAGCGCGCGTAACCCAAAGCCTCCGCGTGCTGCACCAGCGCGAGGCTCTCGCGGATGGAGGCATCCGGCGAGCGCCCGGTCACCACGGTGGACTGGTCGAGAACGGAGAGCCGCAGCATCGGGTCGCCTCCTTAAAAGCTCACATGCCCGAATATCGCATGCAGAACGCCGAATAGAACCCCACCGACCAGGAACCCGACCAGCGTGCCGTTCACACGCACATATTGCAGGTCCTTGCCAACGCTCAGCTCCAGCCGGTCGGTGATGGTATCGGTATCCCAGCCGGCCACCACGCCGGCGATGAAATCCGACAGCTGCGCCTGCGCCGCCGGCAGCAGCCCCCCGACGATGCCCTCGGCGGCGGTCTGCACGCGGGCGCGCGCGACGGGGTCCTGCTCCAGCATCGCGCCGAGATTGACGAAGGCGGATTGCAGGACCTCCACCGTGCGCCCGTTCGGCCTTGCGGCGTCCGCCTCCAGCGCCAGGCGCAGCCGCGCCCAGATGTCCCACAGCCAGGCCTGGATCGTCTCATGCGCCACCACCCGGCGGATCGCAGCACCCACTTCGGCGGCGCGGGCGGGATCTTCCTCCATGCGGGTGATCTCGCGCTTCACCCATTCATCGAAGGCGGCGCGCAGCTCGGACCCGTCGGGCTCCAGCTTGTCCAGTTCGGCGTTCAGCACGCCCAGCGTCCGCTTCGCCACCATCGCGCCGACCGCCCAGCCCACCAGCCTGCCGCCCTGCTCGCGCACTCGCTCCTCGATGGCGACGCGCAGCGCGTCCTCCTTGCTGGCGAGCAGGGTTTTCAGCTGGCCGAGGATGAAGCCGAACACTTCCTGGTGCCGGCCGCTGGCCACCAGGCCGTGCAGTGCGCGTGCCACGACGCGCCCGGCGCCGGGGCCGCCGAGCACCCGCGGCACGATCCGCGCCACCATCCGCCGTGCCCGCCCGTCCTCCACCGTCGCCAGCAGCCGCGGCAGGGTGCCGGCCAGGGCGATGGCGGCGGGGCGGGCGGCGGCGGGGTCGGCCAGGAAGCGGCTCAGGATCGCCGGCAGATCGAGCTTCGCCAGCACGCCCGCGACCTCGCGCTGGGTGAACACGTGGTTGGACACGAACCGTCCGAGCGCCCGGCCCAGCCGCGCCTTCTGGGTCGGGATGATGGCGGTGTGCGGGATCGGCAGGCCCAGCGGATGGCGGAACAGCGCGGTGACCGCGAACCAATCGGCGATGCCGCCGACGAACCCGGCCTTGGCGGCCGCCTGCAGGATGTCGGTTGCGAGGCCGGGCGGCATGGCATAGGTCGCCAGGGTCAACGCGGCCATCAGCACCAGCAGGCCGGTCGCCATGCCGCGATGGATACGCAGCGCGCGCCTGGCGGCTTCGTCGGGGGATCGGTCGTTCATCGCGGCAACATAGGATGCCGGCCATGGCCGCGCCCATCCCCCTTCCAGCTCGCCGCTTTTGCCCTCCTTTCCCCGGCCGAATTGGAATGTTATAAAGTAACCATGCTGGATCCCCTGTCCCCGACCGGACCGCTTGGCGCAAGGCTGCTGCTGGCCGCGGCGCTGCTGGCCGGGCTGTGGCTGGTCGTCGCCTGGGCCATGCGATGAGGCCGCCTGCCATCCGGGTCGAGGCCCTTACCCTTTCCTACGATGGCCAGGCCGCCGTCTCGGGCCTGTCCGGCAGCTTCGCGCCAGGCAGCCTGACCGCGATCGCCGGGCCGAACGGCGCCGGCAAGACCACGCTGCTGCGGGCGCTCGCTGGGCTGCACCGGCCGGACGCCGGCCGGATCCGCATCGACCCCCCGGCCAAACACCCGATCGCGCTGCTGCCGCAGGCCAGCCAACTGGACCGCGGCTTTCCGATCTCTTGCATGGAAATGGTGGCGCTCGGCCACTGGGTGCGCATCGGTGCCTTTCGCGGCCAGACCGCCGCGATGCACGAGGCGGTGCGGGCCGCACTCGATGCGGTCGGCCTGACGCAACTCGCCGCGCGTCCGGTCGGAAGCCTGTCCGCCGGGCAGTTCCAGCGCGCTTTGTTCGCCCGGATGATCGTGCAGGACGCGCCGGTGCTGCTGCTGGACGAGCCGTTCAACGCGGTGGACGAGCGCACCGCCGCCGACCTGCTGGACCTCGTGCTTGGCTGGCACGCGGCGGGCAAGACGGTGATCGCCGTGCTGCATGACCTGCGCCTGATCGAGCGGGCCTTCCCCGAAACCCTGCTGCTGGCCGGCACCGCCATCGCCTGGGGTCCCACCCCGGCCTGCCTGACGCCGGCCAATATCCGCCGCGCCGGGGTCGGCATGCAGGCGTGGGAGGAGCTTCCCCTGGATCGCGCGCCGGCCCGCCAAGCTGTCGCCGCGTTGCAGCGCCGCCCGGCCGCCTGAGCCTTGCTGCACGCCCTTCTGCTCGCGCCGTTCGAGCTCAGTTTCATGCGCCGGGCGCTGGCCGGCTGCATCGCGCTGTCGCTCGCCGGCCCGCCGCTCGGCGTGTTCCTGGTGCTGCGCCGGATGAGCCTGATGAGCGACGTGCTGCAGCACGGCATCCTGCCCGGCATCGCCCTGGGCGCGATGGCGGCGGGGCTGTCGTTCTGGGCAATGGGCCTGGGCGGCGTGCTCGCCGGTCTGTGCGTGGCGATGCTCGCGGGATGGCTGACGCGGGCCACCGGCGGGCGGGAGGACAGCCAGCTTGCCGGCGTCTATCTGCTGGCACTGGCGCTCGGCGTGGCAATGCTGTCGGCGCAGCGCGGCGTGGATTTGTCCAACCTGCTGTTCGGCAGTGTGCTGGCGGTGGACGACACCGCGCTGCTCTGCATGGCCGGGGTGGCCTGCGTCGCGCTGCCGGGCCTGGCGCTGATCTGGCGGCCGCTCATCCTGGAAAGCCTCGACCCGGGCTTTCTCGCCGCCAATGGCGGGCGCGGCGGGCTGTGGCATCTGGCATTCCTGGCCCTGGTGGTGCTGTCGGTCGTCGGCGGTTTCGCGGCACTCGGCACCTTGATGTCGGTCGGGCTGATGATGCTGCCGGCCATCGCGGCGCGGCATTTTTCGGCCACCCTGGCCGGTCAGGTGCGGGCCTCCGTCGTGCTTGCCATCCTGGCTTCGGTGCTGGGACTGCTGGGGTCTTACCATCTGGATCTTCCCGCGGGCCCCGCCATCGTGCTCAGTGCCGGCGGACTCTGGGCGATCGGCCTGGCACTCGGTCCGCGCGAAAGTCTGCTGCGCCGGCTTCGCCGCGTGCCCGAGTTCGGTTAGTCTGCCGGTTTCCCCGAGGAGTTCAGCCATGAATGTTTTCAGCCCGCGCCATTTCGTTCTGCTGCACGGCGCCTTCCACGGCGGCTGGTGCTGGGCGCCGGTGGCCGAGATCCTGCGCGGCGCCGGCCATCACGTGACCACCCCGACCCAGACCGGCGTGGGCGAGCGCCGTCACCTGATGTCGCGCGACATCACGCTCGACGTGTTCGCCGATGACCTGATCAATCACATCGAGGCGGAGGAACTGACCGACATCGTGCTGGTCGGCCACAGCTTCGGCGGCTTCGCGATCTCCGCCGCCGCCGACCGCATGCCCCAGCGCATCCGCCATCTGGTTTATCTGGACGCCCGCATCCCCGAGAACGGCAAGACCGCCGGCGAGGTGCAGCCGGCGGAAATCCATGCCGAGCGCGAACGCCTGGCGCAGGAAACCAGCCAGGGCCTGAGCGTGCCGCCGCCCAGCCCCGAAGTATTCGGCGTGCCGGCCGATCACCCGCTATACGACTGGGTGCAGCGCCGCCTGACCCCGCATCCCTGGAGCAGCTTCACCAGCAAGTTCACCATCCGCAATCCGCTCGGCAACGGACTGCCCGCGACCTACATCGCCTGCACCGACCCGATCTACCCGTCGCTGGAAAGCTCCCGGGGGATGGCCCGCGCGCGCACCGACTGGGGCTGGCGGGAAATCGCCACCGGCCACGACGCCATGGTGACCGCCTCGCGCCCGACCGCAGATCTGCTGATGGAAATCGCCGGTTAGCCTTATCCCGGCGCAATGGGGCCGCTATTTCGCCATGATGGCGGGTAGGATGTTTGTTCCCGGTGGGAATTTCCTGCCCGCTGGCCCGGAGGTTTGCTGAATGGACTGGCGCGGCAAGAAAGTACTGGTAACCGGCGGCGCCGGCTTCCTCGGCTCCAATCTGTGCCACGCGCTGGCCGCCCGTGGCGCGCGGGTCACGGCGCTGGACGGCTTCCTGTTCGGCGGCGGCGCCAATGCCGCGAACCTGGAAGCCGAGGGCGCGCCGATCGACCTGGTTCGCGGCGACATCCGCGAGGTCGATCTTCGATCGCTCTGCGAGGGCGCCACGACCATCTTCAACCTCGCCGCTCAGACCAGCCACATGGGCGGCCAGCGCGATCCGCTGGCCGACATCGCCATCAACGCCGTGGCCCAGGTGCGGCTGATCCAGGCGGCGCGCGAGGCGGCGCCGGATGCGGTGGTCGTGCATGCCTCCACCCGCCAGTTCTACGGCCGCCCGCAATACCTCCCGGTGGACGAGCAGCACCCGGTCGCCCCGCCCGACGCCAACGGCGTCTCCAAACTGGCCGGCGAGCAATACTGGATGCTCGAACACCGTGTGCAGGGGCGCCCCGTCGTCAGCCTGCGCCTGACCAATTGCTACGGCCCCCGCCTGCGCATCCGCGACGCGCGGCAAACCTTCCTCGGCATCTGGATCCGCTGTGCGCTGGAGGGCCGCCCGTTCGAGGTATGGGGCGGCGACCAATTGCGCGACATGACCTATGTCGACGACGTCACCGCCGCCTTCCTCGCCGCCGCCGAGAACCCGTCCTGTCATGGCCGCATCTTCAACATCGGCGGCTCGCCGCCGATCTCGCTGAAGGACATGGCCGACCTCATGGTCCGCCTGACCAATGGCGAGGCCCGCTACACAACAAGGGAATTCCCCGCCGACCGCGCCAGCATCGACATCGGCAGCTACCACGCCAACGACAACGCCTTCCGCGCCGCCACGCTGTGGTCGCCGAAGATCGACCTGCAAGAAGGCATCGCCCGCTCGCTGGACTGGTATCGCGGCCGCCTGGACGCCTATCTCTGAAAGACAGCCCCATGACGATCACCATCCCGCAGGCCAATCCCGGCGCCGGCTACCGCGCGCTCAAGCCGGAAATCGACGCCGCCGTCGCCCGCGCCCTCGCGTCCGGCTGGTACATCCTGGGCCAGGAGGGCAGGGGGTTCGAAACGGAGTTCGCCCAGTTCCTGGGCAGCCCCGCCGCCGTCGGCTGCGCCAACGGCACCGACGCCCTGGCGCTGGCGCTGCGCGGCCTCGGCATCGGCGCGGGCGCCACGGTAATTACCGTCTCCCACACCGCCGTCGCCACCGTGGCCGCCATCGAGATGGCCGGCGCCACGCCGCTGCTGCTGGACATCGACCCGGTGCATTATACCCTGGATCCGGCCGAGCTGGCGCAGGTGCTGCGCCATCCCCCCGCCTTCCTGCCGCCGATCCGCGCGGTGATCGCCGTGCATCTGTATGGCCAGGCCGCGGATCTGGACGCCATCCTGCCGCTGTGCCGCGAGCACGGCGTGGCGCTGATCGAGGATTGCGCCCAGGCGCACGGCGCCACGCTGCACGGCAGGCGGCTCGGCACAATCGGCGATGTCGGCACATTCAGCCTGTATCCCACCAAGAACCTCGGCGCGCTGGGCGATGGCGGCGTCCTTGCGGTGAACGATCCTGAACTGGCCGCGCGTATTTCCGCCTTGCGGCAATATGGCTGGCGCACTCATTACATTTCAGACGACATCGGTGTGAATTCCCGCCTGGACGAAATCCAGGCCGCCATCCTGCGCGCCAAGCTGCCGCATCTGGATGCGCAGAATGCCCGCCGCGGCCGCATCGCCGCCGCCTATGATGCCGCCCTGGCCGGTATCGCTCCCCCAGCCCGGCGGCAGGGCGCGTCCCACGTGTTTCACCAATACGTCCTGCGTGTCGCCAACCGCCCCGCCATCCAGGCCCGGTTGCGCGAAGCCGGCATCGGCACCGGCATCCATTACCCAGTGCCGGTGCATCTCCAGCCCGCCTACCGGAACCGGGTCGCGCTCGGCCCCGCCGGCTGCCAGGCCAGCGAGACCGCCGCCGCCGAGGTGCTCAGCCTGCCGATGTATCCGGAACTGACCGACGCCGAGGTGGAGCAGGTCTGCGCCGCGCTGCGCTCGATTTAGCCTGGGCAACCCCAACGTAGTCCTTGCTGCAACTGCGAAGAACCGGGCATGCTTCCCGTCATGCCCGACGCGACACCCGACACCACGCCTGTAACCACACCCGATCTGGTGCAGCAACTGCTCAGTCTTACCGCCCGCGCCGTGGAGCGCTCGGCGGAGGACCCGTTCGGCAACCCCGTACTGTCCGTCGGCCTCGCCATCTCGCGCCAGATCGACACCGGGGCGCTGACTGAAGACGCGATCGAAGGCCTGGTTCGCCGTCTGCGCGATGCCGCCTTCAGCGACCGCGCCGCCCGCATCGGCGCCTATGTCGGCGGCACCGACATGGCGGCAAACGAAGCCGCTTTGGCCGAGCTCGCCCGCGCCCTGCACCGCCCGGACCCCAAGGACAGCCCGGTGCCCTGGGCGCAGTTTCGCGGCTCGGTCGAGCGCACCCGCTTCGCCGCCGTGTTCACCGCCCACCCCACCTTCTCGCTGCCCTCCGTCCTCAACCACGCTTTGGCCGACGCCGCTTCCGGCCGGCCGGCGCCGGAATTCGCCTCCCACCGTCCCAGCAAGCCCACGCTGCGCGAGGAATTCACCGAGGCCAACCGCGCCATCGTCAACGGCCGCGACGCGCTGGACCGATTCAACGCCGCGCTGCTCTCCGTCGCCCGTTCCTCCTGGCCGGACCGCTGGGCCGACCTGACCCCGCGGCCGATCATCCTGTCGAGCTGGGTCGGCTACGACACCGACGGGCGCACCGATATCGGCTGGTGGGACACGCTGCGCCTGCGTCTGGAGATGAAACGCCTGCAACTCGCCCGCCTGCACGGCCAGCTTGCCGCGCTGCCGGCGACCGGCGCGCTGACCGACCGCCTGCAAGCCGCCATCGGCGCGGTCGATGTGCAGATCGAGGCCTGCCCTTCCGGCCCCGACCCCGCCGCGGCTGCCGCCTTTGCCCACGCGCTGGTCGATCGCCGCGACACCGCCCTGGTAACGCCGGCGCCGCTGCTGGCAATGTTTCCGGCGGCGATGGAGGTAGCCGGGGACCCCGACCGCCTCGCTCTGGCCGTCACACGCGCGGCGCTCGTCGGGCACGGCCTGGCGCTCGCCCACACCCATGTCCGGCTGAACGCCGCGCAAATCCATAACGTGGTGCGTCAGCGACTGGGCATCGCCGATCCGCCGGAAGATCCGGCCCGGCGGCGCATCCTGTTCGCCGCCATCAACGCCGCGCTGGACGAGGTGCAGCCGATCCCGGTCGATTTCGGCGCGCTGCTGGTGGAGCAGGCCTCCGCCGCCCGGCTGATGATGACCTGCGCCCAGATCGTCAAGCATATCGACGGCTCGGTGCCGATCCGCTTCCTGATCGCGGAAACCGAATCGGGCTACACCCTGCTGGCGGCGTTATGGCTGGCCCGGCTGTTCGGCATAGAGGACCATGTCGAGATCAGCCCGCTGTTCGAAACCGCCGAGGCACTGGAGCGCGGCGCCGGCATTCTGGAAGAAGCGCTGCGCAGCCCGCATTACCGCGCCTATCTGCAAAAGACCGGCAAGCTCGCCCTGCAGTTCGGCTACTCCGACAGCGGCCGCTATGTCGGCCAGCTCGCCGCCAGCTACCTGATCGAACGGCTGCGGCTGAAAATTGCGGAGACCCTGAAGCATTACGGCGTGTCGGGCATCGAGGTTATCCTGTTCGACACCCACGGTGAGAGCATCGGCCGCGGCGCCCACCCGGGTTCGCTCGCCGACCGCCTGAAATACCTCTCTCCCACCGCGTCCCGCCAGGCATTGAACCGGGCCGGGCTGCCGGTCCGCGAGGAAGCCGCCTTCCAGGGCGGCGACGGCTATCTGCTGTTCGGCACCCCGGAACTCGCCCTTGCCACCGTGGCGCGGATCGCCGGGCAGACCTACCACCCCGCGGCCGGCCCGATCGAGGACCCGGTCTATGCCGAGCCCGACTTCTCCGCCGATTTCTTCGCCACCATCCGCGCAGGCATGGAGGGGCTGGTGGAGGATGCCGGCTACGCCGCCCTGCTCGGCGCCTTCGGCCCATCCTTGCTCGATCCTACCGGCTCGCGCCCCTCCGCGCGGCAGACAGACGGCATGGGCGCCGCGGCGCGCATCACCCATCCGAGCCAGCTGCGCGCCATACCCAACAACGCCATCCTCCAGCAGCTTGGCTGGTGCGCCAACACGCTGCAGGGCATCGGCGCCGCCGCCTCCCGCCACCCGGAGAAATTCGCCGAACTGCGCCATGCCTCCCGCCGCTTTCACCGCGCGCTCGACCTGGCGGAGCACGCCCTGGCGCATTCCGATATCGACGTGCTGCGCGCCGTCATCGGCACGCTCGACCCCGGCACCTGGCTCGATCGCGCCGCCCAGACCCAGCGCCCCGGCAGGCGGGAGGCGCTGGTGTCGGTCGCCCGCGCGCTGGAGCGGCTCGATCTATGGGCCGACGCCCAATCCATGTTCCGACGCATCCAGGCCGATCACCTGGCGCTGCGGGTCGCGTGGGAGGGGGCGCCCCGTATGGCGATGCGCGAGGTTCTGCTGCACGCGCTGCGGCTGGTGCTGATCCATCGCATCTGGCTGCTGGCGACCCGCATCCCCGACTTCGCGCCTCGATCGGGCTTCACGCGCCTGGACATGGAAGCGGCGATTCTGCGTCTGGATATCGAGCCGGCGCTCGCCATGCTGGCCGCAATCTTCCCCGCCGCGCCGGACGACACCGCCGACTTCGATTATGCCGAACCCCGCGCGCCGCGCGCCATGGCCGCCTATGCCCGGGAGCACGCGGAGATCTTCGATCCCATCCGGCGCTATTTCGCCGTGATCCGCGAGATCGCCACGGCGGTGACGCATGAGGTCGGGGCCTTTGGCTAGGCGGGATATCTTTGCGCAGCGACTGTCAAGTGTCTGTATTAGTTAAATATTTCAATATTGCAGAAGATTGAACGAGAACCTTGTAACCGTGCCGGGCGCCTTATGCTGGGGCATATGGTCCAGCCTTCTTTGTTACAATGCAGCCGGGCATGCGCGTTGGTCGAGACAGCGGGTAACGCTGTCGTGAGCCGCCGCACCGTGCCGGAGCCGATTTGTCATTTGATATTCAAGCC
Source organism: Rhodospirillales bacterium (assembly GCA_037442565.1). Classification (GTDB taxonomy): domain Bacteria; phylum Pseudomonadota; class Alphaproteobacteria; order Acetobacterales; family Acetobacteraceae; genus PALSA-911. Next base: position 16,052 of record JBBIQA010000099.1, read on the forward strand.
ATCGTGGCATCTAAAACGTTCTGGGCAAAGCGGCCAGGAGAATCGCGGTTTTGACCTGATGCCCGTGTCAATATTGCAAATGTAACATATCTTGTCGTGTGACGGAAATGGGGGCTTGCAATTTTTGGCTGCATGGGTTTCATTGTTTGGTGTAGCGTAACCGTCGGTCCATCTGGATCGTCGTCATCAATAGGGGATATTATGAAAAAGCTGCTTCTGGCCGCTTCAGCGGTCGCCGCGCTGGGTTTCG
>JBBIQA010000100.1:0-16296 GCA_037442565.1 Rhodospirillales bacterium
TCCAAAGGCGAGCCTTTGGCGGGGGTCCAGGGGGCAGAGCCCCCTGGCCTTGCCTATTCTGCCTGCAACTGCCCACAGGAGACGACGATGCGTGTGAAGGATGTGAAGAAGGTTGTGCTGGCCTATTCCGGCGGGCTCGACACCAGCGTGATCCTGCGCTGGCTGCAGACCACGTACAACTGCGAAGTGGTGACCTTCACCGCCGATCTGGGTCAGGGCGAGGAGTTGGAGCCCGCCCGCAGGAAGGCGGAGATGTTCGGCATCAAGGAGATCTTCGTCGACGACCTGCGCGAGACCTTCGTGAAGGATTTCGTCTTTCCGATGTTCCGCGCCAACGCGCTGTATGAGGGCCAGTATCTGCTCGGCACCTCCATCGCCCGCCCCCTGATCGCCCAGCGGCAGATCGAGATCGCCGAGCAGGTCGGCGCTGACGCCGTGGCGCATGGCGCGACCGGCAAGGGCAATGACCAGGTGCGCTTCGAGCTCGCCTATTACGCCCTGAAGCCGGACATCAAGGTGATCTCCCCCTGGCGCGAATGGGATTTGACCAGCCGCACCCGTCTGCTGGAATTCGCCGAGACACACCAGATCCCGATCGCCAAGGACAAGCGCGGCGAAGCGCCGTTCTCGGTGGACGCGAACCTGCTGCATTCCTCCTCCGAGGGGAAGATCCTGGAGGATCCCGCGGTCGAGGCGGACGAGATGGTCTACCAGCGCACGATCAGCCCGGAAGCGGCGCCGGACAAGGCGACCGAGATTTCCATCGATTTCGTCAGCGGCGATCCGGTGGCGATCAATGGCGAGGCGCTGTCGCCGGCGGCGCTGCTGACCCGGCTGAACGAGTACGGCCGCGCCAATGGCATCGGCCGGCTGGATCTGGTGGAGAACCGCTTCGTCGGGATGAAGTCGCGCGGCGTGTATGAGACGCCGGGCGGCACGATCCTGCTGGTGGCGCATCGCGGCATCGAGAGCATCACCCTGGACCGCGAGGCGGCGCATCTGAAGGACAGCCTGATGCCGCGCTATGCCGAGCTGATCTATAACGGCTTCTGGTTCAGCCCGGAGCGGCGGATGCTGCAGGCGGCGATCGACGCCAGCCAGCATTCCGTCACCGGCCGGGTGCGGCTGAAGCTGTACAAGGGCAACACCACCGTCATCGGGCGGGAATCGCCGAACAGCCTGTATTCGATGAAGGTCGTGACGTTCGAGGAGGACCAGGGCGCCTACGACCAGTTCGATGCCCAGGGATTTATTAAACTGAACGCCCTGCGACTGCGTCTCGGCGCCTCGGCTGGCCGCCGGGGCGGAGCCCTCTAGCGCGTGATGACCGAAGGCGGAATCGCCGTAGGTCTGAATCACTCGCTCAAACAAAAGGCTGGAGCGGCATGGCTGAGCGAAAGCGATGTCATCCCGCTTTAGTTTCCCGGTCAGCGGCGCCCTGTAACGCCGCCGCGATGGCGTGAGTCCCTGCTGGGTAGAACAGGAGGGTCTCATGCATCGGCGTACTCTGCTTGCCGCAGCGGCTTCAGCCGTGATGGCTCGCTCCACCTGGGCGGCCACCCCGCCGGCGCCGACGGTACTGGAGCTGTTCACCTCCCAGGGCTGCTCGTCCTGCCCGCCGGCGGACCTGCTTCTCGGGCGGCTGGCGCAACGCCCCGGGGTGATCGCGCTGGCCTGGCATGTGGATTACTGGGACCGGCTGGGTTGGCGGGATCCGTTCTCCTCGCGCCAGGCTACGGCACGCCAGCAGGCCTACGCCAAAAGGCTCGGCGTCGAGGTTTTCACTCCGGCGATCGTGGTCGGCGGGGCCCGTATGGCGGTGGGCTCGGATGCCGGAGACATCGACGCCGCGATGGCCGTCACGCCGGCAGCTTCCGTCCCGGTGGGGCTGAGCCGCACGGCCGAGGGCCTGTCTGCGGAGGTGGGTGCGGCCGGCCAGCCGGTCCGTGCCTTGCTGGTCTTTCATCTGCCGGAACACACGACGCCGATCGGCGCCGGGGAGAATGGTGGGCGCAAGCTGACCGAGTACCGGATCGTGCGTCAGGTGCTGGATGTGGGCAACTGGGACGGCGCGTCGCGCCGATTCGACCTTCCCCAACCGCCCGCTGGCCACGGCGCGGTGCTGCTGGTGCAGTCGGCCGGCCTCGCGATGCTCGGCGCGGCGGAACTGCCGTCGTAGGGCGGGCCGGACGCAAAGCCCTTTACCTCGCCAGCGACCCGACCTATCACCCGTTTCTCTGCTGGGGCGTAGCCAAGCGGTAAGGCAGCGGATTTTGATTCCGCCATTCGGAGGTTCGATCCCTCCCGCCCCAGCCACGCATGCGGCCCCCGGCCCAGTTATGTCGATTTCTCAAAAATTGCGGCGCGGTGTCGGGGGTTAGCAAGAGGGGCTTGGTCTCTTGTTGTCAGTGATGCGCGGTTGATCCCGCGTCTGGGGTGGTTTTCGGCCCCAGTCTCTGTCGTGGACTTTCGAATATCCGAAAGTAGCCCGGCCGAGGACATAGAGACCGGTTTGTTTTGGTGGGAGACCGGTTCGCACTGGCGCGCGAGGTAATCGTGGACCGATCTATCGATGGTCGCGGGGTTTGACGGCATGGTGCCAGCGACGAGGCGACAGCGCCGAAGGCGCTGATGGCTTTGCCCGGAGTGCTTTCGGAATATTGGCGGCAACCGCCAGCGGCGCCGGCTAGCTGATCCCGAGAGCGTGTTCCTGCTCGGCCCAGCTATGCGGAAGTGCCCGCGCCAGTGCCGTGACGGTCAGGTCGGCCGGAATGCTGTCATCGGCGATCGCGGCGAGGATCTTTGGGGACACAAACGCCAGTGGCGCCAGCAGCCGGACATGACGCTCGACCTTCCTTTCGTGCCGGGCGATCTCCTCGAACGAGGCAACCCGACCCTCGACGAGATCCTCCACCCAGCGACGCGCCTTGGCGACCGCGAGCAGGAGTGCCTCTCGCGCCCGCACTGTTTTTCCGGTTCTGCAAGACGGCCTGGGAGACGTAGTACCGATACCGCACACCCTTCTTGTTGGCATGGCTGGGGGTCATTCGGTTGCCGCGATCATCGAACAGCATCCCCGTCAGCAGGGCTGGCGACGCCGAAGATGGCTGTGTGCCTTTCCGCCGGACGACCTCCTCCCTCAGCCTTTCCTGTACGGCGTCAAACAGGTCCCGATCGAGAATTGGTTCGTGTTCACCTCGGTGAACCTCCCCCCGGTAGACGACCTCGCCGACGTAGCAGCGGTTCTTCAGGATATGCCCGAGTGGACCGACCATGAACCGGGCCGGTACGATGCAGGCGCCGTCCGGGCCGATGCGGGAGCGGGGCAAGATACCGCGGTCGGCCAGGTCCGCGCTCAGCATGCGGATCGAACCCAGTGCCAGATAGCGCTCGAAGATCGTGCGCACCATTTCGGCTCCTTCCGGGACGACAGCCAGCTTTTTGTCGACAGCGCGATAGCCAAGCGGCACGGGGCCGCCAACCCAGATCCCCCTGCGCTTGGAGGCAGCGATCTTGTCGCGCACCCGCTCGCCGATCACCTCCCGCTCGAACTGGGCGAAGGACAGCAGAACGTTCAACGTCAGGCGGCCCATGCTGCTCGTTGTGTTGAATGACTGCGTCACGGAAACAAAGGACACTCCCTGCGCATCGAACGCCTCGACGAGTTTGGCGAAATCGGCCAGCATCTGTTGCAGAGCTGGGCGGTCCAACGAGGCGCCGGACAGCCCGCCGTCGTCATAGTGCTGCGGCAACAGGCGCCAGCCTTCATGCGCCTGGCTCTTCACGTAGGCCTCGAAGGCCTCTCGCTGCGCATCAAGGGAATTGAAGGCCAGACCCAGGTTATGCTCCGTCGACTTGCGGGTGTAGATCGCGCAGCGCTGCGGCTTTGGTTGAGGGGAGTTCACGGATGGTTCCCAGTTGATGGCTGCGGTGCGGCCTTGGGCGGTCTCCTACGGCTACTGCCGGATTTGCTTGCAACGGTTCGGCTTGGTTGGATCGATCCGCGAGCCGCTGGTCGATCGGTCACAGGGTCAGCGTGGGTTTCCGGCTCACCGCCGATCCCGCATTTTGTTTTGCCTCGGAGGCCGAAGAACCGGGGACCATTCCAGGCGGTTCCGGTTATCGTGTGGATAGGCGTGGAATAGGGGCTCTGCCTCACTCTCGATGCAGTTCGGCTGCTGACGGCTCATGCGGGCACGATGAGGCGGGCACGAAGCAGGTCGATGCGAGCGCGGCCATACATCTGGCGTTTTACCAGCTTGAGCTTGTTGATCTGGCCCTCCGTCTGACCGTTCGACCACGGTTCAGTCAGAGCGGCCGTTACTGCGGCGAGATCCGCAGCCACTCCTTTTCCGAACGAGGCGAGCAGCCCGGCGCTGGCGTCCATCAGCCACGAGGCCAGTGCGCCGGCGTCCCGGACCCTGAACATGTGATGAAAACGGTCCATCAGGTCGCGTGCAGCCGCAAGCGCCGGCACACCCGCCTCGATGGCCGCCACCGTAACGGCGTCCGTCTTGGACAGGTGGTCGCGGCGCGCCGTCATGAGACGGCTCAGCAAGCGTGCAGGCGGCGGCATGCGGAAGAGCTCGACGCCGGCTTTTTCACAGCGCCGTTGCCGGGTTACCCATTCGGTGACCACACGCAAGCCGCCGTTGAAACCACCATCCCGAAGACGGCGCCATAGCTCGGCCCCGTTGCGGCAACCTGCCTCCCACTCGGCACGAAGCGCCGGCGTGTGCGGTTCCAGCGCCCTGATGCGGCAACGGAACATGTCGCGATCGCCGCCTCGCAGCACGCTGCGGACCAACTTGCGGCTGCGACCAGTGATACGCGTGATCTCCTTGATCGATTTCCCCGACGCCGCCAACGCTTTGATTGCTTGGCTATTGTCCTGCCGGCGCTGGAAACCGTCGTATTGGATGCGTTCGGCAGAGGTTAGCAACGCCGGGTCGATGACGGTGGAGCCCAGCACCTGGCGAATGGCCCGCATCGACCGACGCACCGCGTCCAGGAATGCGGCGCTGGCGTTCTCCATCAGGTGCCAACGATCGGCGACCTGGATCGCCCGGGGAGCGCCCTTTGATGCAGCACGGCCATACCCGGCACCGCGATCCCGTGACACCACGGCGATCTCGGGATGGTTCGAGAGCCAATCTGCCACGGTTGCTGGCTCCCGGTCCGGTAGAAGGTCGATGATCCGGCGCCGTTCCAGGTCGCACACCACCGTCCCGCACCGCTGGCCGCGCTTCCACGCGAAGTCGTCTATACCGATGACGCGGACGGGCCCGTCTGGCGCCTTTACCCGGCGGCGCAATACCCGCAACAGCGTGTCCCGACTAACCGGCAGCATGAGGCGTCGCGCCAGGTTCGCGGCCGGACGGCCACCCAAGGCGATCCCGAGATGATGGACGACGCCCTCGAGCCGCGCTGTGCGCCTGGCAGCCCGAGGCGCGATGCTATCGGCGAGCGGTTCGCCAAAGATCCGCCGTGGGCAGGTGACGGAGGCGCATCGAAACCGACGGACGCTGATCCGCAGGTGGACAGCACGGCCATGTGACGGGAGGTCCATCAAGCGACGATCATAATTACTATGGACCTGCCCCGACCTCTGACCGCACTCCGGACAGGCAGCGTCGGACGCCGTGGGCCGAGCGATGATCAGCAGCCGGTTTGGCTCGGTGGTGACCGCCTCGATAAGAAGCCCAACGGGCGATACCGCATGGAATGATCCCCGGCGCATTGCGCACTCCCCTGACTCATGCTGGCTTGAGCCTACTCGACCTGCACCAAGAGTGAGTCAGAGCCGAAAATTGCCCCCCATCGGATGGCCCGTATGGGAGGCAACATTCGATGCCAATCGACAGCCTCAATGAATTGCGGTCACCAGGCCCAGCGTGACGATCAAGGCAACGGTGCCGAGGCGAATCCAGCGTTCCGGCGCTCCGTGGAACAGCCGTGCCCCGGCCATTGCCCCGCCGACGAACAGCGGCGCCAGCCATAGGGCCCGCCAGACGGCATCGATCCCCAGCGCCCCGGCGCTCGCGGCCACCAGGACGGCGGCCGCCTGGGTCAGGGCGACATACACGATCAGGCCGGCACGGTCGCGGGCCGGGCCGTCGCGCCCCGACAGCAGCCACAGGGCGGCGGGCGGGCCGCCCATCCCGGACAAGCCGGTCAGCAGGCCGCCCACCACCCCGACAGCGATCGTGCCGAGCAGGCGCGGGGGGTTGACCCGTTGCCACCCGCCGAGCAGCGCCAGGCCACTTACCAGCACCGCCACCCCGATCGTTCGGCGCACGAGCGTCGGGTCCAGGATCAGCACCGCGGCGACGCCGAGCGGCGTGGCCAACGCGCAGGCAGCCGACATCGGCAGCACGACCCGCCGGCGCATCGCCCGCCAGGACGGACCCAGCATCTGCCAGGCCGTCACCAGATTGACCACCACCACCGTGCCAAGGGTCTGGCTGGGGCTCATGACCAGAGAGAACAGCGGTGCCATGATCAGCGAGCCGCCAAATCCGGTGAAGCCCTTCACCACGCCGGCGCCCAGCACGATCAGGCCCAGCACGACCGGAAGATACGCCACTTCATCATCCCCGCCGCGCGGATGCGTTGCGGCGTTGGCCTGGGTTTTCTCCCGTCATTTCTCCACGAACGCCTTTTCGATCACGTAGGCGCCCATGGCCGCGTTGCTGCCTTCCTGAAAGCCGTTACGGTCCAGGTAGCGCGTCATGTCGGCCAGCAACCCCGGACTGCCGCACAGCATGACGCGATCCGACGCGGGATCGAGCGGCGGCAGGCCCACGTCCGACGCCAGCTTGCCGCTCTCGACCAGCGTGCTGATGCGGCCTTGATTGCGGAACGGCTCGCGCGTCACGGTCGGGTAGTAGATCAGCTGGTTCGCCACCAGCGGGCCGAGGAACGCGTCAGCCGGAAGCTGCTCGATCATCGCGCCATAGGCCAGTTCGTCGGCGAAACGGCAGCCATGCACCAGGACGACCCGCTCGAACCGTTCGTAGACGTCGGGGTCGCGTATCAGGCTCATGAACGGCGCCAGGCCGGTGCCGGTGCCCAGCAGATACAGGTTGCGCCCCGGCAGCAGGTTGTCGGGCAGCAGGGTGCCCACGGGCTTGCGCCCGACCAGGATCTCCGCACCCTGCTCGATATGGCGCAGGCGGGACGTCAGCGGTCCGTTCGGGACCTTGATGCTGAGGAATTCCAGCGTGTCTTCCCACGCGGCGCTGACCATGCTGTAGGCGCGCAACAGCGGCTTGCCGTCGACCCGCAGGCCGATCATGGTGAACTGCCCGCTGCGAAATCGGAACGACTGATCGCGCGTCAGGGTGAAGCTGAACAGGCTGTCGGTCCAGTGGCGCACGCTCAGTACGTGCTCGACGTTCCATGCACTCATGGCGGTGAACTCCGGTTAGGGACGGAAGACGGTTCAAGGCAGGTGCCTCAGAGGCGGGGCAGGCGCCTCAAAGACGGGCGGCGCCGATCGCGTCCGCCAGATCGAGCCCGGCGCGCCGGCCCGATTGTGCCGCGACCTCGTTGCCCATCGCGCGCAGGCTTTCCTCCCGGATCAAATCCAGCAGGCAGCCGCGCAAATGCTGGAAATCCGCCGTCTCGCTCATGCCGGCGGCGCGCGGGCGGGGCAGCGGGACGGTCAGCTCGGCCTTGATACGCCCGGGTGCGGCGGTGACGACGTAGATGCGATCGGACAGAAAGATCGCCTCGTCGATGTCATGGGTGACGAACAGGACGGAGATCTTCAACCCCTCCCATAGATCCAGCAGCAGCTCCTGCATGATCATCCGGGTCTGGGCATCCAGCGCGCCGAACGGCTCGTCCAGCAGCAGCACGCGCGGACCGGTGGCCAGCGCGCGGACGATGCCGACGCGCTGCTTCATGCCGCCGGAAAGCTGTTCGGGATAATGGTTCTCGAACGCATTCAACCCGGCGACGCTCAGCAAGGTCCGCGCGGTCGCCAGCCGCTCGGATTTGCCCATGCCCTGCATCTTCAGGCCGAATTCGACGTTCTCGCGCACGGTCTTCCAGGGGAACAGCGAGTATTGCTGGAACACCATTCCCCGGTCGGCGCTGGGGCCGCGCACCGGCTCGTTATCGACCAGCACGCGCCCGGCTGTCGGGGTCAGGAACCCGGCGACCGCGTTCAGCACGGTGGATTTGCCACAGCCGGACGGGCCGATCAGCGAAACGAACTCCCCCGGCTTGACGTGCAGCGAGATGTCGGAGACGGCGGTGGTCTGGCCGAAGCGCAGGCCGAAGCCGGCAACGTCGATCCGGCCGCGGGGGGATGCGGGGTTCATTTCGGCCTCCCGCCGGCCAGCCGGCCCCAGGGCATGACCAGCCAGCCAACCAGGCGTATCAGGGCGCTGGAGCCAAGGCCGAGTGCGCCGATGCAGACCATGCCGAGGACGATGTCGGGGTACTGCACGAGGGAGTAGGCTTCCCAGGTGAAATACCCGATCCCGAACTGGCCGGCGATCATCTCGGCCGCGATCAGCGACACCCAGGCGACGCCCATCCCGACGGCCAGGCCGGTGAACACCTGCGGCAGCACCGCCGGCAGCAGCACCTCGCGAAAGATCGCGATCTCCTTCGCGCCCAGGCAGCGGGCGGCGCGCACCAGCACCGGGTCGACCTGGCCCATGCCCATCAGGGTGTTGAGCAGGATCGGGAAGAACGAGCCGAGGAAGGTAATGAAGACGATGCTTTCCTCATTGCTGGGCCATAGCATGATGGACATCGGCACCCAGGCGATCGCCGGGATCGGGCGCACGATCTCGAACAGCGGCAACAGCGCATCCCGCAGCAGCCTCCAGCGGCCCATGGTCAGACCGAGCGGGACGCCCAGGGCGGTGGCGGCCAGAAAGCCGGTGCCGATGCGCCGGCAGGAGATCAGCAGGTTGTAGCTGAAATCGGGATCGCTGAAGGCGTGCGAGGCGCTGGCCAGAACGGAGGCCGGCGTCGGCACGTTGAGGAAGCGGATATGGAAGCTGACGCGGTAGGTGGTCAGCAGATCCCAGGCCAGCAAGGCCAGGGCGATGGTGAGCAATCCCAGGGCCGGCCCTCGGAGCCGCAGCAGCGCGGTCCGCACGGCCGCCCGGCTCGATCCCGCCGGGGACGCCGGCGCGTCCACCGATGCCTCCACTGATGCCGTTACTGCTGCCGTCACTGGCGCACCGATTTCGATGACCATGTCGGGCATGTCAGTTCGCCGCCCGCTTGGTGGCACGCGGGTCGCCGGCGGCGATGGTGGCCCCGGCCAGGTCGGTGACCTTGCCGCCGTTGATCTTGGCGCGTGCTTCCGCGTCCTGGCGCAGCAGATACGGCTCGATCGGCTGCGACGGAACGACGACATAGAACGCCTTGTCGGCAAACAGCTTCAATCCGCTGCCGGCATCGGCGACATAGGCCACCGGGGCCGCCGTTCCGGACTTCTTCAGGGCGTCCCAGGCCGCCAGCGTGCAGGCGACGCTGCTCGACGCGCGCACGCCCTGGCCGGTCACCCAGATTTCGCCGGCCTGGCGCGGATCGCTCACCTTCCGGTTGCAGAAGCTGTCGGTGCCGGTGACCTGATAGTTCGCCGTGGAGGCCAGTGCCGCGTCGTAATCCAGGCCCGCTTCCTTGTAGGCGGCGCGGATGTAGCGGTCATCGACCCATTTGCCGACATCGAATGTGTCCAATCGGCCCATCTTGTGCAGCACGCCGACGTCGAGCTGCGCTGCCTCCATCAGCTTCGGCTTCAGCGTCGGATCCAGGGTCATGCCGCCGCCGGGGCCGAGGAAAATGTAGACCACCTCCTTCGCCGTGCCGGTCCATTGCTCGATCTTCTCGGCCGCCGCCACGGGATCGGCATGCAGCCAGGCGTTGGCGGCGATCACCGCGCGCAGATAGGCGGTCACGATTTCGGGGTACTGGTCGGCGAAATCGCTGCGCACGACGATGCCGTGCCAGGTCGGAACATGGGTTTGCGAGCCGTCGAAAATCTCCCGGGCAAAACCGCGGAACGGCAGAAGCTGCACGAACGGGACGAAATCGGCGTGCGCGTCGATCTTCTGTTCTTGCAGGTTGGTGGCGCCGACCTCGGGGCTCTGGTTGGTCAGGTGGAAGAAGTCGGCCGGCAGGCCGGCATCGGCGAGCGCCTTCAGTGTCATGCCATGCGCGGCGGAGCCGAACGGCACGCTGACGACCTTGCCCTTCAGGTCGGCGAGAGAATAATAGGGAGAAGCAATGTTCACCACGATGCCGTTCCCCGAGCCCTGCAGGTTATAGGCGGCGACGGCGATCAACCGGCTCTTGCTCTCCGGATTGCTGGAAAACGTATAGCCGTTCACGATCAGCGGATAATCGCCCATCGTGCCGAACTGCAGCTTGCCGGCGATCATGGCGTTGGTAACGGGCGGGCCGGAGGTGAAATTCTGCCAGTCGAGCTTGTAGTCGATGTCGGCGTATTTGCCATCATGCGGCAGGAATTTCTCCAGCAGATGCAATTCCCGGATCACCACCCCGGTGGTGACCGTGTTGGTGGTGGTGTTCTGGGTGCCGATGCCGATCGTCAGCGTGGTTCGGGCCCATGCCGGGGGTGCGGCGAGGACGGCGATCGTGGCGGCGGCCAGCAGGGATATGCGCATGGGAAACTCCGGTTGCGGCGGATCAGAGCCTCAGCATGGCGGTCTGAATTGGGATCAGCCGTAAACTATTTGCCTTATAATTGCCGATATTTGCACCGGAGAGACATGAATTGCCCATTAAATAGGCTAATTGCTCCGATAATGGGCGAAAATTAGTCCAGGTCCCGGCTGACATCCAGCCAATCCGGCTGCAGGATCAGGATTTGGCCACGCCGGACCCGAAGCACTCCCTGCTCGGCAAGGCGGCGAAAGGTCATGCTCACCCATTGGCGCGTGGCGCCGACCATGTGGGCCAGGTCGTCATGGGTGAAGGGGCTGGCGATCATCGTGCCATCCGCTACCGCCACGCCGTACATCTGGGTCAGGCGCTGCAGGACCAGTACCAGACGCTCGCCGACGGAGAGGGTTCCGAGGATCTGGGCCAGAAGCGAATAGCAGGAGCCCTTGAAAATAAGGCCCTCGATGATGCCCATCGACAGCGACGGGATGCGCTCCACCAGGGTTCGCAGTTCGGCGCCCGCGAGCATGATGCCGGTGGTGTCGCGCACGGCGGTGCCCGACCAGACATGGATGCCCGCACCGAAGATTTCCGGGCCGCCGACGAAGTTGCCGGACAGCCAGTAGGCCAGGGTGATCTCCCGGCCGGAGGCGGCGGTATGGAAGACGCGCACGAGGCCTTCCTCGATCAGCAGGATGCCGTCGTGCTGGCCGCCCTGGTTGAACACCGACTCGCCGCGCTGGAAGCGCCGGCGCCGGCCGCGGGCGGCTACCTGGGCGCGTTCGTCGGGGCCTAGCCGGCTGAACAGGTCGGGTTGATTCCCGCGCGCCGGGCCGCCCAGCATGAACGCGCCCGGTTGCGGTTTGCCTCGGTCGAGGGAGGATCGGGTGCGGACGATGATGGGGCGGCCGGGATGCAGGTCCATGGCCCGAAGCGACGCAAAATCCAGGCCAGCGCATATTCGGGCCAATGCGCAATTAGTTGCTATCGGCGTGCCGCCCGGGCGGGAGACAACGCCCGGCATGGAGACAAGCACTCGCCCACCGCCGACGACTGTCTACCTTGCCCGGGACGGCGGCGCCGTCACGCTGGAATGGCCGGATCGGCGTGCGCGCCTGACGGCCGCGACGCTGCGCTGCGCCTGCCGCTGCGCCTGGTGCACGCTTGCGCGACGCCGGGGCCAGCCGGTGGGCGATGCCGACGCGATCACCGCATTCGAACCGATGGGCGGCGAGGCGGTGCACATCGTGTTTTCCGACGGTCACCGCACCGGCGTCTTTCCCTGGGATTTTCTGAGCGACATCGCGACAACGGAGCCGAATTCATGACCATTCAACAGACCGATTGCGACATCCTGGTGATCGGCGGAGGCACCGGCGGTCCGATGGCCGCGATCAAGGCCAAGGAAGCCAACATGGGCCTGCGGGTGACGTTGCTGGAGAAGGCCAACGTCAAGCGCAGCGGCGCGGTCAGCATGGGCATGGACGGCCTGAACAACGCCGTCGTGCCGGGCTATGCGACGCCGGAGCAGTACGTGAAGGAGATCACCGTCGCCAATGACGGGATCGTCCATCAGCCGGCGGTGATGGCGTATGCGCAGAACAGCTTCTCCATGATCCGCTATCTGGACGGGCTGGGCATCAAGTTCGAAAAAGACGGCAGCGGCGAATACAACATGCGCAAGGTGCATCACCTCGGCACCTACGTCCTGCCGATGCCGGAAGGCCACAACGTCAAGAAGATTCTGTACCGCCAGCTGCGCCGCCTACAGGTCAATGTGGTCAACCGCTATATCGCCACCCGCCTGCTGACCGGTCCGGACGGGCGGATCGCCGGGGCGATCAGCGTGAACACGCGCACCAGCGAGATTATGGTCATCCGGGCCAAGTCGGTGGTGCTGGCGGCCGGGGCGGCCGGGCGTCTGGGGCTGCCGGCCTCGGGCTATCTGTTCGGGACCTACGAGAACCCGGCCAATTGCGGCGACGGCTACGCAATGGCCTATCACGCCGGGGCCGAGCTCGCGAACCTCGAATGCTACCAGATCAACCCACTGATCAAGGATTACAACGGACCCGCCTGCGCCTATGTCACCGGCCCGCTGGGCGGCTACACCGCCAACAACCGCGGCGAGCGCTTCATCGAATGCGACTACTGGTCGGGCCAGATGATGCTGGAGTTCTGGCGTGAACTGCAGGGCGGCAACGGTCCGGTGTTCCTGAAGATGGATCATCTGGCCGAGGAAACCATCAGCCAGATCGAGACCATCCTGCACAGCAACGAACGCCCCTCGCGCGGGCGCTTCCACGACGGGCGCGGCACCAACTACCGCCATCGCATGGTCGAAATGCACATCTCCGAGATCGGGTTCTGCTCGGGACACAGCGCCTCCGGCGTCTGGGTGGACGAACATGCCCGCACCACCGTGCCCGGCCTGCACGCGGCGGGAGACATGGCCAGTGTGCCGCACAACTACATGCTGGGCGCGTTTGTGAACGGCGGCATCGCCGGGCAAAGCGCGGCGGCCTGGTGCGCGGCGAACGACCTGGCTCCGGTCGACATGGACGCGGTGATGGCGGAGCAGGAGAGGATCCTGGCGCCCACCCGCCGCGAGGACGGCTTCACGCCGAACGAGATGGAATTCAAGACGCGCCGCCTGGTGAACGACTACCTGACCCCGCCGAAGGTGACGGCCAAGATGCGGATCGGACAGCAGCGCCTGGCCGAGGTGCGCGACGACCTGCGCCATCTGGTGGCACGCGATCCGCATGAACTGCTGCGCGCGCTGGAGCTGCAATCGATCCTGGACTGCGCCGACATGGCCGCGGCCGCCTCGATGTATCGGACCGAAAGCCGCTGGGGACTGTATCACCTATATAACGACCATCCGGAGACCAACAACGACGACTGGTTCTGCCACACCATGCTGTACCGCGATCAGAACGGCCGCATGGCGCACCGCAAACGCGAAATTGCGCCATATATCGTGCCGGTCGACGAAACCGAAATGAATTCGTACCACTCGCTGCGCACCCAGCCGCAGACCATCGCCGCGGAATAGGAGAAGCACCATGCCGTTGGCCAATCACGCCACCAGCGTTCCCGTCACGGTCGATGCCGCCAAGTGCATCGCCGACAAAGGCTGCCGGGTCTGTGTCGATGTCTGCCCATTGGATGTGCTGGCGATCGATGAGGCGAAAGGGGTCGCCTATATGCAGTATGATGAATGCTGGTACTGCCTGCCGTGCGAGGCCGATTGCCCCACCGATGCGGTGCATGTCGCCATCCCCTATCTGCTGCGCTGATCCGCCATGTTCGACGATCTGGACGAAGAACTGGTGACCCGGGCCGGCAGCGCCGATCCCGGTGTGCGGCGGGTCGCCATGATGGATCTGGCCGAGGAGGTCGGGCCGGCCGCCACAGCCCTGCTGATCGCGGGGATGCGCGACAGCGACGACACGGTGCGGGAGGCCGCGGCCAAGGGGCTGGATGAACACGAAGGGATCGAGGCCGCTGAGGCCCTGGCTGGCGCACTGGACGACCCGTCGCCTTCCGTACGCGCGGCGGTCGCCGATGCCCTGGCCGATCGCAAGGAACCGGCCATCGGACCCGCACTGATCGAGCGTTGTGCGCACCATGACCCGTTCGTGCGGGCCGCCGCGCTGCGGGCGCTGCGCGATCTTGCCTTGCCTGCGGCGGGTGCGGCGGCCCGCGCGGCATTGGGCGATGCGTCCGACGACGTAAGGCTACAGGCGGTCGGTGTCCTTGGCTATCTGAGGGACCCTGAACACCTGACCGTGCTGGCCTCGCTGGCGGGGGATCCCTCGGCCGCGGTTCGCCGCGCGGTGATGTCAGCTTTGGTGCGCAGTGGCGCGGCGGTGGCAACGCTTTCGGCCGGGCTGGACGACGCGGACTGGCAGGTGCGCGAAGAAGCGTCGGCGTCATTGGGCAAGAGCGGGGCGGTCGAGGCGAGTGGCCAACTGATCGCCGCTTTGCAGGATCCTGCCTGGCAGGTACGGATCAAGGCCGCGGGCGCTTTGGGTAAGCTCGGGATCGTTGCGGCCGTGCCGGCGCTGGGCGCGACGCTGGACAGCGAGATCAGCAACCTGCGCAAAGAGGTGGCGTCCGCGTTGGGCGAGATCGGGAATGCCTCGGCTTTGCCCTATCTGGAATCCGCCGCAGCCGACCCGGACCCCGATGTGCGCAAGATCGTGCGCTGGGCGATCGGGAAGTGCGCGGCCTGACAGAGATTGAATCTCCATCGAGCGGGGATTGGGGGGCGGTCGATCACGCCGGCGATGCAGGCTAGCGGATCCACACCGTCCAGCCTGCCGCGCGGCGGCAATGGCGATCCCAACGCCTGAAAGTTCGGACGGTATCCGAACGGGACCTGCCTTGATACATTCCTGCACCAGCGGTGTGCCGGCATGATCAGGGGAGACGCGTCCATGACTGTTGTGACTGTCGAGGAAAAAGGCCCGGTTTCGATCATCCGGATCAACCGTCCCGAACGCCTGAACGCCGTCAGTTCCGCCGTCGCGGTCGAGTTGCAGAACGCCTTCCACGCCTTCGATGCCTCCGACCAGCGCGTCGCCATCCTCAGCAGCGTGGGCGAGCGGGCCTTCTGTTCCGGCGCCGATGTCGGCGATCTGCCGGAACTCTGGCGGTGCATCCCCAATGTCGGCTTTCGCACCGAAAAGCCGATCATCGCGGCAACGACCGGATGGTGCGTCGGCGGCGGCATCGTCATGGTGATGATGTGCGACCTGATGGTTTCGACCGTCAGCACCCGGTTCTACTATCCCGAGGCCAAGCTGGGTCTGACCGGCGGCATGATCAGCTCGCTCGTCACGCGCATGCCGCACAAGCTGGCGATGGAGATCATGCTGCTGGGCTCCAAGATCGATGCCCAGCGCGCCTACGATGTCGGCTTCGTCAACAAGGTGGTGCCGGACGGCATGCACGAGGAGGAGGCCCTGGCGATGGCGACCACGCTGGTCGATGCCGCGCCGCTGGTGGTCGCGACGCTGAAGCGCTTCGTCAACGACATGATCCTGCCGATCGGCCCGGTGGAGCGCATGGCGTTGACCGGCATCGATCTGGCGCGGATCCGCAACAGCAGCGATTTGCAGGAAGGCATCGCAGCCCACAAGGAACGTCGCCGGCCGCGCTTTACCGGCCGATGAGGCGTCGCACGATGGATCCGGGCCGGGGGGATGGCGGGAAACGCGCCACACTGTCTAATGTTCCGGTCTGAACCGCCGTCAACGCACCACAAGCCTGCCAGGAGGACCGACCCATGAACGATCTGTTGGACAGCCAACTCGGCTTTGCCCCCGATTACGATGCGCCGATCCCCTACATGCAGCGTACCCGGGACTATTATCAGGCGATCGGCTACACCACGCCATATCGCTGGGCCCACTATGTAGACGTGCCATTCCAGCCCCTGCGCAAGCCGCTGGCGCAATCGCGCGTCGCCATCGTCACCACGGCGGCACGGTTCGACCCCGCCAAGGGCGACCAGGGGCCGGGAGCTCCGTACAACGGATCGGCCAAGTTCTACGAAGTGTATGACGGCGACACCGCCGCGGAACACGATCTCCGTATTTCGCATATCGGTTACGATCGTATCCATACCAC
>JBBIQA010000101.1:0-9719 GCA_037442565.1 Rhodospirillales bacterium
GCCCGCCGGGGTCTGGGGCGGAGCCCCAGCCTTACTTGGCGCCTGGGTCATGAGCGGCCTCTCGGCCGGGGTTCGGCATCGGACGCTGATCACGGTCTGCGCGATGGCGGCGACGTTGATGCAGGCGCTGGACTCCACCATCGCCAACGTGGCGCTGCCGTATATGCAGGGCAGCCTGTCGGCCTCGGCCGATGAGATCACCTGGGTGCTGACCTCCTACATCACGGCCGCGGCGATCATGACGGCTCCGGTCGGCTGGCTGGCGGCCAGGTTCGGGCGCAAGAACCTGATGATGGTCTGCCTGATCGGCTTCACCGTCACCTCCATGATGTGCGGCGCGGCGCAATCGCTGGCGCAGATCGTGGTGTTCCGGCTGTTGCAGGGCACGTTCGGCGCCGCCCTCGTGCCATTGTCGCAATCGATCATGCTCGACATCTACCCGCCCGAGAAGCGTGGCATGGCGATGGCGATCTGGGGCGTGGGCGTGATGCTGGGGCCGATCCTCGGCCCGACCGTCGGCGGCTACCTCACCGACATCTACAACTGGCGCTGGGTGTTCTATGTGAACCTGCCGGTCGGCATGGCGGCGGTGGCCGGACTGGTGATCTTCATGCCCGGCGAGCCGTCGCGCAGCGGGATGCGCTTCGACTGGACCGGCTTCGCCGTGCTGGCGCTGGGCATCGGCTCGCTGCAGCTGATGCTGGACCGCGGCCACGGGCAGGACTGGTTCAACTCCTCGGAAATCCTCATCGAGGCGGTGCTGGCGGCGCTCGGCACCTATCTGTTCCTGGTGCACATGCTCACCGCGCCGCGCCCGTTCATCCCGCCGGCGGCGTTCCGGGACCGCAATTTCTGCGCCGGGCTGGCGCTGATGTTCTCGGTCGGCGTGGTGCTGGTGGCGACCGCCGCGCTGATGGCGCCGTGGCTGCAGACCCTGGCGAACTATCCGGTGGCGACCGCCGGGCTGGTGCTGTCGCCGCGCGGCATCGGCACCATGCTGTCGATGCTGCTCGGCGGCCGGCTGACCACGCGCATCGACCCGCGGGTACTGATCGGCATCGGCATCGTGCTGCTGTCCTACTCGCTGGAGATGATGGTGGGCTGGACGCCGGATGTCTCTCAGTATGACATCGTGGTGGCGATCTTCATCCAGGGCTTCGGCCTGGGCTTCGTCTTCGTGCCGCTGCAGGTGCTGACCTTCGCCACGCTCCGTGCCGAGTTCCGCACCGACGGGACAGCGATGATGTCGCTGTTCCGCAATGTCGGCAGCGCCATCGGGGTGGCCATCACCTCCTCGGCGCTGGCGCATAATGTCCAGGTGGTGCACGCGCAGATCACCGAGTCTGTCACGCCGTTCAATCGCGCCCTGCAGGCCCATCGGGTGCTGGACCCGGCCACGGCGCATGGCGCGGCGCTGCTGGATCAGATCATCAACAAGCAGGCGCTGATCATCGCCTATGTCGACGATTACCGGCTGATGATCTTCGTCTCGCTGCCGGCGCTGCTGCTGCTGTTCCTGATGCGCAAGCCGCCCGGAGCCATCGCTAAGCCGGACCCCGCGCACGCCGCGATGGACTGATCCGCAACAACGCTGCTCGCCGTGCCTGCGCCTGCGCCGCCAGCGTGCCGTTTCGTAGGAAACCCTCGCGCGCGGCCGTGGCCCGTGCGGCGCGAAGCAGGGGATCGCGCACCAGCCGCGCCAGGGCGGCGAACCAATCCGCCTCGGTATTGGCCACCAACTCCGCCACCGATCCGCGATAGGCCGGCACGTCGGACGCCAGGACCGCCATCCCCAGCGCCGCATAGTCCAGCGTCTTGATCGCGGATTTGCAGCGATTGAAGCCGGTATCCGCCAGCGGCGCGACGCCGATCTCCCATTGCTTATCCCCGTGCCGGGCGAGCATCCAATCGACAAAGCCGGGATAGGACGCGCGCGCATGCACCGGCGGCACCACGCGGTGCACCCCGTCCGGCAGGTCGTCCTGCGCGGTCACGCCGATGATCTCGATCCTCACCCGCCCGCCGAACACCGCGTGCAGCCGCGCCAGCGCCGGCGCGACGAGCGCGAAATCGGCGTCATGCGTGGCCGTGCCCATGTACAGAATGCGCACCGCCCCGCGCGAAACACGCGGCACTGGCGCAGGGTCGGCCCAAAGCCGCTCGTCCAGGCCATTCGCCACGACCCGCGCCTTCCGCCCGACCACGCCGAGCCCATGCCGCAGCGCCTCGGTGGACACCCATACGGCATCGGCATGGCCGAGCATCCGCGCCACCAGCCGCGCCCGCGGACGCAGCAGCGACGCTTCCGGATGATCGCGCGGAATGTTCAGCAGATCGTCGTCGAGATCGTACAGCAGCCGGATGCCCTGCGCCCGGCAATGGCTGGCCAGCGCGTCCGCCGCCCGGACATCGGGCACGGCGTAGCGCTGCGTCGCGATCACATCGGCGCGGTAGTGCCGCGCCTCCGCCGGATCGGCCAGCACCAGATCGATCCCGCCAGCGGCGGCCAGATGGTCCAGCGGCTGGAGCAGCCGGATATAGCCGCAGGGCGTCGGTTTGCCGTTATCGAAGCGCTCCGGCACCACCACCACTGAAGTCCTGCCGGGGCGGCGCAGATCGATCAAGTCGGATGGGCCGCGTGCCGGAACGGGATCGTTGGCAACGAGTTCCGCTGTCCTTGCCCGCCGTCCCGGTTTCGGCGCCGTCGCGAGCAGCGCGGTCCGCACCGCGGCGAACGCCTCCAGCCAAGCCTGCGCCGGCGCGCCGGGATCGACCAGCCAAGTCAGCCGCCGCCCGGCCAGACGCTCGGGAAACGCCCCGGTGGCGGCCGCAACGATCGGCAGCCCCGCCTCGATCGCGGCGTCCAGCCCGTCGCCAATCGGATCGGGCCATTGGGTCGGAAACCAGACCACATGCGCCCGCGCGTCACGCAGGGCAGCAGCCCGATCCGCGTGCGCGATGACCCGCAGGTCGATCCCCGGGTGCGCCGCCACCTCGCTCACCGCCGCCGCCCCCTGCTGCGGTGCGCCGCCAAGAACCGCCACAAGCAGCCGGGCACGCGCGGAGATCTTCGGCAACGTCATCGGCCAAGGCCCGCCGCCATCGGCAGGCACCACCGCCCGCGCGGCGAGCCCATGGCGCGCCAGCCGCTCCAGCGCGTCCCGGCTCGGGCAGATCACCCGGTCGGCCTCGCGAAACAGCCAGTCATGGCCGCGCCGCCAGGTCAGGATATCCGTCGCGCCCTGATTTGGGTGCGCCGCGATGCAGGCATTGCAGCCGGCCGGGCCGGGCTCGCCGCAATAGGCCGCATCCGGCCAGGGCAGCAGATAACGCTGCGGGCAGATGGCGAAATAATCCCGCACGATGAAGTCGAACGGGACGCCAAGACCGCGCAGCAGCGACCGCAGGTCGCACCGCTCCGACGGCAAATGCCGAACCTCCACCCGCGTCACCCGCGCGTCCCGGAGCACCGGCAGCAATTCGCCGATCCGCTCCGGCGGCAGACGCAGCAACCGACCGTCCCCCGGCGCCGACAGGACCAGGCCGCGCGAGGTCACCCGCAACAGCAGCGCGTCAACGGAACCGGAATGATCCGATCCGGCGATCACGAGACGGCCGTGCGTGCCGATCCCGGCCACGAAGGCCGAAAAATCCGGCGTGGGTTCGGTCGGCAACCGGCCGGCCGCGCCCGTCCGCAAATGAAACAGCAGCGGATTGCCCCGCGCCGCCGGATACCGCTCCACATACCAGGCCGCATCGAAGCGCGGATGCGGATCGAGCAAGGCCGCAGCGCCAACCTGCATGTAATGCAGCAGCGGCGGCAGACCGGACGCCGCCACCTGTGGATATTCCCGCGCATACCAGGCGCACTCGAAGAACGGATTGGGATCGCGCCCCTCCGCCAGCCCATGCGCGACGAAATGGCGCAATGCATCGGCCTCGGGCACATCGCGATACCGCCGCGCGTACCAGGCCGCATCCACCAGCACCGCGATCGCCTGCATCGGGTCCATGCTAACCGCCCACCGCCAGCAGGAACGCCGCCCCGGCGCTCAGCGCGATCATCGGATGCACCTCGGTCAGCGTCAGCAGCAGGGTGGAGCCGGCGGTCACCGCATAGGCCGGCCAGTCATGCTCGGTGCCGCGGATCAGCGCGATGCCGCTGCCCAGCGTCAGCCCGACCGCCACCGGCGCCAGCGCCCGCTCCACCAGTTCGCGCCAGGCCGGCCGCGCCGCCCGGTCCCAGAACCGTGCCGCCAGATGCACGATCACGCAGGACGGCGCGAACATCGACACCCCCGCCACCAGCGCGCCCAGCACCCCCGCAGCCTTCAGCCCGATCAGCAGCACGATCAGCGCCCCCGGCCCCGGCGTCGCGCGCGAAATCGCGAACAGATCGAGGAACTGGCGCGCTGTCAGCCAATGATAATGGTCCACCGCCGCCCGCTGCATATCCGGCAGCACGCCGTTGCCCCCGCCCACCGACAGCAAGGACAGCACCACGAACAGCCCCGCAAGCTGCGCCAGCACCACGATCATGATTTGCGCCGCTCCACCCAGCCGATGATCAGGCTGGCCGGGATCATCACGGCAAGCACCCAACCCAGCCGCACCCCGAAGCCCAGCGAGGCCGCCGTAGCCGCCACTACGCCGATCGCTCCGAGCCGACGGATATTGCGCCGGAACAGCCGCAGGCCGTTGGCCAGATTGAGCCCGATGGCGCCGGCTCCGACCCCGGCCAGAACCGTGCCGAACCATGCGCCCTGCGGCAGCGCGTTGATGCCGAAATAGGCCACCCCCGCCACAAGCACCACCGCCACCGGCGCCGCCAGCATGCCCAGCACGGCCACCATCGCGCCCAGGCCGCCATGCAGCACGGTGCCGACGTAAACGGCGATGTTCACGCCATTCGCCCCCGGCGAGATCTGCGACAGCCCGACGCCGGTGATGAACTGCCGGTCGTCGATCCAGCCGCGCCGCTCCACCACCTCGCGCCGCGTCCAGCTGGTCATGCCGCCACCGAAGCTCAGCGCCCCCATGCGCAGGAACACGACGAAAATCTCTCCGAGTCGCGGTTTGATGGGTTGGCGCGTGTTGCGTGTCGGCATCGCGCCATTCAACCCTGTTCCGTGTAGGCTCGGTAGCAGGCAAATCGGGGAAGAGCACCATGGAATACCGGAATCTGGGAAAAAGCGGCTTGAAAGTCTCCCCGCTCTGCCTCGGCACCATGATGTTCGGCGGCGCCACCGACGAGGCCACCGCCGCGCGCATCATTGGCCGCGCCCAGGAGCAGGGCGTGAACTTCATCGACACAGCCGATGGCTATGCCGAGGGCCGCTCGGAGGAAATCACCGGACGGGCCATTGCGGCGCATCGCTCCTGGTGGGTGCTGGCCACCAAGATCGCCAATCCCACGGGCCCGGGCCCGAACGCGCGCGGCCTGTCGCGCCGGCACGTGATGGACGCCGCCCATGCCAGCCTCCGCCGCCTGGGCGTGGAGACCATCGACATCCTCTATCTGCACAAGGAGGACCACGCGACCCCGCTGGCCGAGACGGTGCGCGCCCTGGCCGACCTGATCCGCGCCGGCAAGATCCGCCATTTCGGCGTGTCGAATTATCGCGCCTGGCGCGTGGCCGAGATCTGCCGCATCTGCGACGAGCTCGGCATCGGCCGCCCCGTCGTCAGCCAGCCGCTGTACAACGCGCTGAACCGCGAGCCAGAAATCGAGCACCTTCCGGCCTGCGGCCATTTCGGCCTCGGCGTGGTGCCCTACTCGCCGCTCGCCCGTGGCGTGCTGACCGGCAAATATCGCCCGGACGCGCCGCCCCCGCCCGGCACCCGCGCCGGAAGGCAGGACCGGCGCATGCTGGAGTCGGAATGGCGCCAGGAAAGCCTGCAGATCGCGGTGGAGCTCGCAGAGCACGCGAAAAGCCGTGGCATCACCCCCGGGCAGTTCGCGCTGGCCTGGGTGCTGAACAACCGCCTCGTCACCGGCGCCGTCGGCGGTCCCCGCACCGAGGAACAATGGGAGGATTACATCGGCGCGCTGGCCTACCGCCTGAACGCCGAGGACGAGGCGCTGGTCAACCGGCTGGTGGTTACCGGGCACGCATCGACTCCCGGGTACAACGATCCCTCCTACCCGATCGAGGGCCGGGTGCCGCGCGGCTAGCCGCCGGCGATGGCGCCGACGACCAGAAACAATTCGCTGCCCCGGGCCACCGCTTCGGGAACCGGATCGTCCGGCGGCAGGTGCGACAGGTCCTGTTCGCAGGCAAAGAAACGAACGAAGGGCCGGCGCTGCTGGGTGTTGCGGTCGCGGATGGTGCCCCGCAACATCGGATAATCCGCCTCGAGCGCGTCGAGGATCGTTCGTTGGGTTACCGGACCGTCCAGGCGGACCCGCACCTCCCGCCCGGTACCGGCCAGCCGGCACAGACCGGCCGGAAGCTCAACCCGAATCGTTGCCGTCATGGCAGCGTCTGGACCTCGACGGACAGCACGGCGGAAAGGTCGCGCACGATGGCGTGCCAGGTGTCGCCGGCATCGGGCGAGACATAGACCTGGCCGCCGGTGGTGCCGAAATAGACGCCGCAGCTATCAAGCGTGTCGACCGCCATGGCGTCGCGCAGCACGTTCACGTAGCAATCCTGCTGCGGCAGGCCGTTGGTCAGCTTCTCCCACTCGTTGCCGCCGCTGCGGCTGCGGTAGACCTGGAGCCTGCCATCGATCGGGAAATGTTCGGCGTCGCTCTTGATCGGCACGACGTAGAGGGTTTCCGGTTCGTGCGCGTGCACGTCGATGACGAAGCCGAAATCCGTCGGCAGGTTGCCGCTGATTTCGTGCCAGCTGTCGCCGGCGTCGTCCGAGCGCATGACGTCCCAGTGCTTCTGCATGAACAGTGTGCCGGGGCGCGAGGGATGCATGGCGATATGGTGGACGCAATGGCCCACCTCCGCGGTCGGATCGGGAATGTAGGCGGAATGCAGGCCGCGGTTGATCGGCTTCCAGGATTGTCCGCCGTCATCTGTTCGGAAGGCTCCCGCGGCGGAGATGGCAATGAAGATCCGCTCCGGGTTCGTCGGATCGAGCAGGATCGTGTGCAGGCACATGCCGCCCGCGCCCGGCTGCCAGGCGGGACCGGTGCCGTGCTGGCGCAATCCCGAAAGCTCCCGCCAGCTATTGCCGCCGTCGCGGGACTGGAAAAGGGCGGCGTCCTCGACGCCGGCGTACAGCGTGTCGGGATCGCTGAGTGAGGGTTCGATATGCCAGACGCGCTTGAACTCCCAGGGGTGCGGGGTTCCGTCGTACCATTGATGCGTGCCGGGGGTACCATCGTATTGAAAGCCGTTGTCCACCGCGTTCCAGGTGAGGCCTCCATCGTCGGAACGCTGGATGACCTGGCCGAACCAGGCGGATGTTTGCGAGGCATAGATACGGCTGGGATCCACAATGGAACCCTTGAGATGAAATACCTCCCAGCCGGGAAAGTGCGGACCGGCGATCGACCAGTTCTTGCGCGCGCCGTCCGACGTAAGGATGAACGCCCCTTTGCGGGTGCCAACAAGGAGTCTGACCTGGCTCATTGTTTTTCCTTTCGACGCACTGACGGTTGAAACGAACGGCGGGCGGCCATTGGCTTCAAAAGCTTCCGGCTTCCGCCAGAACGGCCATGCCGTTTGGCGGCAATATTACGCCAGGAGCAAATGGGCGGCGGTAATATTTTCTTGGCGCGTGCGCCAGGGGAGAAGCCTCTTGCAGCTTAACAAAGACTTTTCCGGCGACGTAGAGGACGCTGGCTGCCTCGCATGGATCAAGGGGATGACGATCCGCTTGCCGGCTGTGGCGGCGTCGACGATGCCGGCGTCGACGATGCCGGCGTCAGCGCCGTGCGGGGCGTTTCGGGCGGCGGCCGGCTATTTGCCTACCTCGATCGGCCACAGGATTTCCCCCGCGCCCAGCGCGTCGCGCACGGTGATCGTCCAGCTTCCCGGCCTGTCGTTCAGCGCCAGCCTCAGCTGCCACCGCCCCTTGCCGCCGCGCAGCGGCACATTGGCGCCGTAGGGCTCCAGTATTCGCCCGCTGGGATCGCGCACCTCCACATGCAGCACCGGTTGAGCCGCCGGGCTCGGCCCCGACTGCCCCAGCTGGAAGTTCACGATGTCACCCAACTTTGCCGCGCGCGGACCGTTCAGCACCGGCTTCGGCAGCTTCGCCGGCGACAGCGCCAGCACCGTCGGCGCCGCGGGATCCAACTGGATCGGAAACCGCGTTCCCTGCTCCGCCACCGCCAGGCCGCGCAGATCCGTCCGCCATGCCGGCTTGGCCATCCGCAGCACCGCCGGGCGCGCGGGGCCGAGTTCGACACCCTTGGCCGGCAGATCGCGCAGCAGCCCAACGATCGTCACCGCGCCATTGCGGAACTGGCGCACATCCACATCGTGCAGAACCGTGCCGTCCGGTGCCTCGACGCTGAACATCGGCGTCAGGCCGGCATCGCGCAGCGCGGCCGTGAAGGGCGCAGCCGGTGCGTCCGCGACGGAAGGATCGTCGCGCCGCAAGGCCTCGATCAACCGTACCCGGTCACCCAGGCCCGCGAGGGCCGGCTGGGCCCGCTGGCGGCCATGCCCGTCGTATTCGCCCGGCACCACATCGGCCAGCACGACACCGCCGCGCCGCGCGAAACGCAGGATCGCCGCCGCCTCCCGGTCCGACAGCGCCAGCACGTGCGGCAGTACCAAAAGCCGGATGCCGCGCGCCTCCAGCGCCCCATCGGCCAGAAGTTCCGGACTGAGCCAATGCGGCTGCAGGCCGTCATGCTGCAGCAGCGCCGCCGCCCGGCGCATCGCCGCGCGCAGCGGGCTGTCGAAGGATTCCCGCTCGGAGTCGCGGAGCGTCCAAGGCTGGCCCTCCGCCTTCACGTCCAGCAGCCAGGAAACCCGGTAGCTGGCCGGGGAATACAGGATTGCCACCGGGTCGCGCGCCAGCCGGCTGGCGATCAGCTGGGCGGCGATCCCTCCGCGCATTTCGGTGTAGAGGCCGGTCATCTCCAGGCCACGCGGGCCCGGCGTGCCGTCGGGCGCCACGGTCGTGTTGTTGTCGTCCCAGATCGCGGTGCCGCGCTGGCCCAGCAGGACCTCGTGCCAGAGGCGGTGGACCTCCCGCGGGCCGGTGGCGAAGCCGGTGGACAGGGTGATCAGCGCCGGATTGAGCGACAGCGCGATCTCCACGTTGTTGTGCATGTCGTAGAGTTCCAGCACGTCGGCGGCGTGCGCCAGGCGGGTGTAGTCGTAGCCGCCCCAGCCCGGCGCCTGCATACCCTCGATCCCGGCCCGCGCGCGCGGATCGGCGGCGTGCACCGCGTCGGTGCCCCGGCGCAGGGCGCGGAAGAACGCCTCGTCCATCCATTCCTTGAAGTCCGACCAGGCCGAGTAGTTGCCGTCGGTGCGCGCCAGCGTGGCCCCGGTGGTCGGCGGCAGCACGTCCTGCCAGGTGGCGAATTCCGTGCCCCATTGCCGGTTCAGCGCCGCCAGCGAGGGGTAGCGCCCGTGCAGCCAGAGCCGCATGCCGGCGAGCGAGGGGGGCGAGAGGTCGAAATCCCAGTTCGCCGCCAGATCGGCGATGCCGGTTTCGTCGCCCAGATTGTAGAACAGCGGCCGGTAGCGGCCGTAGATCCGAACATGCTGGGCCAGCCTGGCGTCGATCCGCGCCTGCCA
>JBBIQA010000101.1:9819-11130 GCA_037442565.1 Rhodospirillales bacterium
GCCATCAGCTGCTTCTGGCTGAGGTTCTGCCACAGGATGGTCTGCCAGTCGGCCCAGCCATCCTCCGGCGGCGGCACCACGAAATCGGCGGCGGCAGTGCTGTCCTTGCCGCCCAGGCGCAGCGTGCCGCTCAGCCGGTTGGCGGTGGCGACCGCGCGGGTCAGATCGAGCTGCACCGCCACCGCCCCGCCCGGCGCCAGCCGCACCGGCATGACCCGGTGCTCCACAAGCCGGCCGAGCGCGTCGGTCCAATCCAGGGTCAGGGTGCCGGAGGCCGGGGCCGCCGGCGTACCCGCCACCGGCGGGCCTGCGCGATAGAGGAACTGGGCCGTCGTCCCCCGCTCCAGCCGTCCCTTCGGCGGTTCCAGCATGTCGGCCCATGCTGCGTGGGCGGCGAAAATCCCCCCGCAAAGCATGCCGATCCGGCGAAGATTGAACAGGAACCGCATGGGCCGACGAAACATCTGCATGGGGACAGACTACCCCGCCGGCGCGCCGACATGAAGCGCCGCCCACCCCGCACTTTCCGCCCGCCCCCGGTATCGACGCCTCGATCCGCCGTCTCACGCTTGATTGATGCAGCAACTACGTCATTGTGGGGCTTCGGGCGACTTCGATGAACGCCCTGAACGGAAAGAGCCCCACCCATGTCCGAGACAATCGAACACGCCAAGGAAGGCCTGGAGGAAGCCCATCACGCCGCTGAGCATGGCCGCGACAGCGCCGCTCCCAAGATCGCGGTCGTCATCGCCGTGCTCGCCGCGGCGCTGGCCTTGGCCGAGATGGGGGAGAAAAGCTCGCAGAACGCCTACCTCACGCACCATATCGGCGTCTCCGACGACTGGAACTTCTTCCAGGCGAAGAATGTCCGCGCCACTTTGCGCAACGCCGAGGCCAACCTGCTGGAAAGCCTGCCCAATGCAACCGATCCTTCGATCGCCAGTAAGATCGCCGCGGCACGGGAAACCGAGGCGCACCTGCGCGACGACCCCAAAGGCGGCGACGGCATGAAGCAGCTGGTCGAGAGAGCCCAACACCAGACCGAGCAACGCGATCACGCCTTCCACCGCTATCACCAGTTCGAATTCGTGGTCGGTGCCCTGCAGATCGCCATCGTGCTGACGTCGGTGTCGGTGGTGACGCGGGTGCGCTGGCTGGCTTGGACCGGCGGCTGTGTCGGCCTGCTGGCGAGCTGCTACGGCCTTGCCGTCGCGCTCGGCGCCGTCTGACCCGATGCGCCCCCAGTCAGGGTGATTTTGCCCTAACCGCCTGGAACCGTTTCGCTCTCGCTGCGCGATGCCGCAGCCGGAG
>JBBIQA010000101.1:11230-16163 GCA_037442565.1 Rhodospirillales bacterium
TTGCCCTAACCGCCTGGAACCGTTTCGCTCTCGCTGCGCGATGCCGCAGCCGGAGCCTGAGCCGGAGCCGCTCCGGGCGGCGCTCCGGCGTCTCCGGCCGACGCGGAAGCGACCGCAGGCGCCGGCAGCCGCATGACAACCAGGGTTCCCTGTCCTGGCCGGGTTTCAACCTGCAGCGTGCCGCCATGCAACGCGACGATGCGTTCGGCGGTTCGCAGCGCCGCTTCCTGCGCCAGCCGGTCCGGCCCCTGTCCATCATCCAGCACCGCGATCTGGACGCGCCCGCCATGGACCGTGCCCCCCAACAGCACCTTGCCGCAGGGCGAATGCCCGATGGCGTTCTCCAGCAGCTCGATCAGGGCGCGGCGCATTCCATGCGGGTCGGCCCGAACCTCCAGACCTGGCCGGATCGCGATCTGCAGCCGGACCCGGTTGCGGGCCGCCAGCCCATCCACCTGACGCAGGGCCTCCCGCGCTTCGACCTCGATATCCAGCAGGCTGGACCCGAACGAGGCAGCGAACGGCCCCCGCGGCACGCCGGGCTCGATCCCGCCGGAGGCAGCGTCCCCCGCCCCGTCAGACCGCCCACGATTGGCCCTGGCCCGATCGCGGCGGACCGCCGATATGCCGGCGCGAACCGCCAGCACCGAACCGGCGCCAATAACGGCCGCTAGGGGCCAAAGATCGATGGGTATCGGCAAATACACGGGGGCCATCCGTCCAATCCGCTACGGAGCCCAGATTTGAGACGTTAAACATTGCCAAATCCTGTAGCGCGCGCACGAATTAACCTGAAACCCGCCAGGGCGTACCGGCGCGCGCCCGAAACGGCCCCTCAGCCGGCCGGAAATCCGTAGAGCCGGGCGGGATTGTCCACCAGGATGCGCTGGCGGATCGCCGCATCCGGAACCCATTCGAAGAACTGGTCCAGCAGCGCCCCCGCGTCCGGCAACGGCGCCTTCATGCTGCTGTGCGGCCAGTCCGTGCCCCAAACGCAGCGCTCCGGCGACGCCGCCACCAGCGCCCGCACATTCGGGCCGGTATCCGCCCATGGGTGGCCGGCCGAGGACGCGCGATAGGAACAGGTCTTCACCCAGGCATTGCCGCTGTCCAGCAGCCGCAGCAGCGCTTGGAACTGCGGGTGCGCGGTGCCCAGCGCCGCCTTCACGCCGCCGATGTGATCGACCACCACCGGCACCGGCAGCTTCGCCAGCACCGGCGCGATGCCGGCCAGTGTCTCGCCGTCAGCATAGACCTGGATATGCCAGCCCAGTGGCGCCAGGCGCTTCGCCATAGCCTCCAGCTGCTCCACCGGCGTGCCGTTGCCGGACACCAGGTTGAACCGCGCGCCGCGGATGCCCGCATCCGCCAGCCGCCGCAGTGCCGCGTCGTCGAACCGGTCGTCGATCACCGCCACCCCGACCGCGCGATGCCGGCCGAACCGCTCGATCGCGTCCAGCGTTACACGGTTGTCGGTCCCGTACGGACTAGGTGTCACGATCACCATCCGCTCCAGCCCGACCATGGCGGCCAGCGCCAGATAATCCTCCACCAACGCAAGCGGCGGCTCGTAGTGCCGGCCGGGATCGAGCGGGAATTTGTCGAACGGACCGAAGATATGGAAATGGCAGTCGGCCGAAAGTTTCGGCGCCTTCACCTTGGGCGCGGGCATGCGGGCAGTCTCCCCTTTTATGGATGGTCGGATCCATGATCCGGGGAAGTATAGCCGCTATCGGTGCTGAACGAATGCCCCGCCCCGGCCAACGGCGCCGCCGCATCTTCGCCAAAGCTGGGGCTGAAGCGCTCGACGATATAAAGCGGCCGGCGCTTGGTCTCATTGAACACCCGCCCGAGATATTCGCCGATCACACCCAGTGTCATCAGCTGGATGCCGCCCAGGAACAGCACCACCGTCATCAGGCTGGGATAACCGGCGACCGGGTTGCCGAACAGGATCGTCTTGATGACGACCTGCCCGCCGAACACGACCGCCACCAGGGCGACGCCGAGACCCAGATAGGTCGCGATCTTCAGCGGCAGAACCGTGAAGCTGGTGATGCCCTCGATGGCGAGGCTCCACAGCTTGGGATAGTTCCATTTGGTCTGCCCGGCATGACGCGGCGCCCGATTGTACGGCACTGCCTTGGACGGAAACCCGACCCAGGCGAACAGCCCCTTCATGAAACGGTGCTGCTCGCGCATCTGCAGCAGCGCATCCACCACGCGCCTGCTCATCAGCCGGAAATCGCCGGTGTTGCGCGGCAGCCTCGTGCCGCCGACATTTTGCATCAGGCGGTAGAAAAGATCGGCGGTGGTCCGCTTCAGCCAGGTCTCGCCCTCGCGAACCCGGCGCTGGGCGTAGACCATGTCGAAACCTTCCCGCCAGCCGGCAACGAGCTCGGGGATCAGTTCAGGCGGGTCCTGCAGGTCGGCATCGATCACGATCACCGCCTCCCCGCGCGCGTGGTCGAGGCCGGCCGTGGTCGCGATCTCCTTGCCGAAATTGCGCGACAGATTGACCAGGGCGATATGTGCGTCGGCCTCGCGCAGCTGCCGGAGCAGCGGCCAGGTGCGATCGCGGCTGCCGTCGTTGACATAGACGACTTCCCAGGCGCCGAGCCGGTTCATCACGCGGGCCAGCCGGCGATGGAATTCCGCGATCCCATCGGCCTCATCGTAAACCGGCACAACGACGGAATAGCGCGGCGGGTCGCTGGCGACGGATAGCCGTGCCGGGAAATTCACATCCAGCCCCCATTCGTGCAGGGCGCCAGGCGGCAATGCCGCGCATGGGTGATGCCCGAATGGTTTATGGCGGGTAAATATTGCCGATACGTTAATTCCGCCTGTCCGGCGGCGGCGCCTTCGGCCCGTCAGCCCCGATCAGGCGCCGTTCGCGCCGCGGCCCTCGAAGAACTCCTTCACCTTGGTGAAGAACCCCTCGCTTTCGGGATGGCCGGTCTTGTGGCCCTGGCTTTCCGCCTCGAACGCCTCCAGCAGCTCACGCTGCTTGCGGGTCAGGTGCAGCGGCGTTTCCACCGCCACCTGCACATACAGGTCGCCGCGCGACGTGCTGCGCAGCACCGAGAACCCCTTGCCGCGCAAGCGGAACTGGTCGCCGGTCTGGGTGCCCGGGGGGATCTTCATCTTCGCGCGCGAGCCGTCGATCACCGGCACTTCCACCTCGCCGCCGAGTGCCGCCTGGGTCATGCGCAACGGCAGGCGGATCAGCAGATTGGCGCCCTCGCGCTGGAACAGTTCATGCGCGCGCACGCCCACATGCACATACAGATCGCCGCTGGGCGCCCCCGCGGGACCGGCCTCGCCCTCACCGGCCAGGCGGATGCGGGTGCCGTCCTCAACCCCGGCTGGAATGGATACCTGCAAGGTGCGTTCGCGTTGCACGGTGCCCTGGCCCTGGCAGATCCGGCAGGGATTGCTGATCACCCGCCCGGCGCCGCCGCAGGTCGGGCAGGTCCGCTCGATCATGAAGAAGCCCTGCTGCGCCCGCACCTTGCCCTGGCCGTTACAGGTACCGCAGGTCAGGTTGGCGCGCGACTTGTCGGCCGAGCCGGTGCCGTCGCAGGTTTCGCAGGCCAGCCGGGTCGGCACGCGCAGGGTGGTCTTGGTGCCGGCGAAGGCCTCGGTTAGGTCGATCTCGACCTGCGCGCGCAGGTCCGAGCCGCCACGAGCCCGTCCGCCGCCGCCGCGCCGCCCGGTGAAATCGCCGAACATCTGGTCGAAGATATCGCCGAGCCCGCCGCCATCGGTGAAGTTGAACCCGCCCGCGCCGGGACCGCCGCCCTGCTCGAAGGCGGCATGGCCGTAGCGGTCATACGCCGCGCGCTTTTGGTCGTCCTTCAGAATGTCGTAGGCCTCGCTCAATTCCTTGAACTTGGCCTCGGCCGCCTTGTTGTTCGGATTGCGATCGGGGTGGTACTGCATCGCCAGCTTGCGGTACGCCTTCTTCAGGTCGTCCGCGCTGGCGTCGCGCGCCACACCCAGGGTCGTGTAATAATCCGCCTTTGCCATATCCGTCCTTCTGGATCAGCCCGATAGCCTGGCACTGATCCCCCTATCCTGGGTCTGCATCCTGGGCCTTAACAGAATCGCGCCCGCCTTCGGATGAAGCGCGGGCGCGACCTTGGTTAGATGATCGTGTCAGGGGCTACCTGACGAAATCACGCCGACTTCTTTTTCTTGTCGTCGACTTCCTCGAACTCGGCGTCCACCACCTTGTCGTCCGCCTTGCCGCCCGGAGCGTGACCACCGGTGGCATCCGGACCACCCGGCGCGGCGCCGGCTTCCGCCTGCGCCTTGTACATCGCCTCGCCGATCTTCATCGCCGCCTGCGACAGACGCTCGCCGGCCTGCTTGATCGCCTCGGCGTCCTGGCCCTCCAGAGCCGACTTGGCCGCCGCGATCGCCGCCTCGGCCTCGCCTTTCTCCTGGGCGCCGACCTTGTCGCCATGCTCGGCCAGGTTCTTCTCCACCTGGTGCACCAGGCCCTCGGTGTGGTTGCGCGCCTCCACCTGCTCGCGGCGCGCCTTGTCGGCTTCGGCGTTGGCCTCGGCCTCCTTCACCATCTTCTCGATATCGGCTTCGGACAGACCGCCGGACGACTGGATGCGGATCTGCTGCTCCTTGCCGGTGGCCTTGTCCTTCGCCTGCACGGCGACGATGCCGTTGGCGTCGATATCGAACGTCACCTCGATCTGCGGCACGCCGCGCGGGGCGTTCGGGATGCCTTCCAGGTTGAACTGGCCAAGCATCTTGTTGTCCGCCGCCATCTCGCGCTCACCCTGGAACACCTTGATGGTGACCGCGCTCTGGTTGTCGTCGGCGGTGGAGAACACCTGCGACTTCTTGGTCGGGATCGTGGTGTTGCGCTCGATCAGCCGGGTGAACACGCCGCCCAGCGTCTCGATGCCGA
>JBBIQA010000102.1:0-15886 GCA_037442565.1 Rhodospirillales bacterium
CCGCGCCGCTGCAACTCCGCCAGTTCCTTGCGGTATTCGCCCTTGCGGTCGCGCACCACCGGCGCCAGCAGCAGCAGCCGCGTGCCCTCCGGCATCGCCATCACCCGGTCCACCATCTGGCTGACCGTCTGCGCCTCGATCGGCAGCCCCGTCGCCGGCGAATACGGCACCCCCGCCCGCGCCCAGAGCAGGCGCATATAGTCGTGGATCTCCGTCACCGTCCCCACGGTGGAACGCGGGTTCTTGCTGGTCGTCTTCTGCTCGATGGAAATCGCCGGCGACAATCCCTCGATCGAATCGACATCCGGTTTTCCCATCAATTCAAGGAATTGCCTTGCATAGGCCGACAGGCTCTCGACATAGCGCCGCTGCCCCTCGGCATAGATCGTGTCGAACGCCAGCGACGACTTGCCCGACCCCGACAGCCCGGTGATCACGGTCAGCTCGTCGCGCGGGATCTCCACGTCGATGTTCTTGAGGTTATGCTCGCGCGCGCCACGCACGACGATCGCGCTATGCGCCCGCGCCTGCCTCGTCGGGACAATCGGTCCGGCCATTCATTTTTCCAGATGTTCTCGGGATGTTCTTTCTATATATGGCGCGATAAGATGCGAATGGAAAGTCTGGTAAGCGAGGTTCCGACCCGCTAATCTGCAATACACGCTACGGTAGCAAAAACTCGTTCGTCCGAACGATTTGGACGTCTCTTCTGGTGAGGAACTGGCAAAATGGCAGGCAGCGTCAACAAGGTCATCCTGGTCGGCAATCTCGGGAAGGACCCCGAAGTGCGCTCCACCCAGGACGGCAGCAAGATCGTCAACCTGGCCGTCGCCACCAGCGAGACCTGGAACGACCGCGCCAGCGGCGAGCGCAAGGAACGCACGGAGTGGCACCGAGTGGTGATCTTCAACGACCGCATCGCCGACGTGGCCGAGAAGTATCTGAAAAAGGGCGCGAAGGTGTATATCGAGGGCTCGCTGCAGACCCGCAAATGGACCGACCAGTCCGGCGTCGAGAAATACACCACGGAGATCGTCATCGGTAAGTTCCGCGGCGAACTGACCATGCTTAGCGGCCGCGGCGAGGAAGGCGGCATGGGTGAGGGCGGCAGCGGCTACGCGCCGCGCGAACGCGCCGCTCCCATGCAGGCCCGCAACGCCAGTGCCGGTGCCGGCCGCGGCGCCGGCGGCCCGTCCTGGGACTCGCCGAAGGGCGGCGACCTGGATGACGAAATCCCGTTCTAGGCCCGGGGAAGGTAAGGACCGGGCTCTGCCCCCGGTGGCTGCGCAGCAGACACCGGGGGCAGAGCTCCTTTTCGGGGTCGCGGCAACGCCCCGATCAGGCCTTCGCCACCAGCGGACACAGCCCGGCGTTCAGCGGCCGGAACGCTTCCTCGGCCGGTGTTTCGGCCACCACTTTCAGCAGATCCCAGCTGTGCTTGCTTTCCGAGGGCTTCTTCGCCTCGAACAGGTAAACCGGGTGGATTTTGCGTCCGTCCGCCCGGATCACGCCGCCGGCGCCGAAGCAATCATCGTCGGTTTTCATGGACTTCATCTTCGCCACCACCGCCGCGCCGCTCTTTTTCGCCTCGGCGGGCCCCATGGCGGTAACCGCCTTCAGGTAGTGCATCGTGCAGGAGTAGTTCCCTGCCTGGGCGGAATTCGGATACTGGGTCACCTTCGGCTTGATGCGTTCCATCCAGGCCCGGGTGCGGTCGTTCAGGTCCCAGTAGAACGCCTCGCTCATCAGCAGGCCCTGGGCGATTTCCAGCCCTACCGCGCGCACATCGGTGCTGTAGCAAAGCAGCGCCGCCATCTTCACCCCGGCCTGCACCAGGCCGAACTCGCGCGCCTGTTTCAGGCAGTTCACGGTATCGGTGCCGGCATTGCACAGCCCGACCACTTTTGCCCCGGAGGCCCGCGCCTGCAGTAGCTGCGAGGAGAAATCCGTCGTTTCCGGGAACGGGTACACATTGTCCCCCACCACCTTGCCGCCGGCATCGATCACGAACTTGGTGGCATCCCGCTGCAGCGCCTGGCCGAAGGCATAGTTCGGCGTGATGAAGAACCAGGTGTCGCCGCCGGCCTTGGTCATCGCCCCGCCGGTGGATTTCGCCGACATATAGGTGTCCAGCACCCAATGGATCGTATTCGGCGTGCAGGCCACACCGGTCAGGTCGGAGGTGGCGGTGGACGTGGACAGGAACACCTTGTTCTTGTCCTTGCAGATGGTATTGATCACCAGCGCACAGGACGAGGCCGCCCCATCCTCGATCACGTCCACGCCGTCCTGGTCGAACCATTGCTTGGCCAGCGAGGCCGCCACATCGGGCTTGTTCTGGTGGTCCGCGAAGATCACCTCCACGTCGAAGCCTTGCGCCTTGAACTCCTCGACCGCGAATTTCGTGCAGTTAACGCTCGTCGGGCCGTTCACGTCGCGATACGGCCCGGACTGATCGTTCATCACCCCGATCTTGATCACCGGCTTCCCTTGGGCGCGCGCGCGTCCGGGCAGCGCGACAGCGGAGGTAACGGCCGCGGACGTGGCGGCGGCGGAGCCGATCAGGCCCCTTCGTGTCAGCTTCATGGTACTTTCTCCCTGTTCTCCGCGCTCTCCGGCGCGGACCTATTCGCACATAGCAGGACCGGGCGCGGGTGGTCGAGAGGCTCGGCGCGCGTTTCGGAGACGCCGCCGTTCAAACCGTTTACGATCTGCTAAGATGCTTCGCGGTACGTTCCTGCGTTATCCGCTCCTTCACGGCTCCACCGACGTTGACAATTTGCGACATGTCGGCTCTTTTCGTAAGAAAAAGGCTCGTCCGACTTACGTTTAATGAAAATTAATTCTGATTGCGATCCAGGTGCCATTTTTATGGCTGTAAGAGACGGGCGTCGGGGCTATTAACTTGATTTGGCTTGAGCTGGAAGTTTGCGTAAAGCCGAAGTACTGCCTCGAGTCGTGGCAACCAAGCAAGCAAGAGCGTTCACCCTCCGGAGAAGAAAAATGGCGTCATCGGGACATCTCGGCGCATCGAAAGAACTTCCTTCCGTCGCGCTAGAGGCAGCCGTACACCCGGTTCCAGGCCCCGGCGGCTCCAGCCGGGGTGACGACGCGGCCGCGCGGCTTCCTGCGATCATCGCTGCCATCGCCGACGAGCACCGTCCGTCCAAAGCGCCGTTCTTCCAGAACCTCGCCGCCCTGCCGCCGCAAATTGCCAAGGATCCCAGGCTGCTCGGGGAATTGTACCTCGTCTATCAGGCGGCCATGCACGCCACCCGGGCGGCGGTCTATTACCTGCCGCATCTCGATAACCCGGCCATGCGCAAGCGCAAGCTGCAGATCTTCGTGGACGATGACGGGCTGGCGGATGGTGACACACACCACTACCAACTGACCCGCGCGTTCAAGAACATCGGCGCCCGGTGCCCGATCGAAGATGAGCAGTTCGGCGACGCCGAGGAACTGGCCGGCTATCTCGATGCCGGAACGGCGGAGTTCGTGCGTCTTGCCAAGACGCTCTATTCCCGCTCGCTTGGCCCCTGGTGCATCGTCGAGACGATGTCGGACAACTGGATGCATGCGCTCGCTAAGGCCCTTTCCAGGAACTTTCCGGGCATCGTCCACGAACCCTATTTCGCCGATTGCTTCGACCAGCACGTCGAAGAACGACATGCCGAGGAAGCGATCGCCGTCACGCAGGAGGTCCTGCGGCGACGTCCGCAGCTGCTTGCCGAGACGGTTGAGGATGCCAAGATAATCGCGGACGCGCTCGACAAGATATGGGTCGCCATGGACGCGATCGTCACATCCGCAATACGCCGGCACGAGGTGCGTACGATCTGCTGAAAGCGCCGCAAAAGGAGGGTTTCCTGGTGGTATCGTCACGCTTTTCGGCACACGGCTTTTGTTGCCATGGCTTGATGAAACCGCCGCGTCTGCGGGCCGCCGCGTGGCAGCCACGGCGCCCATGATCCGGAAATCCTCAATCCTGGGCCGAGTGGCGGATATCGGCAAACGCCGCTGGAAGGCGCTGGAACGGCTGTCGTTCAGTCTGACGACGAAGATGTTCGTCGTGGTACTGATCGCGGTCATGCCCGCGCTCGCCATCCAGTCTTACAACGAATACGATTTGCGAAAGTCGCGCGAAGACGAGATCCGCAACAAGACTGTCCAGATCACGCGGCAGTTCGGCGCCGAGATGGGCGAGATTCGAGAGGGCGCGCGCCAGTATTTGCAGGTTATGAGCCAGCTTCCTCCCGTCAATTCGATGGATACGGAGGCTTGCACCAAGCTGCTGGCGGCCTTGAATGCGCGGACCCCGTACTACAGCCTGCTGGGAGTGGCCGACGCCACCGGCAAGGTCCGCTGCACCAGCCGGCCTACCTCTCTATCCTCGATTGCCGAATTTCCCTTCTTCAAGCGGGCCATGGCTCAAACGGATCTGGCCGTCGGCAATTACTGGGTCGACCCGGGGAGTGGCGAGAAGCAGATCCATTTCGCCGAGCATTTTTCCCTCGAGAAGGGGGGGCCGATCGCCGGCGTGGTCTTTGCCGGCCTCGATCTGAACTGGCTGTCGGAGCACCTGCGCGAACGTGGCCTGACCCCGACGCAGTCGATCCTCATCGCCGATCGCGAGGGCAACATCATAGCCCGCCTGCCGCATCCCGAGCAGCTTGTCGGCAAGAACATGCGAAGCGGCCATGCCGAGATCATGGACGGCGACAAGGCCGGGTGGGAGGAAGCGAAGGGCGTCGACGGCGTGGAGCGAATCTTCGGCTATGTGCCGCCGTCGCTGCCGCCGCGGGATTTTTTCCTCAGTGCCGGAGAGTCGAAGGTCGCGGCGTTTTCCGCCATCGACGCGGTCACGAGGCGGGGCATCCTGCTGATCCTGGCAGGGCTCTTGATGGCCGGTTATGCGGCCTGGATGGGGGGGCGGGCCTTCATCCAGCGTCCGGTCCAGGCGCTCCTCAGTGTTGCCGCCGAATGGCGCAACGGCAACTACGCGGCGCGCTGCAACCTGAAGGGACAGCGCTCCGAAATCGACCAGCTAGGTGCCGCGTTCAATGCGATGGCCGAGGCCGTGGCGATCCGCCACAGCGCCCAGTTGCAGGCCGAAGACCGCCTCCAGGCTCTGAACATGACCCTTGAGGACCGGGTGGAGGAGCGCACGCGCGAACTGGTCGCGGCCAACCGCGCCAAGGCGCAGTTCCTCGCCAACATCAGCCACGAGTTGCGCACTCCGATGAACGGCGTGCTGGGTATGGTCGAGCTGCTGCTGCAAACCAAGCTTGAGCCCAAGCAGCAGATGTATGTCCAGATGGCGCAGCGTTCGGCCGAAACGATGCTCTCCCTCATCACCAGCATCCTCGATCTTTCCAGGATCGAGGCAGGCAAGTTCGAGCTCGAGAACCGCAATTTCGACCTGCGCGAAGTGGTGCAGGACGTGATCTACATGCTGGAATCGGTGGCGAGCCAGAAGGGCCTTCGCCTGTCCCTTTCGATCGCCAAGAGTCTACCCACGGCATTGGTCGGGGATCCCCTGCGCCTCAGCCAGATCCTTAACAATCTCATAGGAAATGCGATCAAATTCACCGATCAGGGAAGCATCACCGTCCACGCGTCCCTGAAAGAAGCCACCTCGGATACCGCGCTGATCCAGTTCGAGGTGCGCGACACGGGAATTGGCATCTCGCAGGAAGACCAGGCGATCATTTTCAAGGCCTTCACCCAGGCGGACAGCAGCGATACGCGACGCTTTTCGGGCAGTGGCCTGGGCCTTAGCATCTGCAAGGATCTGTGCGAGCTGATGGGCGGGACCATCGAGGTCGAGAGCCAGCCGGGGGTTGGCTCGATCTTCCGGTTTACCGCGCGCTTCGGACAGCAGGGCGACAGCGTCGCTCATATTGACAACGATCGGGGTCTCGCTGTTCGCAACCACGTCCTGTTGATGGATGGCAACGATTCCAGCCGCGTGGCGCTTGAAAGCCAACTGCAGAGGGAAGGATTGCGCGTCGAGGCTGTCCGGAATTTAACGGAGGCGCGGGAAATCCTTTCCACGGCGGCGGGCAGGGGCAACGCGTTCGGCACCGTGATCGCCGACATGGCGGCGCCGGACGCCGATGGACCCGAATTGGCGCGTCTGTTGCGGGCCGACCCGGTGCATGCCTCGGCGAACCTTATCTTGCTGACTTCGCCCGATCGCGCGGTGGCGGAACCGGATCGCTATGCGGCGAGGCTACTCACCCGTCCGGTTCAAGTCGCGGAACTGATCGATCTCATCCGTGAACGCCAATCGGTCCCCAACACGGCGTCCATCGCTGCCCCGGTGACTGTCGGCGAACTTGTGCCGTTCGCGCCGCCGTCACACAATGATCGGGAGCCCGGTCATCAGGCCCTGGTCGTCGAGGACATCCCCGTCAATCTCATGGTGGCCACCGGCATTCTCGAAACCCTGGGTTGGAAGGTCGAAACCGCCACCAACGGGCTGGAGGCGCTGGAAGCCCACGCGAAGCGCCATTTCGATGTGATCTTCATGGATTGCCAAATGCCGAAGATGGATGGTTTCGAGGCGACCGCCGAAATCCGCAAGCGCGAAGCCGCCGGCGTGCCCCGCACGCCGATCGTCGCGCTGACCGCGACCGCGGGCGAGACCTTCCGCCAACGCTGCCTGAGCTCAGGCATGGACGAGTTCATCGCCAAGCCCTTCACCCGCCAGCAACTGGCGATGGTATTGACGCATGTATTGTAGCCGGTGGGCGTCGTCGCGGGACACCGCCAAGGCGCCGGTGGGCATCCCGGCTGGGCGCTCGTGCGCTGGCCGGAATCGCTGTCATTGATGAACCATTGCCCCCCGGTTCGATGAATCCGCCCCACGTTCCGAGCGAGCCTCGTATGCCGCGCCGACCTCATGGCCGGAGTTCGTCCCAAGGTCTGGGTCCAGGCTGGCGGCTGGCCTGCGGCTGGCTCACCCTGTTCGTGGTCGGCACGGACCTGTTCGTAATTTCGCCGCTGCTGCCGTCGATCGGCGCGGATTTCGGCCGCTCCGCCGCATCGGCCGGGCTGAGCGTCACGGTATTCTCATTGACCTATCTGTTCAGCGCGCCGCTGATCGGCCAATTGGCCGACCGGATCGGGCGGCGGCGAACCCTGCTCGCCTGCCTGGCCGGCTTTGCCGCGGCGAATCTTCTTACCGCGGTGGCGCCTGGCTTCGGCTGGCTGCTCGCCACGCGCGTCGCCGCGGGGGCAACGGCCGCCGGGGTGTCGCCGCTGATCTATGCCGGCGTGGGGGAGGCGGCTCCCGCCCCCCGCCGCGCCACCTGGATGTCGGTCGCGGTGTCCGGCCTGCTGCTGGCGCTGTCGCTCGGGGCGCCGGCGGGCACGCTGGTCGCCTCCCACTGGGGCTGGCGCGCGCCGTTCCTTCTGCTCGCCCTGTTCAGCCTCGCCCTGATCGCCGCCAACCGGGTGGCATGGCCGGCCGACTCCGGCCATGCCGGCACCAGCGCGGCCGCCGTGCCCGCACTTGATCCGGCGAAGGTGGTCCTACGCCTGCTGCCGACCGTGCTTTGGGCAACCGCGCTGTATGGCATGTACACCTATCTCGGTGCCTGGCTCACCGGCGCCGGCCTGCCGCCTTCGGACGTCGCCCGCGCGATCGGCTTCTACGGCGCCGGAGCCCTGGCGGGCACGCTGCTCGGTGGCCAGCTGGCCGACCGCTTCGGCACTCGCCCGACCATGCTGCTCAGCCTGTTCGGCCTGGCCGCCTGCCTGTCGGTGCTTGCCGCCGGCGTCGGCACCGGATGGCTGGCCAACGTGGTGCTGCTGATCACCTCGGTCTTCGCGCAGTTCTTCTTCCCGGCCCAGCAGGCTGGTCTGGCCCGCCAGTACCCTCAGCGCCGCGCCTTCCTGCTGGCCCTCAACAACAGTTCGTTGTTCCTCGGCATCTCGATCGGCTCATTGACCGGCGGCGCGGCGATGGCCCGCTCGGGCTTCGGTGCCGATGCCGCGATAGGGGCGGCGATCGCCTGCGCCGCCCTGCTTCTGGTCGCTGCCGGCGGCCGGTCGCAACCGCTCGCCGTGGCGCCGGATCGCGTTCCGTAGCACCGGCGGTCTTGCTTCGGCACGCTTGCGTCCTTGGCGGCGCCGGCTGAATCTGGCAGCTGTTTCCCCGCCGGGCGCGCAGCCGGCCATTGCGGAAAGGACAGGCGACCGACATGCCGATCAAGCACCCAAACCGCTATCCGGAACTCGCCGACCCCCAGGCCCAGCCCCGCTACACCGGCATCCCCACCTTCTTCCGCACCCCCTACAGCCAGTCCTTGCACGACACCGATATCGGCCTGATCGGCGTGCCCTATGACGGCGGCGTCACCAACCGCTCCGGCGCCCGCCACGGCCCCCGTGCGGTGCGCGACCAGTCCAGCCTGCTGCGCCGCATCCACGGCACCACCGGGTTCATGCCCTTCGCCCAGGCCCGCGTGCGCGACCTCGGCGACACCTGGATCGAGCAACCTTACGAGTTGCAAGGCGCCCACGCCGAGATCCAGGAGTTCTTCTCGACGGTCGTCGACGCCGATGTCATCCCAATATCCGTCGGTGGCGACCACTCTATCTCCCTGCCGATCCTGCGCGCCGTGGCGGCCGGCGGCCCCGTCGGCATGATCCACATCGACGCCCATTGCGACACCGGCGATGATTATCTCGGCTCGCGCTTCCACCACGGCGCCCCGTTCCGCCGCGCGGTCGAGGAAAACCTGCTGGACCCGAAGCGCGTTATCCAGATTGGCATCCGCGGCACCACCAACGATCCGGACATGTGGGGCTTCAGCCAGCGCAGCGGCATGCGCGTCCTCGGCATGGACGAATTCCAGGACAAGGGCTGGGCCTACGCCGTCGAGGAAGCCCGCCGCGTCGCCGGCGGCGGCCCGGTCTACCTGACCTACGACATCGACAGCCTCGACCCCGTGCACGCGCCCGGCACGGGCACGCCGGAAGCCGGTGGCATCACCCCGATCGAGGCCTTGCGCCTGCTGCGCGGCCTGCGCGGCCTGGACTTCATCGGCGCCGACCTCGTGGAAGTGGCGCCGCCGTTCGACGTCGGCACGATCACCTCGTTCAACGCGGCATCCCTGTTGTTCGAGATCCTCTGCCTGGTCACCGAAGCCTGGCAGACGCGAGGTGCGGCTGGCGGATGAGCGGCCGGAACCGGTCGCTACCGCATGACTCGATTGGCTAAGTCATCATGCGTCTCTGGCAGATGGCCAACCCATTGGCTTGCCTTCGCTTTTTATTGTACTTTCCACTCACGTCGTTTGCACCGGCGATGGCTCACAGCGCACGACCTACATCCATGTATTTGCTCACATTGTCCTGCTCCCGCCAATTCATGACGGATACAGAATGCCGCATATGCTCGTGATTGCCGCTGAGGCCTATGTCGCCATCGGGGCGATGGTCGCCGTCTGGTTCCTGTTCTTCGGCATTGAGCGGATGGAAGCCGCGCGAGGGGCCTATGCCTTTCGGCCGCTGCTCATTCCCGGCGCGGTGCTGCTGTGGCCGCTGATTGTGCTGAAGCGCTGATGCAGCGCCGCCACCGTCGTGCCCATCGGCGCATCTGGATGGTGCTGGCGGGATTTATGCCGTTGATCCTGCTGTTCGCCCTGGCCCTGCGGCACGCAGGCCCGCATGACGCGCCGCCGCAACTTCTGGCGCCGCCGATCGCTGCCCCGAAATGACGCACGCTTTTGTTCCGGTCGGCTGGAACCGCGGCAAGCTCGTCTATGATGCGTTCCTGTTCGCCGGCATCGTGCTGTATCTGTCGGTCTACCGGTATGCCGATATCCGGACAGACCCGCAGACCAGCGCAATCCGCGCCTATGGCACGCTGGCCTTCCTGATGCTGACGCTGATCCTGTGCATCGGGCCGCTTTGCCGGTTGGATCGGCGCTTCCTGCCGATGCTCTATAACCGCCGGCATTTCGGAGTGATGATTTGCGCGGTTGCCGCCGGCCATGCCGCCAATGTGCTGGGCTGGTATTTCGCCTACAGCAAGCTTCCTCCGCTCGAAGCACTGCTTACCGCCGATACCAGTTTCGCGCAGCTGCAAGGTTTCCCATTCATCCCCTTCGGCATAGCCGCCCTCCTGATTCTGTGTGCGCTGGCCTTCACCAGTCATGATTTCTGGCTGGCCTATCTGTCGCCTCCGGTATGGAAGGCGCTGCACATGGCGGTCTATGCAGCCTACGCGCTGGTGGTGCTGCATTTGGCATTCGGCGCGCTGCAGGCATTTGCCAGTCATGTCCTGGCCGCGATCACCATCGTTTCCGTCTTTCTGGTGACCGGCTTGCATGTTGCCGCGGCCCGGCGTGAAAGCCGCGCCGATGCCAGCCTTCCGCCTGTATCGTCCGAACCGCCCTGGCTGGATGCCGCCGGCATCGCCGATATCGCCGATGGCACGGGCATCGTCGTGCACGTGCCCGATGGCGAGCCAGTGGCGATCTTCCGTGACGGAAACAGACTAGCCGCGGTCAGCAACCACTGTGCCCACCAGAACGGCCCTCTGGGGGAGGGACGCATCCTGGATGGCTGCATCACCTGTCCCTGGCACGGCTTTCAATACCGGCTGGAGGATGGCTGCGCGCCCGCGCCCTTCACCGAAAAGATCGCGACATACCGCCTGCGCCGGGTGGGGCAGCGGATCTGGCTGCATCCGGCGGCAAACCTGCCCGGGACGCCAACGGAAACCGTGTATACAGACCTCGTGCCCGAGAGGCTTCCCGAATGAGCGGCGCGTCGCGGGATTTCTTTGTCGGCTGGACCGGAAAACTGCCCGCCGCCCATGCCGGGTTTCTCCGCGCGATCCTGGTGGCCCTGCTGGTCGGCTTGCCTGTCCTCGCGGGCGTGTTGGCCCGCGCCAACGACGACACGGGGACCGGCGGCTTCGACTGGGACGCCGGTGCACAGACGCTGCGTGGAACGGTGACCGCACGGCCCTATCCGCTGCTGCATCTTGCTGGCGGCCATACGCTGATGCTGTCGGGGGTGGGTAAGTCCGGCGTCGATCTGGATCCTGCACTCGATGGCCGGAACGTGGAGGTCTCGGGCTTCCTGCTCAAGCGCGGCACGCTGGACATGTTGCTGGTCGACGACCTGCATGCCGCGGACGGAAATGCGGTGCCGGTTGCCCCCGCCGCCCCATTGGGCACCTGGCGCCTCACCGGAGAGATTTGCGATGGCAAGTGTTACACGGGGGCGATGCGTCCAGGATCCGGTCTGTCGCATCGCGCCTGCGCGAATCTTTGCCTGATCGGCGGCGTTCCGCCGGTTTTCGTCACGACCGCTCCGGTGGCGGGGACGAGCTTCCTGTTGCTGGCCGATGCCGATGGCGCCGCCTTGCCGGACAGCGTTCGCGACCTCGCGGCATTGCGCATTCAACTCGACGGAAAGCTGGAACGCCGCGGCGATCTGCTCGTGTTTCGCACCGACCTTGCGCAGGCAAGGCGGCGATGATCTTGCGCTTTGCTGCCATCGCCGTGTCGGTGGCCGCGGCCTGGCTGGCCTGGATGCTGGCCAGCCAGGGGATGGATCTTCTCGGCCTCGACGCGTTCGACATCCCCGGCCGGGTGATGATGGTGTTCGTCGCGCTCAGTGTTCTGCAAGCGGCCATGTCGCGGTTGGTGCGTAGGAAGCAATAGCCAGATCAGGACCGCCGGGCTGCTTCTTGCCGCTCCCGGCCATCGTGCCATTCTGCGCCAAGTGGCGCGGAATGGATCGAACGCCCCAGAGCGTTTTCACGAAGAGTGAAAACGCTCTGGCCATCTTTTTAGCGAGCAATTTTATCAGCCTAAGATCGCTGCACGATTCCAGTCAGGCTGATATTGCTCTAGCGGACAGGCCCGATGACCACACGCGCGTTACCAGCCGTTCTGATCCGCCGCCTGCCGTTCTTCTATGGCTGGATCGTGCTTTTCTGCGCCTGCTGCGCCGGCTTTGCACGCCAGGGCGGCGCCAACACCACCCTGTCCATCTTCGTCGAGCCGATGACCCGCGAATTCGGCTGGTCGCGCGCGGCGATTTCCGGTGCCGTCTCCCTCGGCGGATTGCTGGCGGCGATCACCTCGCCCAAGCTCGGCCCGATCCTCGATCGCCGTGGCGCGCGCCTCGTGCTCTGCCTCGCCGTGCTCGGCACCAGCGCCGCGGCCATGCTGCTGTCGCTCACCACCGGGCTGGTGTGGTTCTACGTCATGTTCTGCATCGCCCGGATGAACTTCGCCGGCCCGTTCGACCTCGGCATCTACGGTGCGGTGAACAGCTGGTTCGTCGCGCGGCGCACCTTCGCCATCTCCATCGCCTCGGTCGCGCAGATGTCGGGATTGGTCATCCTGCCGCTGATCGCCCAGATCGCCACCCTCGCCGGCGGCTGGCGTTCCGGCTGGCTCGCGGTCGGCG
This sequence comes from Rhodospirillales bacterium, assembly GCA_037442565.1. Classification (GTDB taxonomy): domain Bacteria; phylum Pseudomonadota; class Alphaproteobacteria; order Acetobacterales; family Acetobacteraceae; genus PALSA-911. The sequence continues at coordinate 12,445 of JBBIQA010000102.1, forward strand.
CCGCCGTCCTGGTCGTCGGTTTCATCCCCAACTGGCTGCTGATGGTCCGCCGGCCGGAGGATGTCGGCCTGCTGCCCGACGGCCGCATCGCCATACCCACCCATGTCCAGCTTCCCGGCGCCGCATCCATCCCCGAGCCCTCCTTCACCCGCTCCGAGGCCCTGCGCACGCCGGCCTTCTGGCTGCTCTGCCTGTTCACCCTGTTCGCCTATCCCGTGCAGGCCGGCGTCAGCCTGCACCAGGCGCCCTTTCTGATCGAACGCGGCCTGAGCCCGACGACCGCCGCCACCGTCGTCAGCTTCTTCTCCCTGTTGTCGGGGGTTTCCAGCCTGGCCTATGGCTTCTGGCCACGGCGCTGGCCGATCCGCCATGCCCTCGTGCTCACCGGCCTGCTGCTGGCCTCCGGCGTCGCCGCCCTGACGACCATTGCCACTGCCTGGCAGGCCTACCCCGCCGCCGCGATCTTCGGCTGCGGCATCGGCGGCCTGTTCACCATGCTGCCGATCGCCTGGGGTGATTATTTCGGCCGCCGCAGTTACGGTGCTATCCGCGGCATAGCGCTGACCGTGCAGGTGCTGGCCCAGGCCTCCGGCCCGCTGTTGTCCGGCCTGCTGCGCGACGCCACCGGCACCTACGACCGCTCCCTGCAATGTTTTTTCGTCCTGTCCTGCCTCAGCGCCCTGGCCGCCCTGTTCGGCCGCAAACCGCGGCTTCCCGGCGATGGACACACCGAGCCACGGACTCCATAGTTTCTGCCCTATGGGTGGCGGCCGCGTGATCCAGCAACGCCTCCGACCCAACGCCTTTGAAGGAACCGCGATGCCGGACACCGCCTATATCAAAAGCACCATCAAGGCCTGCATGTTCGACCAATACGGAACCGTGGTCGACATGCAGTCAGGCCTGACCGAAATTGCCGCCCCGTTTCTTCAGGCAAAGGGCTGGTCCGGCAACCCCAACTCCTTCGTCACCTGGTGGCGGCGCACCCATTACGAGAACTCGATGATCGACGCGCTGCTGCATCGTCAGCACACGCCCTACCGCGAAATCGGCCATCGTGCCGTGTCGTTCGTCCTGCAGCGCGCCGGCATCGAGCATACGATGGACGAGGTCCGCGCGCTGGTTGCCGAGATCGAGAAGCTGCGGCCCTTCCCGGAGGTTCCGGAAGCGCTGGCGCGATTGCAGACGCGGTACAAGCTGGTCGTGCTGTCCAACGGCGACCCGGACATGCTGGAGACGGCGAAGAAGTATCACGGCATACCGTTCGACCGGGTCATCTCGGTCGCGGAGGCGAACGCGTTCAAGCCGCACGTGGCCACCTACACCATGGCCGCCGAACGCATCGGCCTGCCGATGGACCAGATCCTGTTCGTCGCCAACCACGCCTTCGACTGCATCGGTGCGAAGTCGGCCGGCATGCGCACCGCCTTCATCGACCGGCGCAACCGCCCGTTCGGGATCACGCCGCACCAGCCCGATATCCTGGTCCGCACGATGACGGATCTGGCCGACATCCTGGTCTGAACGGCGGCCTCGGCAAGCGAGCGTGATCGCGCCTCCTGCGGCCAACCCATCGTTTACCCCGACAACACAGGGCATTTGACCATGAGCCAGTCCAACCGCCGCATCCTGTACGACCTTGCCGGCGCCGACCCCGCCCGCCGTTTCAGCCCGTTCTGCTGGCGCACCCGCATGGCGCTGGCGCACAAGGGCCTGGAGGTCGAAACCATCCCCTGGCGCTTTACCGAAACGGACGTGATCGCCTTCTCCGGCCAGGGCCGCGTGCCGGTGCTGACCGACGGCGCCACCACCCTTCACGACAGCTGGAATATCGCCGTACACCTCGAAACCGCCTACCCGGACCGTCCCTCGCTGTTCGGCGGCCCCGCCGGCATGGCGGTGACCCGTTTTATCAATGCCTGGGCGGACCGCAGCCTGCACCCCACCATCGCCCCGCTGGTGATCACCGATATCCTCGCCCACCTGCACGAAAAGGATCAGCCCTATTTCCGCGCCTCGCGCGAAAAGGCCTTCGGCCGCAAGCTGGAGGAAGTGGCCGCCGATCGAGATACCCGCGTGCACGCCTTCCGCCAGATACTGGAGCCGCTGCGCACGATCCTGCGCACCCAGCCCTTCATCGCCGGCGACGCCCCGGCCTATGCGGACTACATCCCCTTCGGCTCGCTGCAATGGGCCCGCGCCATCAGCCCGTTCAAAATGCTGGAACCCGACGATCCCGTCCATGCCTGGCGCGATCGCCTGCTGGACGCCTTTGGCGGCCTGGCCCGCAACGTCCCGTCCTACTGACCCCCCCTGGATTGCCCGATGCGGCGGGTGGGTGCCACCATGCGATGCAGAAGAAAATCGCAGGAAACCAGATGAACGGACCGCTCGCCGGCATTCGCGTGCTCGACCTCACCACCGTGCAGATGGGGCCGTGGTGCACCCGCATCCTCGCCGATTACGGCGCGGACGTGATCAAGGTCGAAGCCCCGGAGGGCGACAGCTCGCGCTATACCGGCATCCCCCGCCATCGCGGCATGAGCCCGGGCTTCCAGCACAACGCCCGCGGCAAGCGCAGCATCGCCATCGACCTGAAGCGCCCCGAGGCCCAGGAAGCCATCCTGCGCCTCGCGTCCGGCGTCGATGCCTTCGTCTCCAACATCCGCCCGCAGGCGCTGGCCCGCCTCGGCCTCGATTATGCGGCCCTGGCGAAGGTCAACCCAACCATCGTCTATCTCGGCATGGTCGGCTACGGCAGCGCCGGGCGCTATGCCGGCCGCCCCGCCTATGATGATTTGATCCAGGCGGCAACCGCCATCCCGATGCTGCTGCAGCGCTCAACCGGCGAGCCACGCTACATCCCGATGGCCGCCATCGACCGCATTGTCGGCGGCGCCGGCGCCAATGCCCTGCTCGCCGGCCTGCTCGCCCGCGCCCGCACCGGCATCGGCCAGCAGATCGAGGTGCCGATGTTCGAGACCATGGCCCAGTTCGTGCTTTCCGAGCACATGCAGGGCCGCACGTTCGACCCGCCCACCGGCCCCACCGGCTATACCCGCACCCTATCGCCGCATCGCCGTCCGTACAGGACGATGGACGGCTACATCGCCGTGCTGCCCTACAATGACGGCCAGTGGCGTCGCTTCTTCCAGGCAGCCGGCAAATCGGAATTGCTGGAAACCGATCCCCGCTTCGCCGACATGGCCAGCCGCAGCGCGAACATCGACGCGCTCTATGAAATGATCAGCCAGGAGCTGCTCAACAGAACCACCGATGAATGGCTCGCCCTGTGCGAGGAAAACGACATCCCCTGCATGCGCCCGCACACGCTCGACAGCCTGATCGAGGACCCGCATTTGGCCGATGCCGGCTTCTTCCGGTTCGAGGATCACCCCAGCGAAGGCCGCTTGCGCACCATGCGCGAACCCAGCACCTGGTC
>JBBIQA010000103.1:0-12273 GCA_037442565.1 Rhodospirillales bacterium
GTTTCCAAAGGGCGAGCCCTTTGGCGGGGTCCAGGGGCAGAGCCCCTGGCCTTACTTGCTACCCTTCAGGGCCGGATCCCAAACCCGGTCGGTCCAGGACGGCGCAGCGGCTCCGCCAGGCGGGCGAAGTCGACCAGGAGTTTGCGGGTGTCGCGGGGGTCGATCAGTTCCTCCACCCAGAAGGCTTCGGCGGTTCGGTGCGGGGAGCGCAGCTTGTTCAGCCGGTCCTCGATTTCCCGGAGCTTGGCCTTGGGGTCCGGGCTGTCGGCGATGTCCTGGCGGTAGGCGGCTTCGATGCCGCCTTCCAGCGGCAATGAGCCCCAGCGGGCCGATACCCAGGCATAGCGCACCGCGAAGCGCCCGGCCGGCTGGTGCACGGCGCCGGCGACGCCGAAGGAGTTGCGCACGATCATCGTGCACCAGGGCACCGTGGTCTGGTTCACCGCCGCCATGGCGCGGGTGCCCAGGCGGATGACGGCGGATTTCTCCGCTTCCAGCCCGATCAGGAACCCGGGGCAATCCAGGAAATAGACAACCGGGATATGGAACGTTTCGGCCATGTCGATAAAGCGGATCACCTTGGTGCAGGCATCCGCGGTCCAGGCTCCGCCATAGAAATACGGGTCCGACGCCATCACCGCCACCGGCAGGCCGTCGATGCGGGCGAGGCCGGTGATGATGGAGCGGCCGAAATTCTTGCCCATTTCGAAGAACGAGCCCTTGTCCAGCACCGCGTCCAGGATCGGCCGCATGCGGTAGACCTTGCGCGTGTCGCGGGGGATGACATTGAACAGCATGTCCTCGCGCCGGTTCGGATCGTCCGTCCGCGGGCCACGCGGCGCCACGTCATGGACGCTGGACGGCAGATAGGACAGGAAGCGGCGGGTGGCGGCGAAGGCCTCCTCCTCGGTGTCCACCGCGTGATCCACCGCGCCGGCGCGGGTTTGGATCTCCCAGCCGCCCAGTTCCATCTTCGTCAGGTTCTGCCCGGTGCGTGCCACCACCGGCGGCCCGGCGACGAACATGGCCGATGTGTCCTTGGTCATCACCGAATAATGGCTGGCGACCAGCCGCGCCGACCCCAGCCCCGCGACGGAGCCGAGGCCGAGGCCGACCACGGGAACCACCGACATATTGTTGGTCGTGTAGTGGAACGCCATCGTGCCGCTGGAAATGCCGCCGGGCAGGTTGGCCCGGCCGGTGGTTTCGATCGTCTTCACCGAGCCACCGCCGCCGGAGCCTTCGATGATGCGGATGATCGGCAGGCGCAACGCCTCCGCCATCTGTTCCGCCATCAACGGCTTTTCCTTGATGGTGGCATCCGCCGAGCCGCCGCGCACGGTGAAGTCGTCGCCAACGATCACAACCGGCCGGCCGTCGATGTCGGCGCGCCCCATCACGCAGTTGGAGGGGGTCAGTTCGACCAGTTGGTTGTCGCCGTCATAGCTGGCCTTGCCGGCGATGGTGCCGACCTCGTGGAAGCTGCCGGGGTCGGCCAGGGCGTCGATCCGCTCGCGGATCGTCAGGCGTCCGCCGTCATGCTGGCGCTTGACCTTGTCGGCCCCGCCCATCCGCCGCGCCATCTCTTCTCGGGCGCGAAGCTCGTCAAGCTCGGGCTGCCAGGTCATTCGCTTTCCTTCCAATGGTGCGCCCTTGCGGTTTGGCGCTTGCCCGGTAGGTTAACTCTGGCCATCGTGTGGGAACAATACCGGTGGGTAGATCAGGGAGCAGGGTCGAGATGGGTCGTGTCGTCGTGAAGTCCGAAGTGGCGGGCAATATGTGGAAGATCGAAACCACGGTCGGGGCGGTCGTGGCGGAGGAGGATCAGCTGATGATCCTGGAATCCATGAAGATGGAGATCCCCATCGTCGCCACCGCCGCGGGGAAGGTGACGGAAATCCTGGTGGCCGAGGGCGATCCGGTGGCCGAGGAACAGCCGGTGCTCGTGATCGAGACCTGAGCCGGATGCCCCGAATAGACGGGGCGGGCAGGGTTTTCTACAGTTACCAGGGTTTTCTACCGTTGAACGACAGGCCGGCGTAACCGGCCAGCGTGGGTATTTGGGGAACGTCATGAGCGAAGCAGCAGTGGTCCGTCTGGAAAAGCGCGGCGATATCGGTGTCATCATCGTCAACTATCCGCCGGTGAACGCCCTCGGCCCGGGCGTGGCGGAAGGCATCATCGCCTGCGTTCAGGAAGGCAACGCGGACCCGGCCATCAAGGCCATGGTCATGGTCGGCGCCGGCCGCAGCTTCATCGCCGGCGCGGACATCCGCGGCTTCGGCACTGGGCGCAAGCGCCTGAAGCTGGGCGAGCGCCCGTACGATATCCTGGACCGCAGCGCCAAGCCGGTCGTCGCCGCGATCCACGGCTTCGCGCTCGGCGGTGGGCTGGAAACCGCCATGGGCTGCCATTATCGCATCGCCACCAAATCCGCCAAGCTCGGCCTTCCCGAAGTCCTGATCGGCATCCTGCCCGGCGGCGGCGGCACCCAGCGCCTGCCGCGCCTGGCCGGCCCGAAGCGCGCCTTGGAGATGATCACCTCCGGCCGCCACGTTCCGGCGTCCGAGGCCATCAACTACGGCATCGTCGATCGGGTGGTGGATGACAGCGCAGATATCGAGGCCGCCGGCATCGCCTTCGCCCGCGAGATCGCCGACAAGCGCCCGCTGCCGCGTGTGCGCGACAATGAAACGAAATTGCAGGAAGCCAGGGACAATCCGGGCATCTTCGACGACATCCGCAAAAGCATCGCGCGCCGCGCCCGCAACCAGAAGGCCCCCTACAACTGCATCGCCGCGGTGGAAGCCGCCTGCACGCTGCCGTTCGACCAGGGCATGGCGCGCGAGCAGGAACTGTTCAACGAACTGGAAAACGCCGACGAGGCGAAGGCGCTGCGCTACGCCTTCTTCGCCGAACGCGAAGTGGCGAAAATCCCCGGCCTGTCGAAGGATGTCCCGATCCGGGAGTTCAAGAACGCCGCCGTCGTCGGCGCCGGAACTATGGGCGGCGGCATCGCCATGTCCTTCGCCGATTTCGGCTTCCCGGTGAAGATCATGGACGCGACCGCCGAGGGCCTGGCCAAGGGCATGCAGCGCATCCGCGACAACTATGCCACCTCCGTCAAGCGCGGCAGCCTGGCGCAGGACGAGATGGACCGCCGCCTCGCCCGCATCGAACCGGTCGCCGGCTACGACGACATCGCCCAGCAGGACGTGGTGATCGAGGCCGTGTTCGAGCAGATGGACGTGAAAAAGCCGATCTTCGCCAAACTGGATGAGGTGATGAAGCCCGGCGCGCTGCTGCTGTCCAACACCTCGGCGCTGGACATCGACGAGATTGCATCCGTAACCAAGCGTCCGCAGGACGTGGCCGGCGCGCATTTCTTCAGCCCGGCCAATGTGATGAAGCTGCTGGAGGTGGTGCGCGGATCGAAGACCGCGCCGGACACGCTGGCCTCGGTCATGCAGCTCGGCAAGAAGATCGGCAAGATCTCCGCCGTCGCCGGCAATTGCGATGGCTTCCTGGCCAACCGCTCCCGCGCCCCGTTCAATTCCGAAATGGTTATTTTGCTGGAGGAAGGCTGCCTGCCTGCCCAGGTGGACAAGGTGATGGTCGATTTCGGCTATCCGATGGGCCCCTTCGCGGTCGGCGATCTGGCCGGCCTCGATGTCGGCTATGCCGGGCGCAAGCGGCGCGCGGATGCCAATCCCAATTATCGCAAGCTGCCGATCGCCGACCGGCTGGTGGAGATGGGCCGTTACGGCCAGAAGACCGGCGCGGGCTGGTACAAATACGAAAAGGGCGACCGGACGCCGCACACCGATCCCGAGGTTACCGCCCTGATCAAGCAGATCTCGGCCGAAATGGGCGTGAAGCAGCGCGAATTCACCGACCAGGAAATCCTCCGCCGGCTGCTGTTCTCCTCGCTGAACGAAGCCTGCAAGATCCTGGAAGAGGGCATCGCCTATCGCGGCTCGGACATCGACGTGATGTGGCTGCACGGCTTCGGCTTCCCGCGCTATCGCGGCGGGCTGATGTTCTGGGCCGACGGCATCGGCGTGCGCGACGTCTACAACCAGATCGCCGCCTGGCATCAGCAATACGGCGAACGCTGGGCGCCGTCGCCGTTCCTGCGCCAGCTCGCGGAAAGCGGCACCAGGCTCAGCGCCGCCAAGGCGCCCGGGATCGCCTAGGCGCCGCCGGAATGATCGACAAGCGCGTCCGCTCGGTCGCCGAGGCGCTGGCAGGCGTCAAGGACGGCTCCACGGTTCTGATCGCCGGCTTCGCGATGATCGGTGAACCGCACATCCTGCTCGACGGCCTCGTCGAGCAGGGCGCGCGCGACCTGACCCTGGTCGCCAACACCATCGGCCGCGGGCGGGAGGGCATGGGACGCCTGATCGAACTCGGCCGCGTCCGCAAGCTCATCGTCTCCTGGGCCCGCAGCGAGACCAATATCGGCTTCCAGCCGCTGTACCAGGCCGGCAAGATCGAGCTCGAACTGGTGCCGCAAGGCACGCTGGCCGAACGCATCCGCTCCGCCGGCGCCGGCGTGCCGGCCTTCTACACCCCCACCTCCGTCGGCACGATCCTCGGCGCCGGCAAGGAGGTGCGCAACTTCGACGGCCGGGACTACGTTCTGGAAAAGGCGATCTTCGGCGACGTGGGGCTGGTGGAGGCCTGGCAGGCCGATCGCTGGGGCAACCTCACCTTCAAGCAGTCCGGCCGCAGCTTCAACCCGATCGTGGCGATGGCCTCCAAGCTGACCGTCGCCCAGGCCGAGCATATGATGGAGCTTGGCGATATCGAGCCGGAGAACGTTCACACACCGGGCATCTTCGTCAGCCGCGTGCTGCACGCCCCCTATGGCGGCGACCCGCGGACCGAGGAAGACCGGCTTCTGGAAAGGAGTGCCGCGCGATGACGGCGATAGCCTCCAATGGCGTCAAGGTCGGCCAGCCCGCCGACTACAGCGGCATGGACGACGACACCTTCCGCGCCGAGGTGCGCGCCTGGATCGAGGCGAATTATCCCCCGGAAATCCGCAACCCGCCGAAGCGGCTGCATTTCTCCGAAAACAAGGTCTGGTACTACAAGCTGGCCGAAAAAGGCTGGCTCTGTCCCGCCTGGCCGCGCGAATACGGCGGCATGGGCCTGTCGGCCTCCCAGCAGCTCATCATGATCGAGGAACGCGAGCGCCACGGCTGCGCCCGCTTCAACGACATGGGCGTCAACATGATCGGCCCGCTGCTGACGCGCTACGGCACCGATGAGCAGAAGCAGTTCTTCCTGCCGAAGATCCTGTCCGGCGAGCATATCTGGTGCCAGGGCTATTCCGAGCCGAACGCCGGATCGGACCTCGCCTCCCTGCGCACCGAGGCGGTGCTGGACGGCGATGATTACGTGGTGAACGGCCAGAAGATCTGGACCTCGCTCGCGATGGACGCGAACTGGATCTTCTGCCTGGTGCGCACCGACAAGCAGGCGAAGAAGCAGGAGGGGATTTCGTTCCTGCTGATACCGATGGACACTCCGGGCATCACCATCCGCCCGATCAAGAACCTCGATATGCACGACGAGTTCTGCGAGACCTTCTTCGACGACGTGCGCGTGCCCGCCGCCAACCTGGTCGGCCAACCGAACAAGGGCTGGACGATGGCGAAGAACCTGCTGGGGTTCGAGCGCATCTCCATCGGTTCCCCCCGCCAATCCTCCAACGCCTTTTCCCGCCTGAAGCTGCTGGCGGAGAAGCTGGGCGTGATGGACGATCCGGAGTTCCGCGAGCGCTATACCCAGATCAAGCTACAGCTCGCCGATCACAAGGCGCTGTATGAAACCTTCGCCGACAAGGTCCGCCGCGGCGAGAACCCCGGGCCGGACATCTCCATGCTGAAGATCAACCAGACCGAGCTGTACCAGCGCATCACCGAAACGATGCTGGAAATCTCCGGCGAGCATGGCGGCAATTTCGGCCCGCTGGAGGGCAACCGCGAACTGAACCCCACCGGCCTGTTCATCCAGTCCCGCCCGGCGACGATCTATGGCGGGTCGAACGAGATCCAGCGCAACGTCCTGGCGAAGAACGTATTGGAGATGCCAAGCACATGACCGACGAAATCGGCTGGGTCCCCCCGAACCCCCCGCCCGCCCCGGCCGAACGGCTGGCCGGCCGGCGCATCCTGATCACCGGCGGCGCATCCGGCATAGGTGCCGCCACCGCCCGGCTGTTCGCCGCCGAGGGCGCGAAAGTGGCGGTGATGGACCGCCAGCAGGAAGCCACCCAGGCCGTTGCCGATGAAATCGGCGGCCTGGCTTTGGCGACGGACATCACCGACTGGGACAAGGTGCAGGCCGCGGTGAAGAAAGCCGCCGATACGTTCGGCGGGCTGGATGGCCTGGTGAACGCCGCCGGCATCCTGGACGGCGGCGACATGGCCGACACCGATCTGGCCACCTTCCGCCGCGTGGTGGACGTGAACCTGACCGGCCTGTACGCGGTCTGCAAGGCCACCGCCCCGTTCCTGCTGGCTTCCGGCCAGTCCACCATCGTCAACATCGCCTCCGGCGTCGCCATCCGCCCCTTCGCGGGATCGAGCGCCTACGCGGCATCGAAGGGCGCGGTACTGACCCTGACCCGCGTGCTGGCGCAGGAACTGGCGCCGAAGGTGCGGGTCAACTCGGTCTGTCCGGGCGCGGTGGACACGCCGATGACGATGCCGATGTACACCAGCAACTCCTTGAAGCAGGAGGTCGCCTCCCGCTACGCGCTGCGCCGCACCGGCCAGCCGCCGGAACTGGCGCAGGCGATCCTCTTCCTCACCGCCGCCGGTTCGTCCTTTGTTACGGGGATTGCGCTACCGGTGGATGGGGGACGAACGTTTCATTGAGGCCAGAGCGTTTTCACGCTTCGTGAAAACGCTCTGGCCAAAAACGCCATCGCTCCGTTGAGCCAACTTCAAGCGATATCGCGCTAGATCACGCCCGCGACCCAGGCCGCCCAGGCCAAGGTGGCGCGGTCCTCGTTTGGCCGGCCGCAGATCTGGATGCCCAGCGGCAGGCCGTTCGGCCCGGTGCCGGCGGGAATGGTGACGCAGGGGCCGTGCAGGGTGGTCCAAATATAGTTGAAGCAGGGATCGCCGGTCCATTCGAGGCCGGCGGGGGCTTCGCCGGGCGCCGACGGGGTGAGCAGGATGTCCAGGCCATCCATCGCGCCCGGGAAGGCGGCCTGGGTGCGCTGGAAGGCGGCGCAGGCGGCGTCGAGCGCCGGTTCGGTCTGCGCCAGGCCGAAATCCAGGCGCTCCCGCAGGGTTTCCGATAGCTGCGAGCGGTGGTTGTTCATCTCCCAGCCCAGCGCGCGGGCGCTCTCGTTGTTCATGACGATGGGATGGGCGGTCTCAAGCTCATTGAAATGCGCCGGCAGGTCAAAGTCGGTCACGCGGGCTCCGGCGCGCGAGAGCGCGTCGGCGATGCGGCCGAGCAGCGCCTGGGTTTCCGGCGTGGCCTTGTCCCAGGAGATCGTCTTGCACACGCCGACCCTGGGCGCGGCATCCGGCCGGGCGTCGGGGTTGCCGAGGTTGCGCCCGGAAACGGCGGAGGCGAACAATGCGCAATCGGCGACCGAGCGGGCCATGACGCCGACGGTGTCGAGGCTGTCGGACATGATCTTCATGCCGATCCGGCTGATCAGGCCGAAGCTGGGCTTGTAGCCGACCGCGCCGCAATAGGCGGCGGGGCGGATGATGCTGCCGGCGGTCTGCGTGCCGAAGGCGAGAGGAAAGAAGAAATCCGCGACCCCCGCGGCCGAACCGCTGGAGGAACCGCCGGGGGTGTGGGCAGGATTCGCGGGGTTGGTGGTGGGTCCGGGGGTACGGGTGGCGAACTCGGTGGTGACGGTCTTGCCGACCACCACGGCGCCGGCGGCGCGGGCGGCCGCCACAGCGGCGCAATCGGCCTTCGGCTGCCAGCCCTGCCAGATCGGCGAGCCGTATTGGCTTGGCATATCAGCGGTGTCCAGCACGTCCTTCACGCCGATCGGCAGCCCGGCCAGCGGGCCCGGACGCGGCCGGGAGGCGGCGCGGCTGGCGGCTTCGGCGGCGAAATGGGTGAAGGCGTGGCGCTCGTCCTCGCGCTGGTCGATCCGGTCCAGGCAGGCCTCCATCACCTCCATCGGCTCGATATGGCCGTCACGGATCAGCTTCACCGCCTCGGTTGCGGTGATGCGTGAGAGGTCCTGCATGGATGAAACTCCGGATTTGTCGATGTTGAAGCGCCGCGACAGGCTGGCGCAGCCGGGCGCGGCGGTCCATCCTTGAAATGCCATGCGAGACAGTTTTGCCGAAGCGAAAGAACTCACGCCTGTGGTCCGGGTTGGCCGTGGCGCGGACGGGATGACGACCTATCTGGTCGATCTGCCGCCCGAAACGCTGCCGCCCGTTACCGGCCGGGATCTGGAGCGGGCGTGGTATGCCGCCCGGCAGGCGGCGATTTCGGCCGACTGGGGCGCGGCGCGCGGCTTTCGGTTCCGCCGCGCCGATGGTGGTTACCTGGATCTGGCGCTGGAGGATGCCGACGCGCGCTGCTGGGCCGGCGCGGTGGACGGCACCGTGGGAATGGCCAGCTTCTATGGGCTGTCGCTCTGCCTGCGGCTGCTGGCGCTGGTCGATCTGCTGGCGCGGGCCGGCTGGGCGGGCAGGGTGGTGCGCCTGGCGCGGGATGGGGCGGAGTTGCATCCCTGCCTGTTGCGCGCCGCGGCCACCCTGCCGTTGACGCCGGAGGCCCGGTTCGACGAAACCAGCTTTCGTATCCACCTCGCGCCACAGCTGGGCGAATCGTGTAGGGAGGACGGATCGCATAGCGCCGGCTTGGATCGTCCTGGCCGCCTGAGAGGAGCCTCCGCATGATCTTTGCCCCCCGACATGTCCGCGCCGCGTGTGCAACGGGGGGGCTGAGCGTGTTTCTGGCGCTGGCGGGCTGCGCGCCATCCGCGCCGACCGGGCCGGTGACCGCGGATCAGGCCGCCCGGGCGGCGTGCCGCCAGCAGACCGAGCAATCCTTCAACATCCGCAATCGTGCCGACCTCTACCGGCCCGAATACGGCCGCGACGCTCCGCTGTCCGGCCAGGCCGCCCCGCAGATCGACCGCGGCCTGTCGGATCGCTTCAGCTACGAGCAGGATTACCAGGATTGCCTGCGCAGCCGGGGTGCGCGCCAAACCCCGACGACGGTTGCCACACCGGCCGCCCCGGCACCCGCCAAATTGCCGCCAGCGCCAGGCCGGCCGCCCGCTGCGCGACCATCGGCGCCATCGGGCGCGGCCCCGGCAACTCCGACCGATCTGACGCGGCCGCCGTCGCTGACCGAATAGGGCGGGGAAGCCGCGCCCGGTGGCCAGCTTTTCCGCGCTCGGGCGCGTCGTTTCGTATCGCAACGCTCGCATCTTCTATTCCGGCAGCGCGGTCGCCTGGACCGGCCTGTGGATGCAGCGGGTCGCCACCGACTGGCTGACCTGGCAGCTGACCCATTCGCCGCTCTGGGTCGGCACCATCGCGTTCTGCAGCCTCGGGCCGTCCATCATCGTCTCGCCGCTCGCCGGGGCGGTCGCCGACCGGCTGGACCGGGTGCGGCTGACCTCCGTCACCCAGATGATGGCGTCGCTGCACGCGGCCACGCTGGTGACGCTGATCCTGACCGGCCTGATCCGGGTGGAGATCATCGCCGGGCTGGAACTGCTGCTGGGGATTTCGCAGACCATCTCCCAGCCGGCGCGCCAATGCCTGGTGCCGGGTCTGGTGCCGCGCGGCGAGCTGCCGGCGGCGGTGGCGCTGAATTCGCTCACCTTCAACCTGGCCCGCTGCGTCGGCCCCGCGGTGTCGGGCGTGATGATCGCCGCCTTCGGGGTCGTGCCCTCCATCGCCTGCAATTGCGTGGCGTATCTGTATGCCAGCCTGACCCTGCCGATGCTGGACCTGGCGCCGGAGTATCGGCGCGGCCAAAAATCCAACCGCAGCGTCTGGCATGACGCGGCGGAGGGGCTGCGCTACGTCGCGCGCAATGGCGGGATGGCGCCGATCTTCCTGTTCGCGGCGTCGCTTGGGATGCTGCTGCGCTCGGTGCCGGAGATGCTGCCGCCCTTCGTCGCGCAGCTGTTCTCCCGCGGCGCGGAAGGGCTGGCGATCCTGGCCAGCACGATGGGTTTCGCCGCCCTGGCGGGCGGATTGCTGGTGGCGATGCGGGCCCGGCTGGACGGGCTGTCGCGCGTCGCCCTTGTCGCCGGGCTGGTGCTGACCCTGGCGACGGCCGGCTTCGTCGCCACCCATTCCTTCGCGGTCGGGGTCTTCTGCATGGCGCTGATGGGCGCCGCGACCACGATCCACGGCATTTCCATCCAGACATTGCTGCAGAGCGCCTGCGCGCCGGGCATGATCGGCCGGGTGCTCAGCCTGTGGGGCATGGTGGTGCGGGCGGGCCCGGCGCTGGGCGCGCTGACCTATGGCGCGGCGTCGGAGTTCGTCGGGCTGCAGGTGCCGGTGGTTGTCGGCTGCGGCTTCGCCTGCGTCGCGTTCCTCTGGGCCTGGACCCGGCTGCCCGCGATCGAGGCGGCGCTCGAGGGAAACCCCTGAACGCCAGAAACCCCTGAACGCCACAAACCCCTGAACGCCGACCGTGATCTGCCCCGGCCAGCCTTGCCGCTACCGGGGCGCCGCCCTAGAAACGTCGCGGATAGCACGCCTGACGCAGGCACACAGGGAGACGCTCATGAGCAAGATCATCCGGACGGAACCGAACCAGATCCTGTCCAAAGCCGTGGAATATCACGGTTTCGTCTACCTCCAGGGCTGCACCGCCAGCGATCTGAGCAAGGACATCAAGGGCCAGACCGCCGAGGTTCTGGCGCAGATCGATCATCTGCTGGAGATCCACGGTACCGACAAGACCCGCCTGCTGCAGGCGATCATCTGGGTGAAGGACATCAACGACCGCCCGGCGATGAACGAGCTGTGGACCGCCTGGGTGCCGGCCGGCGGCGCACCGGCCCGGGCCTGCGTGGAGTCGAACATGGCCGACCCGCGCGTCCTGGTCGAAATCATGATCACCGCCTGCAAGTAACCCTCCACGGATTGGTTCCGGCGAACGGTGGAGACTCTCGACGGGTCTCCATCGGACGGCCGGATGACCGATTCGCGATTGCGCCGCGTATCCCTCCATTTAGGACAATTATCCCCGTTTGCCGGCTTATCCACAGGGGGTGATCGGGGAAATCAGCAACACTCGAAAGAAAAAGCGGCCCAAGGGTTGTCAGCCGCGCAACCCAGTTGTTACCCACAATCGCATCTGGACCCGCCCACAAAGCGGGGGCAGCGACTACCGGGTTAACAAAAACGTTGGGATCGTGCGCATGCGGGCTTGGGGCAATGGCAGCAAAACCATATTGTTGGGTGCGGGTTTGGTGGCTTCCCTGCTCTTCACCGCACAAATGGCGATAGCCTCTCCATCCAGCAGCAAGAACGCCGCCAAACACGCCTCCGCCAAACATGCCTCCGCCCAAAATGCCATTGCGGGGAAAGCCCATGCGGGTCACCCGGCAGGCGGCGGCCGATCGGCTTTCAGCCATTCGGCAGGCAAGGATCACTATGCAATGCATGCCGGCCGCGCGGTGTTCCCTGGCGGCAACGCGACACGCCATGCCCTGCATGGCCGCGGCGGCTACCATCTTGCCTCGTATCACTTTTCCCACGGCTATCACGGACCGACGCTGCAATGCGTGGCCTTTGCCCGTGCCGACAGCAACGTGTCGCTTTCCGGCAATGCCGCTGACTGGTGGAGCAATGCCGCCGGCCTGTATGCGCGCGGCAACCGGCCGCAGCCGGGCGCGGTGCTGGCGTTCACCGCCAACGCGCGCATGCGCCTGGGCCACGTCGCCGTCGTCAGCCGGGTGATCAACGGCCGTGAGATCGAGGTCGATCATGCCAACTGGGGCGGCTACCACGGTGCGATCGCCCGCGGCGTGCCGGTGGTGGACGTGTCGCCGAACAACGACTGGACGGCGGTGCGCGTCGGCCTGTCGCGCAGCGGCGATTTCGGCAGCGTGTATCCGACCCACGGGTTCATCTACGACCGCCCCGACAACGGCGTTCGGGTCGCATCGGTGTCGCATCCCGCGCCCGAGCTGGCGCTGAACCCGGCGCCGGCCGACCTGCGGTCCGGCTTTGGCCGCCAGAGCTTCAAGGTCCAGGGCGACAACTACGACGAAGTGGCCGAGGCGCCGGCCGT
>JBBIQA010000103.1:12373-15841 GCA_037442565.1 Rhodospirillales bacterium
TTCACCAGCACCACGTCCTGGTCCGGCAGCGAGTAGGTGTAGAGCGCCTCATGCGCGCGGTGGAACGCCGCCTCGATATCCTGGCCCAGAGTAGCGGAGTGCCAGTCCATCGCATCCAGCGGCACGGCGATCTCGAACACCTGCTCGCCGTATCGCATGTCGGCCGAGCGGTGGATGACGACCTCCCCGCCGAACCAGCCGAGGCGCTCGCGGCCTTCCCGCTCCATCTCGTCGAAGGCGGCCCGCAGCGCGGCGGCGTCGATTCCGCCATCGTCGGAATGGGCGCTCTGGCCCTGGCTGCGCATCATCTCCACCCGCAGATCGGTGTTCAACATCCCCCAGGCGGACAGCACCGAAGCCTGCAGCGGCACCACGACCTGGGCAATGCCGAGCTCCGCGGCCACCGCCGATACGTGCAGCCCGGCCGCGCCGCCGAAGGCCAGCAGCGTGAACCGGCGCGGATCGACCCCGCGGCGCACCGTGGCGATGCGCACGCCGTCCGCCATGCGGGTGTTGACCAGCCGGACGATGCCCGCCGCCGCCGCCGCCGGTTCGATCCCCAACCGGCCGGCAAGCTCCGCGATCACCCGCGCCGCCGCCGCCTGGTCCAGTAGCCGCCGTCCGCCCAGGAACAGCGCGGGATCGAGGTAGCCGAGCGCCAGGTTCGCGTCCGTCACCGTCGCGGCGTTGCCGCCCTGGCCATAGCAGGCCGGGCCGGGATCGGCGCCGGCGCTTTGCGGTCCGACCTGCAGCAGGCCCGAGCGGTCCAGCCGCGCGATCGAGCCACCGCCGGCGCCGAGCGTGACGATGTCGAGGCCGGGCAGGGCGATCCGCGCCTCGCCGACCGCCCGCCCGCTGGCGAGCGCGGCCTGGCCGTCGCGCACCAGGGCGATGTCGGTGCTGGTGCCGCCCATGTCGAAGGTGATGAGGTCGCGCGCCACGCCATCCCGAGCCAGCGCGACAGCCGCCGCGACGCCGCCGGCCGGGCCGGACAGCGCGGTGCCAGCGGCCAGCCGGGCTGCCTCTTCCACCGAGGCGACGCCGCCATTCGACAGGATCACGAACAGCGTGCCGCCATAGCCGGCCTCGCGCAGCCGGCTTTGCAGGCGGCTGAGATAGGCGGTGATCACCGGCCCGACGGTGGCGTTCACCACCGTGGTGGTGAAGCGCTCGAACTCCTTGATCTCGCGCAGAACGTCCGAGGACAGCGTGACATAGGCGCCGGGCAGCCGGGACCGCACGGCCTCGGCGGCCGCGCGTTCATGGGCGGGGTTGCGCCAGGCATGCAGGAAGCAGATCGCCACCGCCTGCACCCCGGCGGCCGCCAGCGTGTCGAGCGCCGCGTTCAGCGACGCGGCATCCAGCGGCGTCGCCACGCTGCCGTCGGCGCGCATCCGCTCGCTCACACCCAGCCGCAGCCGGCGCGGCACCAGCGGTTCCGGCGGCGCCATGCGCAGGTTGTAGCGCTCGGGCTTCAGGCCCTCGCGCATCTCGATCACGTCGCGATGGCCCGCGGTGGTCAGCATCCCCACAAGCGCCCCCTTGCGTTCCAGCAGCGCGTTGGTGGCGACGGTCGTGCCATGCACGATGCGGTCGGTGGCGCCAAGCAGCGCCGGGGCGGCCAGGTTCAGCTTTTCCGCCGCCAGCGCGATCCCGGCCAGCACCCCGTCCGACTGGTCGCGCGGCGTGGTGGCGGCCTTGGCGGTGACGATCCGGCCATCCGCGCCGGTGACCACGATGTCGGTGAAGGTGCCGCCGACGTCGATACCGATGGTGAAGCGGCTCATCGCGCCAGCCCCTCGGCCCGATCCCTGGCGCGCGCGGCGGGATCGCGTTCGGCCGGATCGCCCCAGCCGCCGCCGCCGCCGGACAGCACGTGCAGCACGCTGGCGGGGGGAATTTCAACCCCGACCTCCTTCGTTCGCAGCTTGCGCGGCGGCGTGGCGGGATCGGGGTAGACCAGCGTGTAGTCGTGCGGGGCGCCGTCCTGGCCGCCGAGCATGCCGCGCGCGCCGTGGCGGATGCCGTCGCCGGCGGTGTTGGCCCGGGCCGGGCCGTCGGTCTCCACCCGCAGCCGCAGCGCGCCGCCATAGCCACCGCGCGACTTGCCGTCGCCGGCCGAGTTCGCCCGGTACTCATGCGCCTCGAACACCAGCGGAAACCGGGTTTCGGCCACCTCGATCGAGCCGAACTTGATCCCGCCGACCGAATGCCATTCGCCGATGGTGGAAAACCCGTCGCCGGCGATCGATCCGCCGCCGCCCGGGCGGGCCTGGAACATGTGCCAGATGAAGCGCCGCCCGGTGCGCGGGTCGCGCCCGTCGATGGCGATGCGGAAGCGCCGTCCCCAGCCGCCCATCGCCCGCTCCGGGCAGGCGGGCGCCAGGGCGACGATGATCGCCTCGACGATCTCGTTGGAGCAGTGGCTCGTGCACATCGTCACCGGCGCGCCGGGATGTGCCCAGACGATGGTGCCGGGTCTGGCGATCACGCTCAGCGGCCGGAACGCGCCCTCGTTGCGGGCGATGTCGGGGTCGAGCAGGAAGGCGAAGGCCATCGCCACGGCCGACTGCATGTTGGCGTGCGAGGAATTGACGAACCCCGTCACCTGCGGGTCGGACCCGGTGAGATCCACCGTGACGTTGCTGCCCGACTTGGTGACCCTGGCGCGGATATGGATATCCACGGCGCCATGGCCATCGTCGTCCAGCACCGCCTCGCCCTCGTACACCCCATCCGTCCAGGTGCCGACGATGGAGCGGGCGTGGCGTTCGGCCGCGTCCAGCATCGCCTCGATCGAGGCCAGCAGAGCACCCGCGCCGAACTCCGCGATGACGGCGTTGAGGCGCTGTTCGCCGAGCCGGGCGGAGCCGATCTGCGCCGCCAGGTCGCCGCGGAAATCGCGGGGGTGGCGCACGTTCAGGGCCAGGAAGTCGATCAGATCCTCGCGCAGCACGCCGTTCTCGGTCAGGCGCATCGGCGGGATGCGCAGGCCTTCCTGGTAGATCTCGGTGGCCCCCGGATTGTAGGCGCCGTGCGTGGCGCCGCCGATGTCGCTGTGATGCGCCCGCACCACCGACCAGAACAGTAATTTGTCCATCGCGAATACCGGCACGAACACCGTCAGGTCGGGCAGATGCGAGCCGCCGCGATAGGGGTCGTTGAGCAGATACACGTCGCCCGGCGAGGGGGTGGGAAATACCTCCACCAGCGCCTTCACCGCCCAGGGCATCGCGCCGACATGCACGGGTATATGGTCGGCCTGGGCCACCAGCCGCGACTGCGCATCGATCAGCGCGATGGAAAAGTCGCGCGAGGAGTTCAGGATCTGGGAATAGGCGGTGCGCAGCATCGCCTCGCCCATTTCCTCGGCGATGGCGGCGAGGCGGTTTTGCAGGACGGCAGTCGTGATCGGATCGCTCATGGCGCGATGGTGGCAAATCGCCGCCGGCAGCGGAAGGGTGCGGG
>JBBIQA010000104.1:0-15814 GCA_037442565.1 Rhodospirillales bacterium
TGCGCAGGATGCGGCGCATGATCTTGCCGGAACGGGTCTTCGGCAGGCCCGGCGCCCACTGGATCGCATCCGGCGAGGCGATGGGGCCGATCTCCTGGCGGACATGCGCCACGAGTTCCTTGCGCAATGCCTCGCTCGGCTCCTCGCCGGCGTTCAGGGTGACGTAGGCGTAGATGCCCTGGCCCTTCAGATCGTGCGGGAAGCCGACGACCGCTGCCTCCGCCACTTTCGGGTGGGATACCAGCGCGCTTTCCACTTCCGCGGTGCCCATGCGATGGCCGGACACGTTGATCACGTCATCGACCCGCCCGGTAATCCAGTAATAGCCGTCCTCGTCGCGCCTTGCGCCGTCGCCGGTGAAATACAGGCCGGGAAAGGTGGAGAAATAGGTCTGGATGAACCGCTCATGGTCGCCATAGACCGTGCGCATCATACCGGGCCAGGCATCGGCCAGGCACAGATTGCCCTCGGTCGGGCCGTGCAGTTCGTGGCCTTCGCCATCGACGATCAGCGGCTTCACCCCGGGCAGCGGCCTTGTGGCGGAGCCGGGCTTCAGGATGGTGGCGCCGGGCAGCGGGCTGATCAGGATGCCGCCGGTCTCGGTCTGCCACCAGGTATCCACGATCGGGCAGCGGTGCTCGCCGACCACGCGGTCGTACCACAGCCAGGCTTCCGGGTTGATCGGCTCGCCGACGCTGCCGAGCACGCGCAGCGACTCGCGGGACGTGGTCTTCACCGGACCCTCGCCGTCGCGCATCAGCGCGCGGATGGCGGTCGGAGCGGTGTAGAAGATGTTGACCTGGTGCTTGTCGACCACCTGCCAGAAGCGCGAGCTGTCCGGGTAGTTCGGCACGCCCTCGAACATCACGGTGGTGGCGCCGTTGGCCAGCGGCCCGTACAGGATATAGGTGTGCCCGGTCACCCAGCCCACGTCCGCGGTGCACCAGTAGACCTCGCCGGGCTGGTAGTCGAACACGATCTCGTGGGTGAAGGCGGCCCAGACCATGTAGCCGCCGGTGGTGTGCAGCACGCCCTTCGGCTTGCCGGTGCTGCCGGACGTGTACAGGATGAACAGCGGGTCCTCCGCGTTCATCGCTTCCGGCGGGCAATGCGGGGAGGCTGCCTTGGTCAGCGCCGCGTAGTCGTGGTCGCGCCCGGGATGCATCGGGGTGGCGGCGCCGGTGACGGGCACCACGATGACGTTTTTCACGTCCGGACAGGATTTCAGCGCCTCGTCGGCATTGGCCTTCAGCGGCACCTTTCGGCCGCCACGGCGGCCCTCGTCGGCGGTGATCAGCAGGGTGGAGCCGCAATCCTGCAGCCGGTTGGCCAGACTGTCGGGCGAGAAGCCGCCGAAGACCACGGAATGGATAGCGCCGATACGGGCACAGGCGAGCATGGCCACGGCGGCTTCCACCACCATCGGCAGGTAGATCGTGATCCGGTCTCCCTTGCGCGCGCCGAGGGATTTCAGGACGTTGGCGAGGCGGCAGACCCGCTCATGCAGGTCCCGGTAGGTGACGTTCTCGCTCACGTTGGGATCGTCGCTTTCCCAGATGATCGCCACCTGGTCGGCGCGGTCCGGCAAATGCCGGTCGAGGCAGGTGGCGGAGGCGTTCAGCGTGCCATCCTCGAACCACTTGATCGACACGTCGCCGGAAAAACTGGTGTTCTTGATCTTTGTCGGGCGCTTGATCCAGGAGACGCGCTCCGCCTGCTCGGCCCAGAAATTGTTGGGGTCGCGCCCGGCGCGCTCGAACATCTCCTGATAGCGCGCGGCATCGACATGCGCGCGGGCGGCGAAGTCGGCCTTGACCGGAAAGAGCTGCCCCGGCGGGGCATGGTGGTGGTCGGACATCGGTTTATTCCTTCCCAGTCATATTGGTCGGCATCTTATCAGTCGGGGTCCTGCGGGGGACGCGCGCCGCGGCTGACGGTTCGAGATTATAGCCCCGCGTCGTCCGCCACCAGCACGTCGCCATCCTTGATCTGTATCATCACCGCTTCCAGCGCCTCACCCTGGCAGGGGCCGCGCACGCAATAGCCGTCCATCAGCCGGAACTCGGCGCCATGGGTGGAACAGACGATAAACCGCCCGTCCACCGAGAGGAAGCGATCCGGCAGCCAGTCGAGCGAGATGCCGATATGCGGGCACGCATTCACATAGACGCGAATTTCCGTGCCCTGGCGCACCGCGAACAGGCCGGTGAAGCCGCCGGGGCCCGGCGGAAAACCCTTGGCGCCGGGGTCGGGGATGTCCTCGACCCGGCACAGAACGCGCAGCCGCGGCGGCAGCAGGCCAGGCTGATCTACCGCTTCCATCCGCCCATCTTGCAAAGGATCTTCCAGTGCTCCGGCGCAATCGGCATCACGGACAGGCGCGACATCCGCACCAGCGCGACATCGGCCAGCGCCGGCTCGGCCTTGATCGCGGCGAGCGTGACGGGCTTGGGCATCGGCCCGACGGCGCGCATGTCCACGCATACCCAGTCCCCGCTCTCGGCGGTCGGGTCCGGGTAGGCCTCGTTCGCGACCTCCACCACGCCGACGATCTCCTTGCCGACATTCGAGTGGTAGAAGAACGCGAGGTCGCCCTTCTTCATGGCCTTCAGATTGTTCTTCGCCATATGGTTGCGCACGCCGGTCCAGGGCTCGACGACGTTGAACACCTGCTGGTCCCAGCTGAACGCGTCGGGTTCGGATTTTACCAGCCAGTGGTTGGGCATGCGGTTTCCCAGCTTGCGGAAATCCCAGGTTGGGAAATCATTGTCTCGTCATTGCTCTGCATCAAGTCGCCGGCTACCGAGTGGGCGCAGGTTGCGTGGCTCATACTGGTTCCTACCTTAGGGACAACTGGCTGCGCCTTCAAACGGCGGCAGCGTTGGTCTAGGATCGCTTCGTGGAAATCACTCCCGCCCTTACGCCGCGCCCGCTCGGCCCCAACCAGCCCGGTCCGAACCAGCCCGGTCCGAACCGGGCCGGTCCCGGTCCGTCCGGGCGCAACCTGCACCGGTTCGCCAATCCCGGGCGCTTCCTGCGGATGTCCGGCGTCGTTCTGCCGTGGCTGGCCCTGACCGGGGCGGTACTGACCGCCATTGGCCTGTACGCCGGGTTGTTCGTGGCGCCGGCCGACTGGCAGCAGGGCGACGCGGTGCGCATGATGTATGTGCACGTGCCCTCGGCCTGGCTGGCGAGCGCCGGGTATTTCGCGCTTGCCGTCTGCTCGCTGCTGTCGCTGGTGTGGCGCCATCCGCTGGCGGACCTGGCGGCGGCCGAGATCTCGCCGGTCGGCGCCGGCTTCACCGCGCTCTGCCTGGCCAGCGGCAGCATCTGGGGCAAGCCGATGTGGGGCGCCTGGTGGGTGTGGGACGCGCGGCTGACCTCGGTGCTGGTGCTGTTCTTCCTCTATCTCGGCCATGTCGCCCTGGTGCGCGCCTTCGACGACCCCACCCGCGGCTATCGCGCCGGGGCCATCCTGGCGCTGATCGGCGTGGTGAACCTGCCGATCATCAAGTTCTCGGTGGATTGGTGGAACACCCTGCACCAGCCCGCGACCATTGGCCTGACCGGGGCGCCGAGCATGCATATCGACATGCTCTGGCCGCTGGCCTTCGCCGGGCTCGGGTATGCGTTCGTGTTTGCCGCCATCGTGTTGACCCGCACGCGCAGCGCGGTCATGGAGCGGCGCATCCGCGGCCTGCTCAGTGCGCGGGCGGACAGCCAGAAGTGACCCATCTGCCCTACATCATCGCCGTCTACACGCTGGGCACGCTGGTTCCCGCCGGCTTCGCCCTCGATGCCTGGCTGCGTTCGCGCCGCGCGGCGCGCCGGCTGGCGGCGATCGACACCCGGAAAAGACGATGACCCGCAAACGCCGCCGCCTTTGGATCCTCGTCGCCTGCGGCATCGGCCTCGGCAGCGCCACGGCGCTCGCGCTGATGGCCTTTCGCGACACGCTGGTGTTCTTCATCCCGCCATCCGAGATCGCCACCAAGGCGCCGGCGATCGGGCGGACCTTCCGCCTCGGCGGCCTGGTGGTGAAAGGCAGCGTGCAGCGGGTGAGCGAGAACGGTCATCCCACCGCCCGCTTCCAGGTCACCGACGGCGCCGGCACGGTGACGGTCAACTACACCGGCATCCTGCCGGACCTGTTCCGCGAGGGGCAGGGGGTGGTGGCGCTCGGCAGCATGGCCGCGGACGGCAGCTTCCGGGCGTCGGAGGTGCTGGCCAAGCATGACGAGACCTATATGCCGAAGGACGTCGAGGAAGCCCTGAAGAAGACCGGCCATTGGAACCCCGACGACGGCAAGCCGCCACCGCCGGCCTCGACCTGGAACACGCTGATCCCGAAGAATACCAATGCCTTGAAAGCGGGCGGATGATCCCGGAACTCGGCCATTTCGGCCTCGCCCTGGCCGTTGCCTTCGCCGCGGCGCAGATGATCCTGCCGCTTTGGGGCGCGCAGACCCGCGACATCCGGCTGATGGCGGCGGCTCCGGCGCTGGCGCTCGGGCAGCTGATCGCCCTCGTCGCCGCCTATGCCAGCCTGGTCTGGAGTTCGGTGATCGACGATTTCTCGGTGCTGAACGTGGCCGAGAACTCCCATTCGCTGAAGCCGATGCTCTACAAGATCTCGGGCACCTGGGGGAACCATGAGGGCTCGATCCTGCTCTGGTGCCTGATCCTGGCGATCTGCGGCGGGGCGGTCGGGCTGTTCGGGCGCAACCTGCCCTCGTCGCTGCGCGCCCGGGTGATCGGTGTGCTCGGCGGCACCTCGGTCGGCTTCGAGCTGTTCGCGCTGCTGACCTCTAACCCCTTCCTGCGCCTTTGGCCGGTGCCGGAGGACGGGCGGGACATGAACCCGCTGCTGCAGGACCCGGGCCTCGCGATCCATCCGCCGATCCTCTATGCCGGCTATGTCGGCTTCGCCATTCCCTTCGCCTTTGCTGTCGCCGCCCTGCTGGAAGGGCGGATCGACGCTTCCTGGGGACGCTGGGTGCGGCCCTGGACGCTGGCGTCCTGGAGCCTGCTGACGCTCGGCATCATGCTCGGCTCGTTCTGGTCGTACTATATCCTCGGCTGGGGCGGCTACTGGTTCTGGGACCCGGTGGAGAATGCCTCCCTGCTGCCCTGGCTGACCGGCACGGCGCTGCTGCATTCCGCCATCGTGGTGGAGAAGCGGGAGGCGCTGAAGACCTGGACCGTGCTGCTCGCCATCGGCACGTTCTCGCTGTCCCTGTCGGGCACGTTCCTGGTCCGCTCGGGCATCCTGAATTCGGTGCACAGCTTCGCCAACGACCCGACGCGCGGCATCTTCATCCTGGGGCTGCTGGCGCTGGTGATCGGCGGCAGCCTGCTGCTGTTCGCCATCCGCGCGCCGGTGCTGTCCGCCTCCGGACTGTTCTCCCCGGTGTCGCGCGAAGGCGCGCTGGTGCTGAACAACATCCTGCTCTGCTCGATCGCCGCCGTCGTGCTGACCGGCACGATCTATCCGCTGTTCGCCGACCTGCTGTTCGGCGCCAAGATCAGCGTCGGCCCGCCCTATTTCAATTCGGCGGTCCTGCCCCTGGTCGCGCCGCTGTTCCTGGCGATGTCGGTGGGGCCGGTGCTGTCGTGGAAGCGTGCCGCCCTGGGCCCCGCCCTGCTGAAGCTCTGGTGGGCGGCGCTGGTCGCCGCCGCGGTCGGCATCGTCGCCGAGCTTGGCTTTCACGCTGGCATGGCGGCCCTTGCCTTCGCCGCCGCCGCCTGGCTGGTGCTGGGGAGCTTCGCCGAGATCGTTCAGCGCATTCGACTGTTCCGCGTTCCGCTGGCCAACAGCGTCTCCCGGTTGGCCGGGCTGCCGCTGTCGGTCTGGGGCGGGGCGGTCGCGCATGCCGGCATGGGGCTGACGATTGCCGGGATCGCCGGGATGTCGCTGGCGCAAAGCACCATTGTCGCGATCGCGCCGGGCCAGACGGTTTCGCTCGCCGGTTACGAATGGACGCTGGTGGACCTGCACGACGAGAAGGGGCCCAACTTCAATGCCCGCGTGGCCGACATCCGCGTAACCCGCGACGGCGAGGAGGTCGGGATGTTCCACCCCGCCCGCCACAGCTTCACGACCCAGACGATGACCGTGACCGAGACCGCTATCCAAAGCAGCCCGATCGCCGATCTGTATGCCGTGTTGGGCGAGGAGCATGACGGCACCGCGGTGCTGAGGCTGCATTACAACTTCCTGGCGCCCTGGATCTGGCTCGGCGCGCTGGTAATGGCGTTCGGGGGCTTCCTGTCGCTGATCGACCGGCGGCTGCGCGTCGGCGCCCCGGCGCGGCGCGCGGTCATGGTGCCGGCCGAATGACCGCGCTCAACCGCCGGCTGGTCCTGCTGCTGCCGCTCGGCATCGCCGGCGTGGCGGGCGTCGGGCTGTACTCGATGCTGGACCGCATGCGCTCCGGCAAGTTCGATCCGCGCGGCGTGCCGAGCGCGCTGGTCGGCAAGAAGGTGCCGAATTTCAACCTGCCGGGGCAGGGTGACGGGCCAGGATTCGGCTCGGCCGATCTCACATTGCTCGGGCGGCCGGTGCTGGTGAATTTCTTCGCCTCCTGGTGCGTGCCGTGCGTCGCGGAGACGGGGGTGCTGATGGCGCTGAAACAGGCCGGCCAGCCGGTATTTGGCGTCGCCTACAAGGACAAGCCGGAAGCGACCGGGGCGTTCCTGCGCCGGCACGGCAATCCGTATGTGCGGGTCGGGCGCGATGCGCCGGGACGGGTCGCGATCGATTTCGGCCTGTACGGCGTGCCGGAAACCTACCTGATCGACACCGGCGGCATCGTTCGCTGGCGCTGGGCGGGCGCGCTGACGACGGAAATCGTGCAGCAGGAACTCATGCCCATGCTGAAGCAGCTGGCATGATCCCACGCTGGACGTTGCTGCTGCTGTTCGCGACGCCATGGTTCGCCATGGCGTTGCCGGCAACTCCGGCCTTCGCCGTCAGCAACCCGGCGGAGATGCTGCCCGACCCCGCGCAGGAGGCGCGGGCCGAGGCGATCGGCCGCCAGTTGCGCTGCATGGTCTGCCAGAACGAGAGCGTCGAGGAGTCCGAAGCCGATCTCGCCCGCGATTTCCGACGCATCATCCGCGACCACGTGCGGGCGGGAGAGACCGACCAGCAGATCATGGACTGGATGGTCGCGCGGTACGGCGACTTCATCCGCCTGCGCCCGCCCTTCTCCGCCCTTACCTTTCTGCTCTGGGGAGCACCGGCGCTGGCGGCCGGTATAGGCGCCGGGGCGGTGATCCTGGGTCGGCGGCGCAGGCCCGAACCGCCCGAACCGCTATCGGATGCCGAGCGGCAGCGATTGGCCAAACTGAGTGGATCATGATCTGGATTGCCCTTCTGGCCTTGTCGCTGGTGGCCCTGGCGCCACTGATCCTGTCGCTGCTGCATGGTTCCGCCCCGCGGGGCCGCCGCGATGCCGCCCTGGCGCTGCACCGTGCCCAGCTTGTCGAGCTCGACCGGGAGCTCACGGAAGGCCGGCTCGCCCCGGCGGAACACGCCAGCGCGATGCTCGAAGTGCAGCGCCGGCTGCTGGCGGCGGCCGATAGCGAGGATATTCCGCCGGTTCGTGGCCGTCGCTTTCCCCTGGTCGCCGCGCTGACCCTGGTGCCCGCGGCGGCGCTGGGCCTCTATTTGATCGGCGGTAGCCCGGGCCTGCCGTCGGTGCCGCATGCCGAGCTGGTCGCCGCCGAGGCCGCCCGCGCGGCGAAGGAGGACGCCATGATCGGCCAGCTTCGCGCCAGGCTGGCCCAGATGGACCCGAAGAGCGACCAGACGCGGCAAGGCTATGTCCTGCTCGGCAACGCCGAGGCCAGTCGCGGCAATATGCCGGCGGCGGCGGCGGCGTGGCGAACGGCGCTGCAGACCCGTTACGACCCAACCCTTGCCGCCGAAACCGCGGAGGCGCTGACCGAGGCCGCCGGACACGTGACCGAGGAGGCCGCGGGACTGTTTCGCGGCGCGCTGGACGCGGCACCCAAGAACGCCCCCTGGCGGCCGATGGCCGAGCGCCGGCTAAAAGAGGTCAAGTAATCCGCCGGCGCAGCCGGTCATGTAACGCGCCGGCGTAGCCGGCCGGGCATCCCCCCAAGCAGAACCACGGCATCCGCTTCCGCGCCGGGCGGCCGGCCGCTCGCGAACCAGGCCAGCAGCAGCACCCCGGTATAGACCAGGCCGCCCAGCGCGATCGCCGACGCCAGCTGGACCGCCAGCTCCGCGGGGCCGCCGGTGGACGGCGCCCAGCCCATTCCGGACCATACCAGCGCCGCGGCCATGCAGGATGCGGCAAGCGCCCCGCGCCAAACACGGGCCAGCAGCGCCGATGCCCCGACGCCGAAGCGGCGAAAGGTCAGGCCGATATACAGCGCGTCCTCGAAGGCAATCGACACCGTCACGGCAATCGCCGCGCCCAGCACGCCGGCCCGCGGCAGCAACAGCACCAGCAGCAGCACCCGCGCGGCCGCCGCCAGGACGGAAACCGTCAGCACAGTGCGCAGCAGCGCATGCGCGCTGAACAGCGTCCAGCCGATATAGCCGAACACCGTCGCCGCGCCGGCGATGGCGAGAACCCGCACCACGGGGATCGCTTCCACCCAGTTCGGGCCGAACAGCAGCCGCACCAGGGGATCGGCGATCAGCGAGGCGCCGACCCCCGCCGGCAGGGTAAGCAGCGCCGTGGTGGCGACCACGCGCAGATAGATCTCGCCGGCCGGTTCGCCCTGGTGGCGCGCCGCGGCGAAGCCCGAGAACGCCGCCCGCGACAACGGCTCGACCAGCTCGGAGGTAGGCAGGGCGGCCAGATCCGCGCCAACGGAATAAACCCCGACCGGTCCGGTGCCGAGCATCCGCCCGATCAGCAGCGCGGTGCTGCGCTCCCGCACCATCACCGCCAGCGCCACCAGCCAGCTCCAGAACGAGTAGCCGACCAGTTCCCGCCAGGAAGCCAACGAAAGCCGTGGCCGGTACGGATGCATGCGGTAGCTCAGCGCCACGCGGGCGAAGCGCATGGCCAAGATGCCGGCCACCAGCGCCCAGTAGCTGCGCCAGACCCAGGCGAAGCCGATCATCACCACGATGCTGAGCAGGCGCGGCAGGATCATCGAGACGAATTCCCGCTGGAACGCGAAATCGCGGCGGAACTCCACCAGCCCGATATTGCCGAGCCCCTCGATCGCGGTGCCGGCGGCCAGGGCGTAGATCACCGCGACGAGCCGAGGTTCGGCGAACCATGCCGCCGCCGGCCCGGCCATCCCGACCAGCAGTCCGGCCATCGCCAGGGCGCGCAGCAGGCTGAGCGTGAATCCCGTGTCGTACAGGCTGCGGTCCGGACGCTCCGCGCGCACGAGCGCGTCCTCGACGCCGAGAAACGCCATCGCCTCGATCGCCTGGGAGAAGCTGGTGGCCAGCGCCACCATGCCGAAATCCGCCGGCAGCAGCAGCCGCGCCAGCACCAGCGTGCTGACCAGCCCGAGGCCGCGCGTGGTCATCCGCCAGCCGACGATCCAGCCGGCGCCGGTGAAGATCTTGCCTTGCAGGGAGGCCGTCACCCTCGGGCCATGCGATCGCGGCTATGCCAGCGGCAGCACGGCGACGTCGTAGCCGTGGCGCAGCCGACGGCCGAGCACGGGGTCTTCCAGCTCGATCTCGAAGCGCGAAGCCGGCCGCACGCCGCCGATCACCGGCATGGTGCCGCCGAACATCGCCGCCCCCGGCGGCAGACCATCAATCATCGCCGCCTCCGGCGGCAGGCCGCCATAGGCGGCGATCAGGTCGCCCGGAGTCCGCATCTCCGCCACGTCGCCCTCCTGGTACAGCACGCCGTCGGCAAACGCGCGTAGTACCAGGCGGTCCCAATGCCCGGCGACATCCAGCAGCGGCCAGGCATCGGCGCAGATCGGCTTGTCGCACATCTGCTTGGAGACGGTGATGCCGTAGGCCTCCACCTCGCGGTCGGTGTGGTCCGAGCCGACCGTCACCCACAGCCGGTCGCCGTGATTGAAAACCACGAACTCCACCTCGCCGCTGCTGGCGTTGCCGGTCACCTCGATCAACGGCGCCGTGGTCAGCCGGGCGGCGGAGACGCGGTAGAACACCGGCACGCTGGCCGGCGGCTTCACGCCGATGGCGGCCAGCTCGTCGATATGCTCCTGCACCTTCGCCGCGTCGCGCCCGGTCCAGCCGGCAATCACCAGCGTATTGACCGGCACCGCGGCGAGGTGCAGGCCGCCTTCCTCGTGCAGGGTAAGGTGCAGCATCAATCCTCTCCCGGCAGCTTGATCCCCGGCAGCTTTATGCCGGCCAGCGCCTCCCACACCCGAATGACGAACGCATCGTCCCTGGCGCCATGCCCGGCCGCGGCGGCGGCCAGGAACAGCTGGTGCGCGGCGGAAGCCATCGGCAGCGGGAATGTCAGGCTGCGCGCCTGGTCCAGCACGATCCCCAGATCCTTGACGAAGATGTTGACCGCCGAGGACGGCGTGTCGTCGCCGTCGAGGATGTGCGGCACCCGGTTCTGCCACATCCAGGAACTGCCGGCGGAACTGCAGATCACGTCGTACAGCGTGCGCGGATCGGCGCCGGCGCGAATGCCCAGCGCCAATGCCTCGGCGGCGGTCGCGATATGCACGCCCGCGAGCAGTTGGTTGACCATCTTTACCGTGCTGCCGATCCCGGCCGTGTCGCCCAGCCGCCAGACCTTGTCGCCGATCGCGTCCAGCACCGGCTGCGCCCGGGCGAACGCCGCCTCGGGCCCCGAGGCCATGATCGTCATCGTGCCCGCCCGCGCGCCGGTGGCGCCGCCGGAAACCGGGGCATCCAGCATCAGCAGCCCGGCGGCGGTGATCCTCTCGTCCAGCCTGCGCGCCGCCTCCGGCGCGACGGTGGTGCACAGCAGCACGACCACTCCCTTGGGCAGCCGGGACGCGCAGCCCTGCGGTCCGAACAACACATCCTCGGCCTGGGTGGAGTTCACCACGAAGACGATCAACGCCTCCAAATCCTCCGGCAGCTCCGCGGCACTCGTCACCGCCGAGCCGCCCGCCGCGGCGATCTCCGCGCGCGCCGCTTCCCGCAGCTCGCAGCCGATCACCTGATGCTGGGATTTGAGCAGGTTGAGCGCCGCCCCCATGCCCATCGAGCCAAGCCCGATCACGCCGACTTTCATCCGTATCCTCCGGTTATCAACGTTCCGGGCACACCCCGCCCGGCTTCCTCTCTGGGGCGCCATCTCTTCCGGGGCGCTATCTCTCCTGGCGGAACCGCTCGACCGCCGCGATCAGCGCGCGGCGAATACCCGGCTCCAGGGCGGAATGCCCCGCATCCGGCACCACCGACAGCCTTGCGTTCGGCCAGGCAGCCGCCAGCTCGAAGGCCGAGCAGGCCGGACACACCATGTCGTAGCGGCCCTGCACGATCTCCGCCGGGATGTGTCCGATGCGGTCCATCCGGCCGAGCAGGCCTTCCGGCGGCAGGAACAGCCGGTTGGCGAAGTAATGCGCCTCGATCCGCGCCAGCCCGAGCGCCGTGCGGTCCTGTGCGAAGGATGCGACCGTGTCCGGGCTCGGCAGCAGGGTGCTGCAGGATCCCTCGTACACCGACCAGGCGCGCGCCGCCGGCATGTGCACGGCAGGATTGGGGTCGGTCAGCCGGCGCAGATAGGCGCCGAGCAGATCGCCGCGCTCGGCCTCCGGCAGGAACCCGGCGAAGGCGGCGTGCACATCGGGAAAGATCGCCGCCAGGCCGTGGAGGAACCAATCCACCTCGCTGTCGCGCCCCAGGAACACACCGCGCAGCACCGCGCCGCGTACCCGCTCGGGATGCGCCTGGGCATAGGCCAGCGCCAGGGTGGAGCCCCAGGAGCCGCCGAACAGCAACCAGCTCTCCAAGCTCAGGTGCCGGCGCAGCGTCTCTATGTCGTCCACCAGGTCCGGCGTCGTGTTCTGCGCCAGGCTGCCCAGCGGACGGGAACGGCCGGCGCCGCGCTGGTCGAAGATGATCACCCGCCAATGGGCGGGATCGAAGAAGCGGCGATGCACGATCCCGGCCCCCGCGCCCGGGCCGCCATGCAGAAACAGCACCGGCCGGCCGCGCGGATTGCCGACCTGCTCCCAATACATCACGTGCCCCGCCGATATCGGCAGGTAGCCGGTTTCGTACGGGCCGATTTCGGGAAACAGATCGCCACGGGGCATTCCGTGATTGTATAGCCGGGCCGCAATTTGTGGAACAGAGCGCGCGCCGCGAATGGCGGAACCGGGCGCGGGTTGATAAGGTCGGTCCATGCAAAAATCCCTGTTCCGGCTCTGGATCGCCGCCGGCGCGGCTGCCGGCCTGCTCGGCGTCGCCATGGCCGCCTACACCGCCCACGCGCCGCTCGACCCCGCCGCGCGCGCCATCCTGCACAGCGCGGTGGAAATGCAGCTCTGGCACGCGCTCGCCCTGGTGGCGACGGGCATCTGGCTGCGTACCGGCGGCCCGGCCCTGGCCAACTGGGCCGGCGCCGCGTTCCTGGTCGGTCTGCTCGGCTTCTGCGGCGCGATCTATTGCCAGGTCCTCCTCGGCATCCACCTGCCCATGCTTGCCCCCACCGGCGGCACGCTGACGATGATCGGCTGGGCCCTGCTCGGCCTCGCCGCCATCCGAGGCCGCCCGGCTCTATGACCCAGGCCAATCCCCCCGGGGCCGCCTACCTCGCCGCCGAGGGCTTCGAGACGATCCTCGCCGAGGAACTTGCGCGCCGCGGCATCGCCGTCACCGAATGGCACGGCCGCCTCGCCGTGTCGCCGGACCCGCCGGCCGACGCCGCCTGGGCGCTGGATACCTGGACCGCCCCCCGGGAAATCCCCATCGCCTCGGTCAAGGACGCCGCCGACGCCCTGAGGGCGATCCAGCGAAACTGGTCCGGCTATCAGGTCGCCAATTTCCGCCGCGCCGCGCTGATCGCCGACCGCCTGCCGCCGGTGAAGGCCCGGAAGCTGGTGTTCCCCGAGCCCGCCCCCACCGCCCATCTCGGCGCCTGGACCCTGCTCGCCCCCGACCGGATGCTGGCCAGCGCCAGCAAGACCAGCCCCTTCGTCAACGGCGAATGCCGCTTTGTCGAGGACCGCATCGGCCCGCCCAGCCGCGCCTACCTGAAACTGTGGGAAGCCTGCACCCGGCTCGGCTGGTACCCCCAACCCGGCGAAACCTGCCTCGACCTCGGCGCCTCCCCCGGTGGCTGGACCTGGGCGCTCGCCGAACTCGGCGCCACCGTGATCGCCATCGACAAGGCCCCGCTCGACCCCGAAATCACCGCCAGGCCGAACGTGACCACAAGGCAGGAAAGCGCCTTCGCGCTGGAACCGGAAAAAGTGGACTGGCTGTTCAGCGACATCATCGCCTACCCCGACCGGCTGCTGGCCCTGATCCAGCGCTGGATCGCCGCCGATGCGCCGAGACACATCGTGTGCACCATCAAGTTCCAGGGGCCCACGGACCACGAGACAGCCGAAGCCCTCGCCGCCATCCCCGGTAGCCGCCTGTTCCATCTCTTCCACAACCGCCACGAACTGACCTATGCCTGGTCGCGGGCTGCGGCGGCGGGCTGAAGGAAGCAAGGCGGAACGCCCTGACCTGCGGAGGCCGAGATCCCCGCCCTGCGCACCAACTCCTGGCCTCGCATCCGCCGCAGGAGTATGGTTTCGGCAACGACCGCAGGACGCCTCGCATGACCCAGGCCAGCCGCCAGATCGCCTTCATCAACACCGCGCATCTGATCACGCATTACTGCCTGCTGATCCTGCCGACCGCGGTGCTCACCATGGCCGTGCAGGGCGGCGCGTTCGGGCCGGATTACGGGCCGATCCTGCAACTCGCCACCGGCGGCTTCGTGCTCTACGGCCTGCTGTCTCTGCCGCAAGGCTGGCTGGCGCAGAAATTCGGCCGCAAGGCGCTGATGACGGCGTTCTTCGTCGGCGCCGGCGGCTCCATGATCGCGGCCGGCCTGTCGAATACCCCGCTGGCGCTGATGCTCACGCTGGGGGCGGTCGGCGTATTCGCCTCGATCTACCATCCGATCGGCACCGCCATGCTGGTGGAGGCCGCCGGCGAGAAAGTCGGCAAGGCCGTCGGCCTGAACGGCGTGTTCGGTAATATCGGCGTCGCCACCGCGCCGGTCGTCACCGCCTTGCTGGCGGCGCAGGGCGGCTGGCGCGTCGCCTTCATCGTGCCGGGTGTTCTCTGCCTCGGCCTCGGCATTGCCTGGAGCCGCATGCGGCTGCACACCGCCGAGATCCGGCGCAACGCGCGGCCTTTCCCCACCATCCCGCCCGCCCTGGTGCGCCGGGCGGTGATCGTGCTGCTGATGATCGCCGCGGTGTCGGGGCTGGTGTTCAACGCCTTCACCCTGCTGTTGCCCAAGCTGATGGCCGAACGGCTGGCCGGCGACCCATCGCTGGTGAAGCTGGCGGGGCTCGCTGCCTTCCTCGCCACCATCTGCGGCGCGGCCACGCAGCTCACCGTCGGCCGCCTGATCGACCGCACCACGCTGAAGCGCGCCTTCCTGCCGCTGGCGCTGCTGCTGGCGCCGGCGCTGTTCGCCCTTTCCTACGTGCAGGGCTGGGCCGTGCTGCCGGTCGCCGGCCTGGTCGCCGCGGCGCTGTTCGGCCAGGTGACGGTGAACGAAACCATGACGGCCCGCTATATCTCCCCTGCGCTCAGGGCGCGGATGTACTCGGTGCGGTTCTTCGTCGGCTTCCTCGGCTCCGCCGCGGCCGCCCCGCTGATCGCCGTGCTGTACGAACACACCGGCAATTTGACCAATGTTCTCCTGGTGCTGGCCGTCTTCGCGCTGATCACCATGGCCTGCGCCCTGTTCTTCCCCGATCGCCCCGAGGAATTGGCGCCGGAACTGTGGGAGCGGGCGAGCACCGATCGCGTCCTGGCCCCGGTGGCGGCCGAATAGGCGCTTTGCAATTCGGCGCTCCCCGCGCCACATGACGTCCATGAACCGCAGATCCCTCCTCGCCGCGCTCGCGTTGCTGCCGGCCGGTCTCCTCCCCTTCCGGGCCCGCGCCGCCCTGGCGCTGACCGATCGCGACCGCGCCGACATCGCGCGCATCGAGACCTACCTGACCAATTTGCGCAGCCTGAAGGCCCGCTTCCTCCAGGTCGCGCCCAATGGCGCCACCTCCGAGGGGGAGGTCTGGCTGCAACGCCCCGGCAGGATGCGCTTCCAATACGACCCGCCCAGCCCGTTCCTGCTGGTCGCCAACTATGGCCTGGTCGTCTTCAACGACAGCAAGCTGCAACAGACCTCCAACATCCCGCTGTCGCAGACCCCGCTCGGCATCATCCTCGCCGACCAGGTGAAGCTGTCCGGCGACATCGAGATCGTCGGCCTGCGGCGCCTGCCCGATGAGATCGAGCTGACCCTGCAACGCACCGCCAGCCCCTCGGACGGCACCATCACGCTCTACTTCTCCGACCAGAAACTGGCGCTGCAGCGCTGGACCGTGGTCGACCAGCAGCGGCAGGAAACCAGCGTGCGGCTGTTCAACGTGGAACTCGGCGGCAAGTTCGACCCCGCCCTGTTCAAGGTCACCGTGCCAAGCCAGCAGCCGGCGGGCGGCGGCGGCTGAAATCCCGCCGCGTTTCGGCCACACTGCGCCGGAAGAATGGCCGGCATCGCGGGAAATGACTTCTGTTTGACGCAATTTGCGTCAATGATGCCCGCTTAAGCGCATGCGTCTGGAATCGTGAAGCCCCAAATCGTGAAATCCTCTCGAACGTGAAACCTCT
>JBBIQA010000105.1:0-15745 GCA_037442565.1 Rhodospirillales bacterium
CGTCCGCGGCATGCCGCGGACGGACGGACGCCGGGATCGCCGGCGCGGGCCGCCCCGCGCCCTCATGGAGCCATTTGCCGATGCAAGCGATTGCAAGCCTGTCCGCCGTCAGCTTCCTTACCTCGCTCGCCACCGCCGCGCTGGGCGTGGGCGGCGGGGTCGGTCTGCTGTCGGTCATGCCGGCGTTCCTGCCGATGTCGGCGGTGGTTCCGGTGCATGGGGTCACGCAGTTCGTCAGCAACGCCAGCCGGTTCGTCTTCGACTACCGGCAGGCCGAGCTGCGCCTGCTGCCGGCCTATGTCGCCGGCGCCGTGGCGGGCAGTATCGTGGGATACCACTTCATCGGCCGGATACCCGACATCTACCTGACGGCGATGATGGGGGTGTTCATCCTGCTGTGCACCTGGACGGATCTGGTGAAGAAGCTCGGCCGGGTGGTCACCGGGTTCTTTCCGCTCGGCTTCATCCAGACGTTCCTCTCCCTGTTCGTCGCCAGCGTCGGGCTGATCTCGCAGCCCGTGCTGATCAAGCAGGGGCTGGCGAAGAACCGGGTGATCGTGACCCACGCCATGCAGATGAGCGTGCTGCATGCGCTGAAGGTGTTCGCCTTCGTCGTTGCCGGTTTCCCGTTCCTCCGCTATTGGCAGATCATGCTGGTCATGACGGCTGCCTCGGCGGCGGGTTCCTATATGGGCATCTATTGCCGCGACATCATCCCCGAGCGGGCGGGGGTCGCGGTTCTCAAGGCGAGCATCACGTTCTTTGCCGGCAAGATGATCTTCGACTTCCTGATGCGAACGTGACCGGCTGGCTGACAGCCGACGGGCCGCCTTCCGCGGCGGCACCACGCCGCGAACGGGCGGGCGCGGGACTGGATCGGTGCCGATGCGGCTGCTGGTAGTCGAGGACAACGACAAGCTCGCGGCGCTGATGAAGAAGCTGCTCAGCGACAGCGGCTACACGGTGGATGCCGTTCCGACCGCGCAGGCGGGCAAGGAGGCACTCGATGTGACCGACTACGATCTCA
This sequence comes from Rhodospirillales bacterium, assembly GCA_037442565.1. Lineage (GTDB taxonomy): Bacteria > Pseudomonadota > Alphaproteobacteria > Acetobacterales > Acetobacteraceae > PALSA-911. Next base: position 1,028 of record JBBIQA010000105.1, read on the forward strand.
TCTTGCTAGACCTGTCGCTGCCCGACCAGGATGGCAAGGAACTGCTACGCGCGCTGCGCCGGGCCGGCCACGGCACCCCGGTTCTGGTCGCCACCGCCCGATCCGACGTCGATCAGCGCGTGCAGACGCTGGATCAGGGCGCCGACGATTATCTGGTCAAGCCGTTCTCGTTCGACGAGTTGCTGGCGCGGGTGCGCGCCCTGCTGCGCCGCCCCAGGCAGGTCACGCAGAGCGTGCTGACGGCGGGCAACCTGTCGCTGGACACCGCAGCGATGACCCTGCGCATCGGCGGCCGCCCGGTGCTGGACCTGCCGCGGCGGGAGTTCGCGGTGCTCGCCGCCCTGCTGGCCCAGAAGGGCCGGCTGCTGCCCCGGCAGAAGCTGGAGCACGCGGTCTATTCGTTCGATCACGATGTGACGCCGAACGCGATCGAGGCGGCGGTGTCGCGGCTGCGCCGGCGGCTGGAAGCGCAGGACGCCTCGGTCGCGATCACCGCGATGCGCGGCCTGGGATACATCCTCTCGGAACGCGACGCTTGAAGAAGCAGAAACGGATGCCGACGCTGACGCGCATCCTTGCGCTGCGCTCCACATTGGTCGCCACGGCGGTGACGCTGCTGCTGGTCGTGTTCTTCTTCGCCAAGTACATGCTGGACATACCGAACCTGCGGCGCGCCACGCTGGAGGTCGAAATCAGCACGATCCTGACGGCGCTGCGCGACGGGCAGGATCCGTCCCAACTCGATGAATTCCGGCTCTATCCGGCCGCCTACGGGTTTCGCGTATTCGACCGCCGGCTGCCGCAGACACGGCGGTTGATCGCGACGGCCAACCCGGAACTGTTTCCGGCCCTGGAGCAGCTCACCGACGAGGCGAACCGCGACGGAGAGCGCGAGATCACCGAAGGCTTCGGCCGCCTGCCGGGGCCGAACGGCAAGCCGGCAACCGACCGCTGGGTGATGACCGACCATGAGGACGTCAAGAACCGTTCCTACTGGCTGCAGGTCGTCATGATCGGCGACCCGGACTGGCGCTGGCGCTCGGTGATGGCCGACGAGATGCTCGACCATGTGGTCGTGCCGGTACTGTCCGTCGTTCCCCCGCTCGTCCTGGCGATCCTGTTCACCATGCGCCACGCGCTGCGGCCGCTGGACCGGATCGCCCGGCAGGCGGCCGCTCTCGGCGCCGCCGCCGGATCGGGAGGACAATTGAGCCCGCTCGCGACGCAGCACCTGCCGGTCGAGTTCTATCAGGTGGTCAGCGCGATCAATGCCATGCTGGCCCGGCTCCAGCAAACCTTGTCATTGCAGAAGCAGTTCACCGCGGATGCGGCACACGAATTGCGCACACCGCTCGCTGTGCTGCTGCTGCAGATCAACGAATTGCCGCCCGGACCGATCGTGGACAATATCCGCGAGGAGCTGCGCGGCCTCGGCATGCTGGTGAACCAGCTGCTGCAATTCGCGCAGGCGGAAGAAGCCGTGGCGCAGCAGCATCAACCGGTGGATATCGGCGCCGTGGCGCGGAAGGTATGCGAGGAATTGGCCAGCACGGCACTCACGCACCGACAGGTGATCGAGTTCGACGCACCCGACATCGTCCAGCCAGTGTCCGGACACGCGGCGTTGATCGAAACGGCGATCCGCAACGTGGTCGACAACGCGATCAAGTACGCACCGGCCGGCACGACCATCTCCGTCAGCATCGAGCCAGACTCGCGCGTCATCGTGGAGGACCGCGGTCTCGGCGTGCCCGATGAGCAGAAGGAACTGATCTTCAATCGCTTCTGGCGCGCGGACAGACGGCGTTCCGCCGGCGCGGGGATCGGGTTGGCGCTGGTGCGCCGGATCGCCCAATTGCACGGCGGCAACGCAAGCGTGGAAGACCGGGATGGCGGCGGCGCCCGCTTCGTGCTGAACTTCGCCGCCCCCGGCCAGGACTGACGCGTCAGTCCGGCCTCACCCGCACGACGGCCTACGCCAGGAATGCCCCCGCCAGAACCTCCGGCCATTTCTCGATTTCGTGGCGCAGGATCTTGCCGGTCGTGCTGCGCGGCAGCCGTTCCTCAGCCACGAACAGCACCCCCTTCGGCCGCTTGTAGCCGGCCAGTTCCCGCCGGCAGGCATCCAGCAGTTCGGCCGCCGTCAGTGTCGCATCGGACGCGGCCACGATCGCCACCGGCACCTCGCCCCACTGCGCGTCGGCGCGGCGCACGACCACCGCATCGCGCACCCGCGGGTCCGACAGCAGCACCCGTTCGATCTCCGCCGGATAGATGTTCTCGCCGCCCGACTTGATCAGGTACTTGGCCCGGTCGGCGAAGTTCAGCATCCCGTCCGGCAGGCGGACGAACATGTCTCCCAGATGAAACCATCCGTCCCGGAACTCGGTCCTGTTCACCTCCGGCGCGTTCCAATAGCCGCTGAACAGCGTCGGCCCACGGAATACCAGCTCGCCTGCCATGCCGTCGGGCACATCGCTGCCATCCGCGTCCACCAGCCGGAACTCGCACAGCGCATTCGCCCGCTTTGCCAGCGACTCCGGCACCACGCCAATCGCGATCCGCCCCGCCGAGCCCGGCGGCAAGCCGGTCTCGGTGGCTCCGAACGTGTTGGCGTACGGCGCCTGCAGCAGTTGCGTGAGCTCCGCCAGCTGATGGCGCGGAACCAGGTCCGCCATCACGCCCACCAGCTTGATCCCCTTCGGACGGATGCCCCGCTCGCGCAACCCGGCGATCAGCGGCTCGATCGCGCCGGGCATGGTGATGAGCCACCATTGCTCGCGGGTGGCGATCTCGTGCAGCAGCCGGTTCAGATCGAAACCATCCACCACCACCGCCGTTCCGCCCAGGCAGATCACGTGGATGCACTGCTCGGTGGAGATCATGTGGAACATCGGCGGCCAGGCGACATAGGCATCTCCCGGCGCCAGCCCGAAATCCATCGCATTCACCAGCATTCGCGCGATCTCCGCCCGGTGGCTCAGCAGCGCCGCCTTCGGCCGCCCGGTCGTGCCGCTGGTATAGATGATCAGCAGCCCGTCCTCGGGGTCGACAAAGACATCCGGCTCAACCGCCGAACTCGCCGCCAGCGCCGCCTCATACCCGGCGCCGAACTCAAACCCCGTGATCCCGGCCACCCCGCGATCCAGGCTGTCGCGAAACCGCTCCGAGACGATCAGAACCTTCGGCGTCACCAGCGCCACGCAATAGTCCAGTTCGCTGCGCGTCAGGCGCCAGTTCAGGGTGCAGAGGATCGCCCCCAGCTTGGCAGCCGCGAACGCCAGTTCCAGATATTCGATCCGGTTCTCCGAACACAGCGCCACCCGATCGCCACGGCCGACCCCCTGGCCCGCCAGCAGGTTCGCGGTGCGGTTCACCCGTTCGTTGAATTCGGCGAAGGTAAGCCGGCGCGTGCCGTCATCCACCGCGATCCGCTGCGGCCAGTCGCGCGCCTGGTTGCGCAGCATCGTGCCCACCGTCAGCACGCTCGCCCGGCCGATCAGCCCGCACTCCGTTCCTTCCGCTTCCGCGCTTGCCGGCATGCTTCCTCCAGATCCCGTTTCCATCCGCCGCCGCAGACTACCGTACCGGCCGAAACAGCACACGCTCCCCCGCAGCCGGAAACACCGCCGCAACCGCCATGCCGATCGCCAGAGGCTCGAATGCGGCGTCGATCAGGTTGGTGACCAGGCGCACACCCGGCGCGTCGTCGAACTCCACCAGCGCCACGACATAGGGTGGGCGCAGCACCGGATCGAAATCGTGCCGCACCACGGTCCAGGAAAACACCCGCCCCAGGCCGGCCACGCCGGTCCAGACGATCTGTGAACCTCGGCAGAACGGACACAGCGGCATCGGATACCAATGAAACCGCCCGCACTGCGCGCAGCGCGGAAACGCCAATCTGTCCCGCGCCAGGGCGGCGAAAAAGGGACGGAACTCCTCCGGCCGGACCATGCCGCTCACCGGCCGAGCAGCGCGACGGCGTAATCGGGTGGGGAAAATCCCCCGACCAGCCCCACCTGCGCCCCCATCACCTGCGCCGCTCCGGCCTCGCCGCGCAGCTGGCGCACCGCCTCCACCATGTGCTCGATGCCCAGCCGGTAGCTGTAGGACAGCAGCCCGCCATGCGTGTTCACCGGCAACCCGCCATCGATGCCGATGCCGCGCTCGCGAATGAACCCGGCGGCCTCGCCCTTGGCGCAGAAGCCCAGGTCTTCGATCTGCATCAGGCAGGAGATCGAGAAGCAGTCGTAGATCTCGGCGAAATCCACATCTTTCAGGCTCAGCCCGGCCCGCCCCCGTGCCTGGCGCGACGCCTCGGCCGCGGCAGGAGTCACCAGCAGAGGGCTCGGCTGGGTGAACACGTCGTCACCGCTGACGGGAATGCTGGCGAACCCCACGCCGCGCACGAAAACCGGCGGCTTGCGGCAGTCGCGCGCCCGTTCGGCGCTGCTCATCAAATAGGCCCCGGCGCCATCGGTGATCAGGCAGCAATCCGCCGCCCGCAATGGATCGGCAATCATGCGGCTGGCGAAATACCCCTCGCGATCCAGCGCCTTCGTTACCTGCCCGCCGCCATGGCGCAGCGCGTTCGCCCGCTGCGCGATCACCAGGTCAGCCAGATCGTCGTCGGTCAGCCCATACTCATGCATGTAGCGCCGTGCCCACAGCCCGAAATACGCCGGCTGGGCACTGAACCCGTATGGCTTCTCGAACACACGCTTCGCCGGATACGCGTCATGGAACGCATACGGCCCGCCCGGCCGCGACCCCCAATCGACGCCGAAATAGAACAGCACGGCCTTCGCCCGCCCGCTGCGGATCGCCATCTCCGCCAGCATCGGCGCCGCCACGATCCCGGCGCCGCCATAGGACAGGCTGGCGCTGAACCCGAGCGGGATCCCAAGCTGGGCCGCCATCCAATCCGCCGGCACGCTGCCCGGCATGATCCCGGCATCGGTCACGATCCCGTCGACATCCGCGCAATTCAAGCCGGCATCGGCGATCGCCGCGAGGCTCGCCTCCAGGCAAAGTGCCCGCACATCCTTTTGCGAGACCCGCACCGGGATCGTCTCGCCGACCCCAACGATCGCGATCATGGTTCCGCCGTCAACACGGCAAAACCGTGGTTGACCGGCCGGCCGCTGTCAATCGACCCGATCGCGCCGGCAAGGCGGCGGCCGGAACGCGTGGAAGGACTGCAGTATGGACGGCCGTTCCTCCCGCTCCGGCAGGGTCCCCGCCCGTCCGAGGCTGCCTGGGGTGCACAAACCCGGCCCTTTCCTGGCACACGCATCCGGCATCGCCCAGATGCAAGGCAGCCGCCGCTCATAACACAGGCAAACGCCCGGTTCCGGTCACCACAAGGGACATGCCCTGGGTCTGACCTGCATCGTCAGATATATGATTTTGCTGCTTTTATTAGTGCTTCTTTGATGGCAGAAGCGCGGCGACCCCCGACGGCCGCGGCCAAACGCGGCTCCCGCCAAGGAATTCGCCCGCCAATGTCCCGCGCCCCAGCCGCACTTCCGGCCCTGCTCCTGCTGGCGGCCGCCAGCCCCGCGAACGCCCAACCCGCCATCGCCCAAATCAATACTGGCGATACCGCCTTCATGCTGCTGTGCACCGTGCTCGTGCTGCTGATGACCATACCGGGTCTCGCCCTGTTCTACGGCGGCATGGTGCGCAAGAAGAACCTGCTTGCCATCATGGCGCAGTCCTTCGCCCTCTGCGCGCTGATCACCGTGGTCTGGATCGTCGCCGGCTACTCGCTCACCTTCGGCAACGGCAACGCCATCATCGGCGATTTCTCCCACCTGTTCCTCTCCGGCATGGGTTGGACCGGCCCGTTCACCCTCGGCGCGGGCACGGGCGTCGACATGCCGATGACGGTGCCCGAGCCCGTCTTCATGTTCTATCAGATGACGTTTGCCATCATCACCCCCGCGGTGGTCACCGGTGCCTTCGCGGACCGGATGCGCTTTTCCGCCATGCTGCTGCTGATGGCGCTCTGGTCCGTCGTCGTCTATGCGCCGATCGCCCATTGGGCCTGGGCGCCGCTGGGCTGGCTGAACGCGATGGGCATGGCCGATTTCGCCGGCGGCACCGTGGTGGAGGTGAACTCCGGGGTCGCCGGCCTCGTCTGCGCACTCGTGCTCGGCCGCCGTCTTGGCTACGGCCGCGACAACATGGCGCCCTACAACCTGGCCTACGCCGTGGTCGGCGCCTCGCTGCTCTGGGTCGGCTGGCTCGGCTTCAATGCCGGCAGCGCCGGCAGCGCCGGTGGCCGTGCGGCCATGGCGATGGTCGCCACCCAGGCGGCGGCGGCAACCGCCACGCTTGCCTGGCTGGCGCTGGAATGGTGGCGCAGCGGCAAGCCGACCGTGCTCGGCGCGATCTCCGGCGCGGTCGCCGGCCTGGTCGCGATCACGCCAGCCTCCGGCTTCGTGCTGCCTGGCGCCGCGCTGCTGATCGGCCTGATCGCCGGCGCCGCCTGCTATCTGGTTGTCACGGAGGTCAAGCCCTGGCTCGGCTACGACGACAGCCTGGACGCCTTCGGCGTGCACGGTGTCGGCGGCGCCGTCGGCATGCTGCTCACCGGCCTCCTGGCCTACGGCGCGCTGTCCGCCACAGCGGGCCAGCCACTCGGTGCGGCCATCGGCGGGCTGCATCTGCTCGGCGTGCAGGCGCTTGGCGTGCTGGCGGCGGCGGCCTGGAGTGCTGCCGGAACCTGGGGATTGCTGAAGATCGTCGACGCCACGATCGGCCTGCGCGTCACCCAGGAGGAAGAGCGCCAGGGTCTGGACGAGGTGCTGCACGGCGAAAGCCTGGTGTGAAAAATCCCCCGCGGGCGGCGGACGCCGCCTCAGCGCCGGCTGACCGCTGCCGACGCCCCGTCGGCCACCCGCGCCATCTTTCCTTCAGCCTGCTCGATTTCCCGGTCGAGGAAGAAGTTCAGCGCAGTCCGCAGCACGATGATCGCCGCGACCTTGCCGATATCGTCCCAGGACGGGCTGACCGCGGTTTTCAGGATGTCGGCCGCGAGCTGAAACTCCAGCGCCAGCGCCAGCCATCTCCCGAGACGCAGCCGGATGCCGACCCGCGCATCCACCCCGCCGCTCGCCGGTTGAAATCCGCCGAACGGCAGCGCTACCGTCAACGCCGCCGCATACAGCACGCCGACGCCGATGATGATGGTGGAAATACCTTCGGTCGCGATGGAGAGCCATCCCGTGGCCAGCTTCAGCAGCTCTTCCATCCAACATCCCCCGAATTCGGTCAGCAAAATACACGAACAGTGCCTCCTGTCCGGAGACTGGAAGGCTGCATCGTTCTAACCTTCGTGGTGTCCGGGGCAAAATTGCAGGCAATGCTCGCCGCTTTCCCACCGCGATACCGCCCGGCGGCATCGCACCAAGGTTCGAACGCCTCTCCCAACCGCCACCGACGCGATCCGGTGGGCGGCAGGCGCCACCTTCACGCTGCATCTGTTCCACTTGCTAATTCTGCTGTTCGTTGCCGCCTCGCTGCTTCCGCCGACCTCACGCTGCCCCCCCGATAGCCCCCGGCCGGCCGCGCTGCTATGAGTGTCCGGGCATGCTGACCGACCTGCCCAATCTCCTGACCGTCTCGCGCATCGCGGCCATACCGCTGCTGATGCTGTTCATGGCTATGCATAGCCCGGCCGGCGACCTGGCCGCCTGCGCCGTGTTCGCGATCGCCGCGATCACCGACTATTTCGACGGCATGCTGGCCCGGGTGCGCCGGCAGATCTCCGATTTCGGCCGCATGCTGGACCCGATCGCCGACAAGCTGCTGGTCGGCGCCACCCTGATGCTGCTGGTCGGCCACGGCCGACTGTCGGCCGCCGGCCTCTATCCCGCCGTGGTCATCATGCTGCGGGAGATCCTGGTCAGTGGCCTGCGCGAATACCTCGCCGGCGTCCGCATCGGCCTGCCGGTTACCCGGCTTGCCAAATGGAAGACCGGTATCCAGATGGGCGCGCTCGGCACCCTGATCGCCGGCGACAACGGCGCGCGGCTGCTCGGCATCGGCTTCCTGCCGATCGGACTGCTCGGCGAGACCATGCTCTGGATTGCCGCCGCGCTGACGCTGATCACCGGCTGGGACTACCTCACCGCGGGCCTGCGCCACGCCGCCGCCCCGCCGCCCCGGCAAACCCCCAACCCGTGAAGGCGGCAGCGGCTTGAAAGTCCTCGGCATCGTCGGCTGGTCCGGCAGCGGCAAGACCACGCTCATCACCGCCCTGCTGCCATTGCTGCGCGCCCGCGGCCTGTCGGTTTCAACCGTCAAGCACGCCCATCACGGCTTCGACATGGACCGTCCCGGCAAGGACACCTACCGCCACCGCGAGGCCGGCGCGCACGAGGTGCTGGTGGCTACCGGCAAGCGCTGGGCGCTGCTGCACGAGGTGGAGGGGGACGAACCGCCGCTGCCGGAGCTGCTCACCCGCCTCAGCCCGGTCGACCTGGTTCTGGTCGAGGGCTTCAAGACCCACCCATTCGCCAAGCTGGAAGTGCACCGCCCCGCCCTCGGCAAACCGCCAATCTGGCCGGAACACCCGCGGGAACCAGACCCGGCGGGCACCGCCGGCGTGGTGGCCGTGGCCACCGACGCCGGATTGCACGGCTGCGACCGGCCGGTGCTGCCGTTGAACGACGCCGCCGCCGTGGCCGACTGGATGCTGGCTTTCCTCGGCCTCCCCGCCGTGCCATCCGCCGGCCGATGAAGGCGGTGCCCAATTCCCACTTCCATGCTATACGAAAAAGCTCCGTTTCCCGCCGGGAGTTCCGCTTGATGCACCGCGCCGTCCTGCTAGGCCTGTTACTGACCGCCACCGCATGTGCGTCGCAGGATATTTCCGAGCACAGCCCGACCACGATGCCGGAATTCACGGGAACCGGCTTCCCGAAATTCATCAGCGACACCCACACCTTCTCCGCCAATCCCAATCTTCCGGAAAGCGGTGCGCTGAACGTGCTGCGGGTGGAGGCGCTGGCAGCCCCGATGGAGCCGCTATCCGCCGAAACCGGCACGATCTGGCCCGGCCCGCCGGAGCCGATCAAGTCACTGCGCGACCTGCAACTGGAGTCCGGCGGAGGCCTGCCGCCCGAGCCGCACATGCCGACGGCCAAACAACTCGGCGAGCCCGGCGCGGCCTATGTGCCGGCGCCGAAGGCGGCTCCCTCCTCCGCCCCCGGCGGCGTCACGGTACTGACCAACGCCGATGGCAGCCAGACCATCATCCATCCGGACGGACGGGTGGAGTTCAAGCCTGCACCGAAATGAATAATCCATCCCTGTCGCACCCCGCAGATCCGTCCAGCGCCAACACCGGCAGCATCACCGTGCTGTATTTCGCCTGGTTGCGCGAACGCACCGGCACGGGAGAGGAAATCCTGCCGCTGCCCACCTCCGTGCGCAGCGTCGCCGCGCTGATCGACTGGCTGATCGCTCGCAGCCCCGGCCACGCAGCCGCGTTTGCCAGCCGCCGGACTGTGCGCTGCGCCGTCAATCAGGATTTCGCCGGCCCAGACGCCCCGGTCGGGCCGGGCGACGAAGTCGCCTTCTTTCCCCCCGTCACCGGCGGCTGAGCCAGCGGCCACCATGTCCAGCCAGCTCTCCACCATCCGTGTCCAGCAGGCCGATTTCGACATCGGCGCCGAGTTCGCCGCCCTCGGCCGGGGCCGCGCGGACATCGGCGGACTCGGCTGCTTCGTCGGCACCGTCCGCGACACCGCCAAGGGCCGCAAGATCGTCTCGATGACGCTGGAGCACTACCCGGCCATGACCGAAACGGCGATGGCCCGCATAGCCGCCGAGGCCGCCCAGCGCTGGCCGCTGCTCGGCATCACCCTGATACACCGAGTCGGCACCCTGCTGCCCGGCGAGAACATCGTCCTGGTTCTCACCGCCTCCGCCCACCGCCACGCCGCCCTGGACGCCACCGGCTTCCTGATCGACTGGCTAAAGACCCGTGCGCCGTTCTGGAAGAAGGAACGCTTCGCGGAAGGCGACGAGACGTGGGTCGAGGCCAACGCCGCGGACGACGAGGCCGCCGCCAAATGGTCTGCCGCTGGATAGGCAGGTTTGCCTAAATCGGCGCCTGATAAGCCGTTCGCGTGGCCATCTCCCGCGCGCCCTTCTCCCGCAGCCCCGGCATCGGCATCGGCATCGGCATCGGCAGGGTTCGGCCGATTTCATGGGTGCGCTCCCAGGCGCCAATGTAATCGCGGGTCAGCGGCACCACATCCACCCGCTTGCTGAGCTGGATCTGGAAATTGATGTGCCCGCTATACCGGAACGTCGCCTCGCAGCCGGCCAGGTAGAATTCCCACATCCGGCAGAACCGCTCGTCATACAGCTTCGCCACCGCGTCGCGCCGCGCCTGGAAGCGTTCCCGCCATGCCTTCAGCGTCTCAGCATAATGCAGCCGCAGCACCTCGATGTCCGTCACATATAGCTCCGCCCGCTCGATCGCCGGCAAGAGCTCGGACATCGCTGGGGAATAGCCGCCGGGGAAGATGTACTTGCGGATCCATTCGTTGGTTGCACCCGGCCCCTCCGCCCGCCCGATCGTATGCACCAGCGCGACACCGTCGTCGGCCAGCAGGTCGGCGATCTTACGGAAATACTCCCGATAATGATTGACACCGACATGCTCCAGCATGCCAACCGACACGATCCGATCGTAGGTCCCGCTCTCCTCGCGGTAATCCCGCAGCCGAAACCGCACGCCCCGCGCTCCGGCGTCCGCCGCCCGGCGCTCGGAAACCGCATGCTGCTGCTCGGACAGCGTCACGCCGGTGACATCCGCGCCGCATTCCCGCGCCAGGTACAGGGCCATGCCGCCCCAGCCCGAGCCGATGTCCAGCACCCGGTCGCCAGGCCGCACCAGCAGCTTCGCCGCTATATGCCGCTTCTTCTGCTCCTGGGCCTGTTCCAGCGTATCGTCCGGCGACTGGTAGTAGGCGCAGGAATATTGCCGGTCGCTGTCCAGGAACAGCTCATACAGTTCGCCGGACAAATCATAGTGATGGGCCACGTTCCGCCGCGCGATCCCCAGCGGATTATGCTGGCGGAACCGCCGGGCCAGCGTGGCGAACCGGTATTGCAGCCGCGCGAAGGGCCCCGCGTTCTGCCAGCCGAGATTGCTCAGCCCGAGGTCCAGGAAATCGTAGATATCGCCGCTCTCGAGTTTGAGCCGGCCATCCATATAGGCCTCGCCGATCTCCAGTCCCGGGTTCAGCAGCATCCGCCTGGCGGTCCCGCTGCCGCCGATCCGCACCGTCACCGCCGGCCCTTGCCCGTCGCCGAATTCCTGGGCCGTCCCATCGGACCCGATCACGATCAGCTTGCCGCGCCGGATCAGGCTCGAGAACATGTACCGAAGAATGATCCGTTCCCCGGCCAGGCTCCATCGACCCACTTGTCTGATTTGGGAACTGGACACCAGATAGCCCGAATCGGGCTGTTCCGAAGTAGGCGTCAGATAATCTGAGAGTTTTGCTGACATAGGACCACGCTTCGCCCCGTCTTTTGTGCCTGTCTTGCTCTTTGCCCCGTCGTCAACCTGCCCGCCCAGACCTGACCAGATCGGCGAAGGCCAAAAAAGCCTATGCGGATTCATTTCAGGTCACAAGACAATCATTCTGCTCCGCGATGTCACCACATGGTGAGCCGCCGCGAAGACGGCATAATCCTTGCATCGCCAGAACACCCACCGCAACGCGCGAGAACACGGCGATCGAAACAGACATGTCCGCTTCCAGACCCGGCCCGCCCTCTGTGATCTCCACTTCCCGGTCCGCGGCCTCGGTTTCCACCCATCTCGAAATAGAAAGCCTCATTCACGGGCTGCATGCCCAACATAAAGGCAATTGCGAGGGCAAGACAGCGGACTATATCCCCGAGCTTTCCCGCGTTCCGCCGGACCAGTTCGGTATCGCCATCGCCAACCACGCCGGGGAAATCGTCGCGGCCGGCGATGCCAACGCGCCCTTCACCATCCAGTCGGTCTCCAAGGCCTTCACCTTCGCAATGCTGCTCGATGCGGTCGGCCGGGACGCCACCTATGCATCGGTCGGCGTGCAACCGAGCGGCGACCCGTTCAATGCCATCACCCTCGACCCGCGCACCAACCGTCCGTTCAATCCCATGGTCAACGCCGGCGCCATCGCCGTCGCGGGCCGGCTGCGCGAGGTGTTCGGCCCCGCCGCCTTCGAACAGGTGCTGCAAACCTTCAGCCACGCCGCCGGCCGCAGCCTGGGCGTGGACGAGGCGGTGTTCGCCTCCGAGCACGAAACCGGCCACCGCAACCGCGCCATCGGCCACCTGCTGCGCGCGGCGGAGGTGTTCACCGTCCCGGTCGACGACGTGCTGGACGTCTATTTCCGCCAATGCTCGATCATCGTCACCGCGATCGACCTGGCCATGATGGGCGCCACGCTGGCCAATCTCGGCGCCAATCCGCTGACCGGCCAGGAGGTGTTCGGGGTCGAGGCGGTGCGCGACACGCTGTCGGTCATGTTCACCTGCGGCATGTACGACGGCGCCGGAGACTGGGCCTGCCGCGTCGGCCTGCCGGCCAAGAGTGGCGTCGGTGGCGGCATCCTTGCCGTGGTCAACCGCCAGCTCGGCATCGGTGTCTTCTCCCCCCGGCTGGACAGCCAGGGCAACTCCGTCCGCGGCCAGGCCTGCTGCGTCGGGCTCGCCGACGAACTCGGCCTGCACGCCTTCGACAGCACCAACAGCGGATCGAGCTTCCTGCGCGGGCTTGCCCGATTGGGCTGAACCGGCCGCAGTTGCGGCGGCGACTCAGCCCCAGCGGCGATACCCCATGGCCTCCGCCACCCGCCGTTCGGCCATCGCCACGGCCGCCGCGCGGGGCTGGATTTTATCCCGCGCCGCCTGTTCCAGCACTTCGCGCGTATTGCGGCCGATCTTCTCCGCGATCGCCGCGAAGGCCGCGCCCTCGGTGCCGCCGTGATACTCCGTCGCGGCGCAGATCACGCCGCCGGCGTTGGCGATGAAGTCGGGCAGGACCAGAATGCCGCGCGCATGCAGCATCGCCTCGGCCTCGGCGGTCGCGGGAATGTTCGCGCCCTGCGCGACCAGCTTCGCCTGCAGCCGCCCGACATTGTCGGCGCGCAAAACATCCGGGCGCGCGGCGGGGATCCAGATATCGCAGGGCACATCGACGATCGCATCCGGATGCCGCTTTTCCCCGGTCGGATACGCGTTCAGCTCCCCGCCCGCCAGCTTATGACGCACGAGCGCCTCGACATCGAGACCGGCAGGGTCGACCAGCGTGGCGCTGGTATCGGTGGCCGCGACCAACACCGCACCCTTGGCGGCGAGGAAGCGCGCGGCATGACGCCCGACCGCCCCGAAGCCCTGCACCGCAACCCGCGCGCCCTTCAGGGACAGGCCGCAGAATGGCAACGCGGCCTCGATGGATGCGGCCACCCCGAAGCCGGTGGCGCCGATTTCATCCAGCGGTATGCCGCCCAACACCCGCGGCAGGCCCGCGACACGGCCGATTTCGTCGCGCATCCAGGCAATGCAGCGTTCGTCCGTGCCCATGTCCGGCCCTGGGATGTAATCGGTCAGATCGCGGATCGCGCAGGCGAAGGCGCGGATCACCCGCTCCTTCTCCCCGATCGGCATGCGCGGATCAGCGGCGATCACCGACTTTCCACCGCCGTGCGGCAGGCCCGCCGCGGCGTTCTTCAGCGTCATGGCGCGGGCGAGCCTGGCGCATTCCACCAGGCTGACATCCGGCGCCATGCGCACCCCGCCGACCGCCGGTCCGCATGCAACATTGTCGATCACCACGATGGCTTTCAGACCAACGGCCGGGACATGGATATGAACGATCTTGGCGGGGCCGAGCGGATCGGCGAAACGAAACGGGTTGTCCATGCGACGTCGTCCTCCTGGGCTTACGTAGTTGCGTCCGTTTTCATGCAGCCTTTTCGAGCGCCGCCCGTACCGCGGCGAGGAAGCGAGCGGCCTCGCCGCCGGACACCGCGCGGTGATCGAACGTCAGCGACAGCGGCAGCATACGCCGCGCCATGAACGGCTCACCGACTGCGACCACCTGCGAACGGATGCGCCCGGCGCCGAGGATGGCAACCTGCGGCGGCACGACCACGAGTGCGGCGAACAGCCCGCCCAGGGCGCCGAAATCCGATAGCGTGATGGTGGCGCCACGCAATCCGTCGGACGCGATGCGCCGCGCCCGCGCCGCGGTCTTGAGCCGTTCCACCTCCGCGGCGATGGCCGGCACGGCCAGGCCGCCGGCATCGCGCAGCACCGGAACGATCAGGCCATCTTCCGTATCGACCGCGATGCCGACATGGATGTCCGCATGCAGCCGGCGGGCCAGCGCCTGGCCGTCGAAGGCCGCGTTCAAGGCCGGTTCTGCGCGACAGCCGGCGACCAGCGCCGCGACCAGACGCGCCGCCACCTTCATCCCGGCCGGCCAGTCGCCCACATCGGCTTCCTCGGTCACGGTCGCCGGGACGACCTCCCGGCCGGCCTGCGCCATGCGTTGCGCCATCGCCCGGCGCACACCTCGGAGCGGCTCCATGCCGCCCTCTGTCGCCTTGGCACGTTCCACGTCGGCCCGGGTGATCTCGCCCTGCGGGCCGCTGCCGGTCACGCGCGCCAGATCTACCGCCAGCGACGCCG
>JBBIQA010000106.1:0-15466 GCA_037442565.1 Rhodospirillales bacterium
CCGGATGGCCCCGATGCGATCTTCGCCGACGAGGACAGGCTGGATGCGGCGGGCGAGCGGCACGATCCGCTGTTCAAGCCGGAAGCGAACCATGCCCTGATGCTGTCGGGCACGCTGACCCGGGGCGTCTGGGTGTTCCGCCGCACCGACCTGCTGGCGCTGCTGGACCCGGCCCATGCACCGCCCGGCGAACTCTGGGCGGAGACGCTGCGCCTGGAAGCCTGGCTGGCGCTGTGTGAGCGACCCGCGAACCCGTGCACCCATCGCCTGCCGTTCGTGCTGACGCATCGCCGGCACGACGCACAGCCGGCGCCGGCCGGCGAACTGGCCGGCGTCGTGCGCCGCCATCTCGGCCGCACCGGCCTGCCCGGCGCGATCGCCAGCGAGACCTTTCCGCTGCAGGTGCGCATCACCGCCCCCCCGGCCTCCCAGCCTCCGGTCAGCCTGATCGTGCCCACCGCCGCCCGCTCCCCGCACGTCACCGATTGCCTCTCGGCGGTGTTGGCGCAAACCGACTACACAAATTTCGAGATGGTGCTCGTGGTCTCCCAGACCGGCCCGCTGGAGCAACGCCAGGCGCAGATCCTGGAGCCGATCCTGCGCGATCCCAGGGTGCGCCTGATACTCCTGCCGACCCCGAGCTTCAATTTCTCCCAGGCGAACAACGCGGGCGCGCGCCATGCGACCGGGGACCTGCTCTGCCTGTTGAACGACGATGTGGCGCCGATGCGCCCGGACTGGCTGGCCGGCATGGCCGGCCATCTCGCCGATCCCCGCATCGGCGCCGTTGGGGCCAAGCTCTATTACGCGAATCGGACGATCCAGCACGCCGGTGTCCTCATCGGCCTGGCCGGGCTTGCCGCGCATGCCAACCGCATGCTGGCGCAGGGAGAACCCGGCTATGCCTGCCGCGCCGTCCTCAACCAGGAGCTTTCGGCCGTCACCGGCGCCTGCCTGCTGGTGCGCCGCGGCCTCTACGAAGCCCTTGGCGGCCTGGACGAGACCTACCCGATCGCCTTCAACGACGTCGATTTCTGCCTGCGCATCCGCGAGGCCGGGCACGGCATCGTGTTTTCCGCCCAGACCGAGATGTGGCACTACGAATCCGTCTCTCTCGGCCATCACTTCTCCGGCGAACGCGCCGCGCAGGAGGCGTCGGAACTGCTGCGCATGCGAACCCGCTGGGCCGAAATCTGCCGCAACGACCCGTTCCACAACCCGAACCTGTCGCAGGAGCGCGGCGCGGAATGGGAGCTGGCGTTTCCCCCGCGGATAGAGCCCCCGCCCGGTATTCCCTAAGGCCGGTATTCCCTAAGGCCGGTATTCGCTAAGGCCGGTAGTCGCCAAGGCCGGTAGTCGCCAGGTCTGCCGCTCAACCAAGGAAACCCGGGAACATGCTGCCGATTGCCCTCGTCCTTGCCGATTGGCCCGTCGTCCTCGCCGGCGCCGGGCGCGCCCTCGCGCAACGGCTGGCGCTGCTGGACGAAGCCAACGCCGCGCATGTCAGCGTCTTCGCGCCCGACCCCGACCCGTCCTTGCGCGCGGCCGCCGGCGCACGGTTGCGCGAGCGATTGCCAACTCCGGAGGAAATCGGCGCCGCCCGCCTGGTCCTGCTCGCCGGCCTCGGGCAGCCAGACACGATCCGCCTGGCCGCGGCGGCCCGCCGGAGCCGCGCCTTGCTGAATGTCGAGGACGACCCGGCCTTCTGCGATTTCCACATGCCCTCCATCGTCCGCCGCGGCCGGCTCGTGCTGTCGGTTTCCACCGGCGGCGCCAGCCCCGCGCTTGCGGTGCGGATTCGCGGCTGGCTCGCCCGCCGCTTCGGCCCGGAATGGGCCGGGCGACTGGAACAGGCCGCCACGCTGCGCCAGACCCTGCGCGCCGGCGGCGCCGCCCCCGCCGACGTGATGGCCGAGGTCTCCGCGTTGTGCGATCGGGAGGGCTGGCTGGAATAGCACCGCCGCGGCGGCAGGCCTCCTGGTAGCAGGCCCTGTGAACCAGATCGCTATCGCGACGCCGCTTAACGTGATGACCTTGATAGGCTCATGCTGATCTTCCCCGGATTTTGCCAACCTGCCGATCGGAGTCGCTCCATGCCTGTCGCCACACCTTGTTCAGCCCAGCGGTGCATGATCCTGCTGCTCGCGATGGCTGGCCTGGCTGCTTCGGCGGCGGCTGGCGCCTGGGCGCAGGCGGCGCCGCAGGCCTCGCCTTCGCCCGTCTCCGGCGCGGACGCCACCAGCGCCGAGGACCGCGCCATCGCCAATGCCCTGGCCGCGATGCTGCGGGCGGGGCGCGCCGTGATCTCCAACAACCAGGCTCGCATCAACGATCCGGCGCTGGGCGACAAGGGGCTCGACGGCAAGACGGTCCTGGCCCAGGCGATCGCCATCTATGCGAAGGCGACCGGCGATGATCCGCTCAAGACCGATCCGAAATCCCGGCTTGGGCGGCTGCAGCGCGCCCAGATGGACGCGATCGTGGAAGTGATGGATGCCAACCAGACGGTCCTGAACGCCCAGGGAACCGGCTTCAAGGGCTTCATTCCCGCGGTGTTCGGCCGCCTGGTCAACGAGGCCTTCGGCCGGCGCGCCGCCGGTGAGGCGGAGATGAAGGTCACCGCGCCGGTCGATCTGGTGCGCAACCGCCGCTCCTTGCCCGACAAGTGGGAAGCCGGCGTGATCAACGGCAAATTCCTCAAGCCCGACTGGCCAAAGGGCCAGGCGTTCGCCGCCACCTCGGACCTGCGCGGGCATCCGGTCTTTCGCATCGCGGTGCCGGAATATTACGCGGCTTCGTGCCTGACCTGCCATGGCCAGCCGAAGGGCACGCTGGACATCACCGGCTACCCACGCGAAGGCGGCGCCGAGGGGGATCTGGGCGGCGTGATCAGCATCGTGCTGGCGCATTGAGGCACCGGGACGGGCGGCGCACGGCCATGCTCTCTCGCATATCGATCCGCGTCCGGCTGGTACTGCTCTCCCTGACGCTGCTGCTGGTAACGTTGGGAACCAACCTCTATCTGACCCGGGCGCTGGACAGCGCCTCCCGATCGGCGCTCGAATCGGACCGGCTGATGCGCCTGGTGGAAAGCGCGCACGAGGTGCGCAGCGCCATCGAGGATCTGCGCTACTGGCAATCGGATCTCGCGGTCAGCCTGCTCACCCTGTCGGAGCGCAACGCCGAGGCGGCGCGCAAGCGGGTGGCCGCGACAATCGACGACCTCGCCACCGGCCGCCCCACGGTCGCCTTTCAGCTGCGCGCGGAAGTCGCCGCCTACGACAAGGCCGCGATCCAGGCGGTGGATGCCTATACCAGCGACCAGCGGGTGATCGGCAACGCGCTGTTCAGCCAGGCCCGCCAGCACGTGCTGAAGATCGAGGACCTGCTCGCCGGGCTGGACACGGAGCTGAACGAGAAGGCCGCGACCGCGCGCGACGAGGTGCTGGCCAATGCCAGTCAGGCCCGGCGCATCACCATCGCCGTGGTGGCCGGCGCGATCCTGCTCGGACTGCTGCTCACCGTCGTGATCCTGCGCTCCATCCTTGGCCCGCTGCGGGCCCTGGTCACCGCCATCGAAGCGATCCGCGCCGGCAACCTCGCCGCCCCCATCCCGCGGCCCGGCAACGACGAGATCGGCGACATGAGCCAGGCGCTGGTGGCCTTCCGCGACAGCCTGCACGAGCGCGAACGCCTGACGCAGGAACGCGAGCGCCTGGCGCAGGAGGCGGAGCACCAGCGCCGCACCCTGCAGGACGCCATCGCCTGCATCAACGAGGGGTTTGCGCTGTATGACGCCGACGACCGGCTGCTGCTGCGCAACGCCAAATACATCGAGCTGTATCCCGGCCTCGCCGACGGGATCCAGCCCGGCACGCCGTTCCGCCGCATCCTGGAAATGACCGTGGAACGCGGCCTGGTGGATCTCGGCGACCGTGCTCCCGCCGACTGGATCGCCGAGCGGCTGCATCATCGCGCCGCGCCGGTGGGCACGCTCGAATATCATTTCGCCGATCGCTGGGTACGCATCGGCGAGCGCCGCACCCACGATGGCGGCGCCGTCGCCATCTATACCGACATCACCGAACTCAAGCAGCGCCAGCGGCAGCTCGAACTGGCGATGGAGAACGCCGAGCGCGCCAACCAGGTGAAATCGGAATTCCTCGCCAACATGAGCCACGAGTTGCGCACGCCGCTGAACGCGATCATCGGCTACAGCCAGATCCTGCAGGAGGATGCGGCGGATGCCGGGCAGGACGACATCATTCCCGACCTGCAGAAGATCGAGAACGCCGGCAACCATCTGCTCGGCCTGATCAACGACATCCTGGACCTGTCGAAGATCGAGGCCGGCCGGATGGAAGCCTATATCGAGCGGGTCGACCTGCCGGCCCTGGTGCAGGATGTGCGCATGATGGTCGAGCCGCTGGCGGCCAGGAACGGCAACCGCCTTGTGATCGACTGTCCCGCCGAGATCGGCGCGATGATGACCGACATGACCAAGGTGAAGCAGTCGCTGCTGAACCTGCTCAGCAATGCCTGCAAGTTCACCGAGAAGGGCAGTGTCATGCTCCAGGTCACGCGCCGGCCGGCGCCGGCCGGCGCCGGGCCGGAATGGATCGATTTCGCGGTGTCCGACACCGGCATCGGCCTGACCCAGGCACAGATGGGAAAGCTGTTCCACGCCTTCGCCCAGGCCGACAGTTCGACCACGCGCCGCTATGGCGGCACCGGTCTCGGCCTGACCATCACCCGCAGCTTCGCGCGCATGCTGGGCGGCGATGTCACCGTGGCCAGCCAGGAAGGGCAGGGGTCGGTGTTCACCCTCACACTGCCGGCCGAAATCAGCCAGGCGATCCGCCCCGGCGCGGGCGCCGAGGCATCATCCGAAGCGGCCGCCCGGCACGACCTGACCGGCATCGAGCACGCGCGCGCCGCCGCGGCGGCGCGTGCCAGCGTGCTGGTGGTCGATGACGACCCGTCCGCCCGGCGGATCATCACCGAGCATCTGATCCGCGAAGGCTATCGCGTGGTCTCCGCCGGCTCCGGCCCGGAAGCGATCGAGATCGCCCGGCGGGAACGCCCGGATGCGATCACGCTGGATATCCTGATGCCGCAGATGGATGGCTGGTCGGTGCTGACCGCCATCAAGCGCGATACCGCGCTCAGCGCCATACCGGTCATCCTGGTCAGCATGGTCGGCGACCGCAGCATGGGTTTCGAGCTTGGCGCCGCCGCCTTCCTGACCAAGCCGGTGGACCGCGGCGAACTGGCGCAGGCGCTGCGCGCCCATTGCCGCAGCCGCTACGCCGGCACCGTGCTGGTGGTGGACGACGATCCGGCGATGCAGCAACTGACCGCGCGCACGCTGGACCGGCTGGGCCATCCGGCCGCGCTCGCCGGCAATGGGCGCGAGGCGCTGGACTGGCTGGCCGCCAATCCGCCACCGGTCGTCATCCTGCTCGACCTGATCATGCCGGTGATGGATGGCTTCGAATTTCTCGACCACCTCCGCCGCCTGCCCGGCGGCGCGGACATTCCGGTCATCGTCGTCAGTTCCAAGGAACTGACGCCGGAGGAGCGCCAGCAACTCGCCACGATCACCCGCCAGGTCATCGCCAAGGGCCAGGGCGCCGCGATGGAACTGAGCGAGGCCCTGCGTACCGTGCTCGGACACATCCCGTCCGGTGCGCGTTCAGGCTAGGAGCAAGACATGGCCGCCATATTGCTTGTTGAAGACAACGAAATGAACCGGGACATGCTGTCTCGTCGGCTGACACGCGCCGGCCACCAGGTCACCATCGCGACGGACGGCCAGGAAGGCATCGACCGCGCCAGCACCGACGCGCCGGACCTGATCCTGATGGACATGAGCCTGCCGGTGATCGACGGCTGGGAAGCCACCCGCCGCCTGCGCGCCGCCCCGGCAACGGCCGCCATCCCGGTGATCGCGCTGACCGCCCATGCCATGTCCGGCGACCGCGAGAAGGCCATCGCCGCCGGCTGCAACGACTACGACACCAAACCCGTCGACATGCCCCGGCTGCTCGGCAAGATCGCGGCTCTGCTGGACGGATGACCTACAGCACGCGGACCGCGAGAACCGTCACGTCGTCGGCCTGCTCGGCGCCGGCGCTGAAGCTCATCACCTGGGAGACCAGATGCCCGATCAGCGCTTCCGCGGAAGCGTGCTCGCGGCTGCCGAGGTCGTCGAGTACGCGTTCAAGCGTGTAGAACGCGCCATCCGGGTTCATCATTTCCGGCAGCCCGTCGGTGATCACCACGATGGCGTCGCCGCGCCCGAGATGCAGGGACGCGTCGGTATGGCGGGTTTCCTCCATTACTCCGAGCGGCATTCCGGGCCGGCTGTTCAACTCGTACACGCTGCCGCCGGCCGGCAGCACATAGGGGCACACATGGCCGGCGTTGGCGTAGGCGACGGCGCCGCTGTGCAGGTCCAGAAAGCCGACGAACAGCGTGATGAACATGCAGAGCGGATTGTTCTTGCACAGTTCGTCGTTCACCACCGCCAGCAACTCCGATGGCCTGGGTGGCGCGCCGGTGGCGGCGACGAACTGCAGGGTCACGGCGCGCAGCAGGCTGCGGGCGCGCGCCATGAACAGGGCGGCCGGCATGCCCTTGCCCGACACGTCGCCGACGGCGAAGCAGAGCGTATCGGGCCCGGCCTCGAAGCAGTCGTACAGATCGCCGCCCACCTCGCGCGCCGGGTGCATGGCGCCGTGCGCCTCCACGATGCGCACATCCCCGCCGCGGGTGCGCTCGTATCGGGGGAACTCGGTCGGCACCATACTGAGCTGCTGGTGCCTGGCTTCCGTCATCTCCTTCTCCAGCCGGGCCAACTGGCGGCGGAGTTCGGCCCGCAGGGCGCGCTTTTCCAGCACCGAGCCGAGGCGCGCGCGCAGCAGGGTGGGATTGAAGGGCTTGGGCAGATAGTCCTCGGCGCCCAGCTCAATGCAGCGGACCACGGTATCGAGCTCGGTGGAGGCCGAGATCATGATTACCGGCGTCTGCTCGAGCCGGCCCTGGTCGCGCAGCGCCTCCAGCACCTCGATGCCGTTCATCCGCGGCATCATCACATCCAGCAGCACGGCGTCGAAGTTGCCGGCCTCGATCGCGCCCATGGCCTCGACCCCATCCTCGGCGAACGCCACATCCGCATAGCCGAGCCGCCTGAGCCGCCGGGCCAGCACATCGCGGTTGTCGGCGTTGTCGTCGACGATCAACAGACTTGCATCATGGAACGCCAATGGCGGGTGGGTCCTTCAAACGGTCCGGGAAAGATATCGGCGGACGGGACAGGATGCTACCGGAGGACAAGCAGGGAAATCCCCCGGGGCCGGCATCTTCAGGCAATCCGCGTGCGTGGGCATCTGTCGGTTTGGCCCGGGGTTGTGTAGGAAGGGGGACCGGCAAGGCCGGAGGCCCATTTGTTCAAGCGTGGATCATCGGTGTGCCCCGGGGCCAAGCGGCCGATCGGCGGCACGCGCACAGGGAGATTGGATCGATGGATATGACGGTAGAGCAACTGGATGACGGCGTCGTCAAGGCGGTCCTGAGCGGCCGGCTGGATATATCCGGTGCGGCCGAGATCGATATGCGCTTCAACGTGCTGGCCGGCGCAAACAAGGCGCTGATCGTGGATATGGCGGGGGTTCCGTTCCTCGCCTCGATCGGCATCCGCACCCTCCTGATTGGCGCCAAGGCCATCCAGCGCCGCGGCGGCAAGATGGTGCTGCTGCGCCCGACGCCGGAAGTGGAAAAGGTGCTTTGGGTGTCCGGTGTCGCCGATCTGATGCCGATCTTCCACACCGATGCTGAAGCCCTCGCGGCGTTCGCCGCCTGAACCCCCCGCGGGCTCTCGCTGCCTGAGAGGGGCCCCTAGGGGCAGATATATCCGGCCCCGCCCGGCGCCTTGAAGCAGCCGACCGATTCCGGGAACACCAGCTTCGGCAGCCACAGGATCACGCTGGGAAAGAAGATGGTGAACGCGATGGTGGCGAAGAAGATCAGATAGATCGGCAGCGACGCCTTCAGCGCCGAGCCGAAGCGCACGCCGATGAACTTGGATGCCATCAGCAGCGCCAGCCCGTAGGGCGGGGTGATCAGCCCGAAGGCCAGCGTGACGATCAGCACTACGCCCATATGCACGCCGTTGATGTTGCCGGCGTCGGTCAGGGCGTTGACCACGGGCATGAAGATGATGATCGCCGGGATCGGTTCGATGAAATCGCCGACGATGACGAACACCGCCACCAGGCTGAACATGATCAGCTGCGGGTCGGTGCCGGCGAAATCGCCGATCCAGCCGGCCACAACGATCGGTCCGCGCAGGTAGGCCAGCAGCCAGCCGAAGGCGGAAGCCGCGCCGATGGTGATCATCGGCAGCGAGAAGATCAAACCGGCGTGGACGAAATCGCGCGGCACACGCTTCAGGTGGCCGGGATTGAGGAACGGGATGACGATCACCAGGATGTAGACGATGGCGATCACCCCGGCTTCGGTCGGGGTGAACCAGCCGCTCAGGATGCCGCCGAGCAGGATGATCGGGATCATCAGCGGCAGGGCGGCCGCGCGCGTCGCGCTCGTGAGCTGCGAGAAGGTGGCGCGCGGGCGCCGCAATCCGGCCGGCCCGAAGAAATAGCAGAAAATCATCAGGCCGATTCCGACCATCAGCCCCGGCACGATCCCGCCGAGGAACAGCCCGGCGATCGAGACATTGCCGATGGCGCCGTAGACCACGGCCATGATGCTGGGGGGAACCAGGGCGGCGATTGTGGATGCGGCGGCGATCAGGGCGGCAACGAATTCCGGCCGGTAGCCCTCGCGCGCCATCGGCTGCGCCATGGTGCGGCTGAGCACGGCGACATCGGCCGAGGACGAACCCGACATGCCGGAGAAGAACATCGAGAACACCGTGGTGACCTGCGCCAGGCCGCCGCGAATATGCCCGACCATCGCCTGCGACAGTTCGGCGATGCGGATGACGACGTTCGCCGACGTCATGAGTTCGCCGACGAGCAGGAAAAACGGAATCGCCATCAGCGCTTCGGAATCGATCCCGTTGAACACCTGGCCGATCACCGATTCGAAGCTGATCGGGGTCATCGCCGTGCCCACCAGAACGCCGGCGATCAGCGCGAACGCCACCGGCACGCCGAGATAGCCGAGCGTGAGGAAGATCGCGGTCATGATCGCCAGGATCACGCTGTTCGGCGGCATATCGGTAGTTCCTAGACCTGTACTTGTGCTTCGGAAGGCTTGTCGTGCGCGAAGCCGTTGCGCAGGCCGTTGACGATCTGTTCCAGGCTGAACAGCGCCACCAGGATGCCCGACAGCGGGATGGCGGCGTAGAGCGAGGCGATCGGCGTCATCGAGGGCATGCGGAAGCTGCCGAACCCCGACAGGAAATTCTGCCAGCCGAACACCACCATCGCCAGGCCGACCAGCAGCACGACCACCCGGTTGAACACCTCGAAGAAGACGCGGGTCTTGCCGGTCATCGCCTCGGTCAGCGCGGTCAGGTACAGATGGTCGTTGCGCCGCGTGGCCACCGCGGTGCCGATGAAGATGCCGTAGGTGAAGAAGGTGGACGTCACCTCCTGCAGCCACAGCCAGGGATGGCCGATCTCGCGGGTGACCACATCGAGGAACACGGAGGTGGAGAACCCGACCAGGCTCACCCCGCACAGGATCATCAGCACCCATTCCAGCCGGTCGAGCGCCGGCCATTTCAGGTGCCGGTCGCTTGCCTGCACGATCGCCTGGGGCTCACTCATGGCCGGGCCTGCTCCATGCGCCAAACCTCAGCACCGGCTCCGCCGGCACGAACCCAACACCGGCTCCGCCGGCACGAACCCAACACCGGCTCCGCCGGCACGGCCGGATCAGACCGGAACGGCACGGGCCTGCTGCAGCAGCTTCACCGCGTAGGGGCCGAGTTCGGCGGCGAGCTTGTCCTGGATCGGCTCGGCGATCTTGGCGAAGCTGGGCTTGTCGACATCGAGGACGAATTTCACCCCGAGCTTCTGCAGCTTGGTCAGCGCGTCCGTTTCCAGCGCCAGCGCCTTCTCCGGCTGGTTGTTGGCGACCTCGTCCGCGGCGGTCTGCATCCAGCCGCGCTGCTCCTCGGTCAGGCTGTCCCACAGCTTGCCGCTGCTCCAGATCAGGCTGTTGTTC
The DNA here is from genome assembly GCA_037442565.1 of Rhodospirillales bacterium. Taxonomy (GTDB): domain Bacteria; phylum Pseudomonadota; class Alphaproteobacteria; order Acetobacterales; family Acetobacteraceae; genus PALSA-911. The sequence continues at coordinate 10,198 of JBBIQA010000106.1, forward strand.
GCCTCGTGCTGGGTCAGCGACATCACCGGCGCAACCTCGTAATGCTTGTTCAGCTGATAGATCGAGATGCCGTTCTCCGCCATGTCGATCACCCCGGTCTGCAACGAGGTGTAGACGTTGCCGAACGGCATGTGCACGGTTTGCGCGCCATAGGCGGGGAACAGCGTGTCCTCGGTGGCGGTGGCCTGGACGCGGATTTTCAGGCCCTTCACGTCGGCGACGCTGTGCACCTCTTTCTTGCCGTAGAGGTTGCGCAAGCCGAGCGTGAACAGCGTAAGCATGTGCGCGCCCTCCACGGTGCTGTTGATCAGCTCGCGCATCGTGGCCACGATGGCCGGATTGGCCACGGCCCGGCGCAGCTGGCCTTCCGAGTTGAACACATAGTGGATCGAGAACACGCCGGTCTGCGGCGAGACGGTGGCGGCATTGGCGGTGGAGGAGAAGATCAGGTCGATATCGCCGGTGCGGATCTTCTGCAGCATCTGCGGCTCCTGGCCGAGCTGCCCGGCCGGGAACTGATCGATCGCCATCGTGCCCTTGCTCAATTGATCGAGCTTGGCGGCGAACATGTCGCCGGCGATGCCGTAGCCGGTGGTGTGCGGCTGGTCATAGCCCAGGCTCAGGCGGCGCACGCCGGCGGCGCGGGCGCGGCCGACCCCGATCAGCGCCGGCGTCGCCAGCACCAGGCCCGTGGTCACAAGTTTCCGCCGTGAAATGGCCATCGTCCGCTCTCCCTTTCCGCACGACCGTTTTGTTCGAATGGTCGCGGTTACAGTTTTTTAATCGGGCCGCAAGCTAACCGGCTCCATGGCCCACGTCTACGTGCCGGATGCGCGGCGACGCGCGCCGGGTATCGTCCACCATTGATCAATCGCGTTTACGGGCTGATCCTGCCGCGCGGATGGCAACGAGCACCGGGACAGGAAAGCGTCATGACGGAAAAGACCTGGGTAGGCGTGTCGATGGACTCGCGCGGCGTCGCGACCGTCACGATCGACAACGCGGCCAAGCTGAACGCCCTGTCGCGCCCGGTGGCCGCGGCGCTGGTGGCGGCGATCGACGGCCTGGCGCGCGACGAGCGGCTGCGGGTGGTGATCCTGCGCGGCGCGGGCGAACGCGCGTTCATCGGCGGGGCGGACGTGCGCGACCTCGCCGGGCTGGACGCATCCAACGCCGCGGCCTTCATCACCGGCGTGCACCAGGCCTGCGACTGCCTGCGCCGCTGCCCCGTGCCGGTGATCGCGCGCATCCAGGGCTACGTGCTGGGGGCCGGGCTGGAAGTGGCCGCCGCCTGCGACATGCGGGTGGCTTCCGACGACGCGGTGTTCGGCATGCCGGAAGTGAAGATCGGCATTCCCTCGGTGGTGGAGGCGGCCCTGCTGCCGCAACTGATCGGCTGGGGCCGCACGCGGCAATTGCTGCTGACCGGGGAGAACATTTCCGCGGTGAAGGCCGAAGCCTGGGGCCTGATCGAGGAGCTGGTGGCCCCGTCGGACCTGGATGCGACGGTGGAACGGCTGGCCGCGTCGATCGTCGAGGCCGGGCCGCGGGCGGTGCGGCTGCAGAAGGAATTGATCTCCGGCTGGGAGGAACGCACGCCGGGCGCGGCGGTGAAGCTCGGGATCGAAATATTCGCCAGATCCTTCCGCACGGAGGAGCCCCGGCGGATGATCGGCCACGCGCTGGAACAGATGCGCCGCCGCAAGCGATAGGCGGGAACAGCGCGCGTGTTTGACCTAAATCAACGCCGTTTCGCGCCGAAACAATGAGAACAGCAAATGGAATCGGCATTCGTGCCGGGTTTGACAGGAGAGAGCCGTCATGGCGGAAGTATCGGGCAGCCCCTTTTCCGTCGCCGGCCTGTTCGCCGAGCGCGAGGCGCGACGCCGGCGCGAGCAGGAGGCGGAAGAACAACTGAAGCGCAGGCAGCAGGAAGAGCTCGCCGCGTTCAAGAAGCGCCTCGAGAATTTCCAGTTGACCGATGAGCATGTCCAGGTAGTGCTGGACCGCATCAAGCGTGCCTTCGACCGGGGGGAGACCGAGCTGCTGCTGACATCCTTCCCGAGCGATTTCTGCACCGACAGCGGCCGGGCCATCATCAACGCCGATGCCCCGCCGATCAACAAGCCGGCCAGGAAGGAACAGGCGGCGCAGCCGCAGGAACCGGCGTGGCTGGCAACCCTGCCGGCCGGGGCCCGCCCGGTCTACGACTATTGGAAACGCAACCTTGAGCCGGGCGGCTTCCGGTTCTCCGCCCGCATCGTGACCTATGTGGATGGCAAACCCGGCGATGTCGGGCTGTTCTTTTCCTGGCCAAAGAGCACCCTCGATGCGCAGTCTTAGCAACATCCGGGTTCGGCCCGGCCAGCGCCGCGAGCCGGCAGCAGCAACCCTAGGTGGACCATGAAGAAGTCGGACAAGAAGTCGGAGAGGAAGTCGGACAAGACGGCGGGCCAGAGCCCGCAACAGCCGGCACCCGACGAGGTATCGGAGCCCATGCCGGGGACCGGCAAGCTGAAGAACAAGGACTACGAGCGTGAACTGGCCAGGCTGCATGTGGAACTGGTCAAGCTGCAGCTCTGGGCGGTGCACACCGGCGCCAAGGTCTGCATCGTGTTCGAGGGGCGCGACGGCGCCGGCAAGGGCGGCGTGATCAAGGCGATCACCGAGCGGGTCAGTCCGCGGGTGTTCCGCGTCATCGCCCTGCCGGCGCCGACCGAGCGCGAGAAGTCGCAGCTCTATGTCCAGCGCTACGTGCCGCACCTGCCCGCGGCCGGAGAGATCGTGATCTTCGACCGCAGCTGGTACAACCGCGCGGGCGTGGAGCGGGTGATGGGCTTCTGCCCCGAGGACCAGGTGAAGCGCTTCCTGATGATGGTTCCGGCCACCGAAAAGGCCTTCGTCGATTCGGGCATCATCCTGATCAAATACTGGCTGGAGGTCGGCGAGGAGGAGCAGACCCGCCGGCTGGCCGCGCGCATCCATGATGGCCGCAAGGTCTGGAAGCTCTCGCCGATGGATCTCAAATCCTACAGCCGCTGGTACGATTATTCCCGCGCGCGCGACGATATGTTCCTCGCCTCCGACACTTCCTGGGCGCCCTGGTTCGTGGTGCGCTCGGACGACAAGAAGCGGGCGCGGCTGAACGTCATCACGCATCTGCTGCACCACATCCCCTATGAGGACGTGCCGCGGGAAAAGGTCGAGCTGCCGAAACGCCAGAAGGCGCACGGCTACAAGGAACCCGATTACCCCTATCGCCGCGTGCCGGAACGGACATGGCCATCCGAGTGAACCGCGCCGCGAACAATCCCTTTCTGCCCCGATCCGCAATGGAGCCGAACATGAAGCCAACCAGACGTCGCCTGCTCGCCGGGCTCGGCGGGGCCGCCGGCGTGGCGCTGCTCGCCCCCGGCCCCGCCCAGGCCGCCTCCGCCCGCAGGATCGACCACGAGGCCGATCAGGCGCTGCGCTCGCTGTACGCCGCCCAGCCGCGGGCGCGCAATCTCACGCGCAGCGCCACCGCCATCCTGGTCTTTCCCCGCATCATCCGTGCCGGGTTCATGCTGGGCGGGCAGACCGGCGACGGCGTGCTGATCCGCGCCGAAAAGCCGGTCGCCTATTACAACATCTCCGCCGCCTCCTTCGGCCTGCAGGCCGGGGCGCAGCGCTTCAGCTACGCCCTGTTCTTCATGAACGAGGCGGCGCTGCGCTCGCTCGACACCACCGGCGGCTGGACCGTGGGCAGCGGCCCCAGCATCGTCGTGGTCGATCGGGGCATGGCCGCCAGCATGACCAGCGCCACCTTGACGCAGGACATCGTCGCCATCCCGTTCGGCCAGCGGGGCCTGATGGCGGGGCTGGGGATCGAAGGTTCCAAGATCACCCGCATCCATCCCGGCCGATAAGCCCCCGGCCGCACGGATGAACGCCGGCCGCGCCGTGCCGCTGTGGCTGATCCCCGCCATCTACGTGCTGGCGAGCCTGGTCATCGGCTTCGTTCTGCCGCGGCTGGAGTTCTATCTTCTGCCCGGCTTCCAGCACGGCATGTCGGCGGGTGCGGCGCTGGCGGCCTATTCCGCCGTGTGCTCGGGCATGATGGCGCTGATCGGCATCGTCTTCGCCATCGCCTTCGTCACGGTCCAGTTCAGCGCGGTGGCCTATTCGCCGCGCCTGGTCGCCATGTTCGCCGACGATCCGGCCCTGTACCACACGCTCGGGGTGTTCTTCGCGACCTTCTTCTTTTCCCTGATCGGACTGAGCTGGACCGACCGCGGCGGTTCCGGGAAGGTGCCGATGGTCACCACCGTCGTGGTGACGGCGCTGATGATCGTCAGCCTGCTGGCCTTCGTGCGGCTGATCCGCAGCCTGAAGAACCTGCAGATCCAGACCGTGCTGCAGACGGTGGGCGCCGAGGGAAGGGAGGTGATCGGCGCCCTGTTCTCCGCCACCGGCGCGCCGGCATCGGCGGAACAGCCGGACCTGGGGCCGGTCACCCAGACCCTCACCTATTCCGGCCGCCCGCGCGCCATCGCCCGGTTCGACATCGCCGCCCTGGTGCTGGCGGCGCAGTCCGCCGGGGGCGCGGTGGTGATCGACAGCGCGGTCGGCGACACGTTGCTGGATGGTTCCGTCCTGCTGCGCGTGCACGCGGCCCGCCAGCCTGTGCCGGAGGCGGAGTTGCGGCGCGCGGTCCATCTGTCGGACGCGCGCACCTATGAACAGGATCCGAAATACGCCCTGCGCCTGCTGGTCGACATCGCCATCCGGGCGCTGTCGCCGGCGGTGAACGACCCCACCACGGCGGTGCAGGCGCTGGACCAGATCGAGGATCTGCTGCGCCGGCTGGGCCGGGTCAATCTCGACGTCGGCCGGGTGCGGGATGCGCAGGGCGTGCTGCGGCTGATCGTGCCGATGCCGACATGGGAGGATTATCTGGCGCTTTCCTTCGACGAAATCCGCCAGTTCGGCGCCACCTCGGTGCAGGTCGCCCGACGACTGCGCGCGGCCTTGTCGGGGCTGGCCGAGATCGTGACCATCGAGGACCGCCGGCAGGCGCTACGGCGATACCTGGACCATTTGGATGCCAGTGTCCGCAGTTCGGAATTCGACAACCAGGACCAGATCGTCGCCTTGCAGCAGGACCGGCAGGGATTGGGACTGACACGCCGGACGGCGGTGGCAGACGACAAACAAGTCGTGCCGGAGGATTAGCAGGCTGCGGAAATTCGCCTTCCGGCACGAAGGATAATCTGATTCGCTTCCTTGG
>JBBIQA010000107.1:0-15262 GCA_037442565.1 Rhodospirillales bacterium
CCAGGCGGCCGTGCTGATCGGCGCGGACCGCGCCGGCGCCGCCGGGCGGTTGCCGCCCGGCCTGCCGGTCCTGCGCGCCAGCCTGGTCCCGGGGCCGGAGATCGCCGCCCATGCCGGCCAGCGCGTTCTCGCCTTCGCCGGCATCGCCTCGCCGGAGAAGTTCTTCACCGGCCTGGAGCAGGCGGGCGTCATCCTGGCCGGGCGCCTGCCGTTCCCCGACCACCACCCGTTCACCGAACGCGACCTGCAGGCGATCCTTGCCCAGGCGCGCGCGCTGCAGGTCCGCCCGGTCACCACGCCGAAGGACGCCGTGCGCATCCCCGCCGCGCTGCGCGGGGAGTTCGGGGTCATCGGCGTCAGCCTGCGATGGGACGATCCCCCGGCGATCGAGGCGTTGCTCTCCGCGTTGCCATGGCCCAAACCCACAGCATGAAACTCGCCTATCGCCTGGAAGCCTGGCTGCTGCGCGGCGTCCTGGCTTTCTTCCGCGCCCTCGGCCCTGTCCGCGCCTCCAACTTCGCCGGCCGCCTGGCGCGCCGGATCGGTCCGCGGCTGCCCGTCGCGGGCGTGGCGGACGCCAATCTGCGCATGGCCATGCCGGAACTGGACGCACCGGCCAGGCGGGAGGTGATCCGGGGGATGTTCGAGAATCTCGGCCGCACGATCGCCGAATGGCCGCATCTCGCCTCCCTGCGGCAAACCGCTTCCGGCCCCGGCTGGGAGATCGAGGGAGAGGCCATCGTCCGTGCCGTGGCGGCAAAGGGCGGTCCCGCCATCTTCGTCTCGGCCCATTTCGGCAATTGGGAAATGCTGCCGCCGGCCGCCGCCCATTTCGGCATGCACATGGCCAGCCTGTACCGCGCCGCGAACAATCCGCTGGTGAACGAGGTGATCAGCCGGCTGCGCACCCAGGCGATGGGGCGGGAGGCCATCCTGTTCCCCAAGGGCGCCGCCGGTGCCCGGGGCGCTTTGCAGCATCTGTCGCGCGGCGGCTATCTCGGTATGCTCATGGACCAGAAGATGAACGACGGCATTCCCGTCGAGTTCTTCGGCCACCCCGCCATGACCGCACCCGCCCTGGCTGCCCTGGCGCTGCGCTTCCGCTGCCCGGTCATCCCCAGCTACGTCCGGCGCATCGGCCCGGCGCGGCTACGGGTTACCTGCGAGCCGCCGCTGGAGCTGCCGGACACCGGCGACAGGCAGAAAGACATCGCGCTGCTGACCCGCGCGGTGAACGAACGGTTCGAACACTGGATCCGCGAAACCCCAGAGTGCTGGTTCTGGCTGCACCGGCGCTGGCCGAAGTAGGGCTGGGGCTTCGCCCCAAGCCCCAGGAGGGGCGCTGCCCTAGCCTTCCTTCACAGCGCCCGGGCAACCTCGCGCAGGGAGAATTTCTGGATCTTGCCGGTGGAGGTCTTCGGCAGTTCCCGGAACACGAACCGGCGCGGCACCTTGAAGTGCGCCATCCGCTCCCGGCAGAAGGCGATCAGTTCCTCCTGCGTGGCACTCATTCCCGGACGCAGTTCGATGAACGCGCATGGCGTCTCGCCCCAGCGCTCGTCCGGCTTGGCCACCACGGCGGCGCCCATGATGGCGGGGTGGCGGTACAGCGCCTCCTCCACCTCGATGGAGGAGATGTTCTCCCCGCCGCTGATGATGATGTCCTTCGAGCGGTCGCGGATCTTCACATACCCGTCCGGATAGGTCACCGCCAGGTCGCCGGTATGGAACCACCCGCCCTCGAACGCCTTCGCGGTGGAGGCGGGGTTCGCCAGATAGCCCTTCATGGTGATGTTGCCGCGGAACATGATCTCGCCCATGGTCTCGCCGTCCCAGGGCACCGGTGCGAGGGTTTCCGGGTCCAGCACCGCCATCGCCTCCTGCATCGGCACGCGCACGCCCTGGCGGGAATTCAGGTCGGCGCGCGCCTCCAGCGGCAGCGACGCCCATTCCTCATGCTTGGCGCAGACCGACGCCGGGCCGTAATTCTCCGTCAACCCATACACATGCGTCAGTTCGATGCCGGCCTGTTCCGCGCCCTCGATCAACGCCGCCGGCGGCGCCGCGCCTGCCACCTGGCCGGCGACCACATGGTCGATCCCGTCCCACATCTCCTTCGGCGCGTTGACCAGCATCGAATAGACGATCGGCGCGCCGCACATATGCGTCACCCGCTCGGTGCGGATCAGGTCGAGAGCGGGCTTCGCCGCCACCTGCCGCAGGCAGACATTGGTCCCGGCGCGTTCGGCGACGGACCATGGAAAGCACCAGCCGTTGCAATGGAACATCGGCAGCGTCCACAGATAGACCGCGTGCTGCTTCATGCCCCAGTTCACGATGTTGGACACCGCGTTCAGATAGGCGCCGCGATGGTGATACACCACGCCCTTCGGGTCGCCCGTGGTGCCGGAGGTGTAGTTCAGCGAGATCGCGTCCCACTCGTCCGCCGGGTTCGCCCAGGCGTAATCCGGGTCGCCTTCCAGCAGGAAAGCCTCGTAGGTCTTTTCCCCGACCAGCTTGCCGCCGTCATACAGCGGGTCGTCGATGTCGATGACGATCGGCTTGCCGGATGCCGACATGGCCGGCATCAGCGCCAACGCGGCCTCGATCGTGGCCGAGTATTCGCGATCGGTGATCAGCACCTTGGCGCCGCCGTGCCCGAGCATGAACGCCAGCGTCGCCGCGTCCAGGCGAGTGTTCAGCGTGTTCAGGACCGCGCCGCACATCGGCACGCCGAAATGCGCCTCGTAGATCGCGGGAATATTGGGCGCCATCACCGCCACCGTGTCGTTCTTGCCGACCCCGCGCCGCGCCAGCGCGGAGGCCAGACGCCGGCAGCGGGCATAGGTCTCGCGCCAGGTTTTCCGGTGTTCGCCGTGCACCACGGCCAGCCGGTCGGGATACACGTAGGCGGCCCGCTCGATGAACGTCAGCGGGGTCAGCGGCGCGTAATTCGCCTGGTTCTTCTCAAGCCCGCTCAGATAGGCCGGATTTCCAGTCATTATCGCCTCCATGCTCGCGTTCGGTCAGCTTCCGTACACCTGTTGCGGCAACCACATGGTCAGGATCGGCACATAGGTAATGATGCCGAGCACGATCAGCAGCAGGATCAGGAACGGCAGGATCCCGCGGATGACCTCGCCGATCGGCGCGTGCGATATGGTGGACAGCACGAACAGGTTCAGTCCGACCGGCGGGTGGATCAGCCCGATCTCCATGTTGTGCGTGAAGATGATGGAGAAATGCACGGGGTCGACCCCCAGCGGCTTCAGCGCCGGCGCCAGGATCGGCAGCACCAGCAGCAGCGTCGCCACCACCTCCAGGAAGCAGCCGAGCACCAGCAGCAGCACGTTGATCGCCAGCAGGAACTCCCAGGTGGAGAAATGATGCTCCAGCACGAAGCTCACCAGTTGCGCCGGCACGCCTGACGCGGTCATCCAGTGGCCGAAGGCCAGCGCGCTGGTAATGATCAGCATGATCGTGCCCGCGCTGCGCAGCGCGTCCGCGATCACCCACAGCGTGCGGGTCCAGTGGAACCCGCGGTAGAAGAACAGGCTGATCAGCAGCGAAACCACGGCGGCGACGCAGGCCGCCTCGGTCACGGTCACCAGGCCGCCATAGATCCCGACCAGCACCACCACCGGCACGGCAACGGCGGGCAGCGCGCGGAACGTCACCGTGAGGCGCTGGCCCATCGGCATCCAGTCGTCCTTCGGGAAGTTGCGCCGCCGCGCATCGTACCAGACCCAGAAGAAGAACGCCGCCGCCTGCAGCAGGCCCGGCAGGATGCCGGCCAGGAACAGCCGCGGCACCGACTGCTCGGCGACGATGCCGTACAGGATCAGCGCCAGGGACGGCGGAATGACGATGCCGATCGTGCCGGAGGCGCCGATCACGCCGAGCGCGAAGCTGCGCGGATAGCCCTTCTCGATCATCGCCGGCAGCAGGATCGTGCCCATCGCCAGGGCGGTCGCCACCGACGATCCACAGATCGCCGCGAACAGCGTGCAGGCAACCACGGTGACCAGCCCGAGCGAGCCGCGGATGCCTCCCAGCCAGGCCATCGCCACATCCACGAGCGCCTTGGCCACGCCGCCATGGCGCATGAAGGCCGCCGCCATCACGAACAGCGGCAGCGCCATCAGCGTGGAGGAGTTCAGGTGATCGATCATCACCTGCGCCACGCCGATCAGCGGCTCGCCGGACACGTAATAGAGCACGGCGGCGCAGCTGCCGAGCACCAGGAAGATCGGCGTGCCGGCAGAGAGCAGGCCGAAGAACAGTACGAAGAAGCCGACCGCCCACATGGCCGTTCAGTGCCCCGAGGATTGCGCGGCGGAGCCCGAATTCTTGGACCCGGCCGGCAGCCGCATGTCGATCGGCATCTCGTGCGAGATCGAATGGCCGACCGCCATGGTGTCGGCATCGTAGAAGAACAGGAAGCGGACCAGGCGCATGATGTAGCGCACGAACATCAGCGCGCCGCCGGTCGGCAGCGCCGCGTAGTAGATCCACATCGGGAATTCCAGCCCGGTGGAACTGCGCTCATCCAGCATCCGCGAGGTCTCGACGATCTGCCAGCCGTACCAGACCATGCCGGCGCAGAAGGCGATCGCGACCAGGCAGTTGAACACCTCCAGCACGCGCTGGAACTGCGGCGGCAACCCGCGCAGCACCAGATCGGGGCGCACATGGCCGTCCGTGCGCACCAGCTGGGAGGAAGTGATCATGATCGCCCAGATCATCAGATACACGATCACTTCCTCCGCCGAGCTGATCGCGTGCTCGGGGGACACGTAGCGTCCGATGATCTGCACCATGCCGACGATCAGGGCGCAGGCACCGAGCAGACCCACGAGCGTCTGCTCGATCCTGTCCCACAGCTTCATCATGGTTTCGCTTCCCGGCTTGCGGCGCGCCCGTCAGGCGGCTTCGCCGATGTCCTGCATTACCAGCTTCACCATCTCCGGCGAGATCTTCATCTGCTTGGCCGCATCGTCCTGCTTCGCCACCATCCTGGCGCGCAGCGCGGCGGCGGCTTCCGGCGTCGGGTCGTGGAACTTCACGCCGTTGGCCTCCAGTATGCCGCGCGACTTGGTCTGCGCATCGAGCACATTGGCGCTGTAGGTGGGAATGTTCGCCGCCCAAAGGTCGGTGACGATCTTCTGCAGGTCGGCCGGCAGGCTGGCCCAGAACGTGCCGCTCATCATCGGAACATAGGCGCCGATGAACTGATGGTCGGCGAAACCGTAGTGCACGCCGGCTTCCCACAACTTGGCGGTGGCAAGGCTCATATCGGTGGAAACCAGGCCATCGAAGGTGCCCTGCGACAACGACAGCGGCACGTCCGGCCAGGCGGTCGTGTTCGGGATGGCTCCCAGGAAGCGCAGGCGCCAATCGGTCCCGGCGCCGCCTGGGCTGCGGATCTTCAGGCCCTTGAAGTCGTCGGTGGTGAAGATCTCCTTATGGCTCGTATAGGAGTTCTGATAGCCGAGCTCGAGCCAGCCGCCGAGCAGGTGAACCTTCAGCTTGTTCTCCAATTCCCGGCCCAGCAGCGCGCCGGCCTTGCCCTGGATGACCTTGCGAGCCTCCTCGATGGTGCGGCCGTAGAACACCGGCAGCTGCAGCATGTCGGCATTGGGCACGAACCCGGTCAGGGTCCAGATCCCGGGCGCCGCCATCTCCACCTGGCCCTGCACCAGCGCCTTGGTGACGTTCAGGTCGGCGAACAGCTGGCCGGACTGGAACAGTTCGGTCTTGATCCGCCCGCCCGAGGCGGCTTCCAGCTTGGACAGGTAGTCGGCGATGCCGACATTGCGCAGATGGCTGGGCGCGGTATCCAGCGAGACGCGCAGCTTCACCGGCGCATCGCCGCGTGCCTTGATGATGCCGAAGCCCGTCGCCACGGTTGCCGTGGCGGCAAATCCGAACGCGCGGCGCGATATGCCCTGCTGCATCGACGTTAACCCCTCCTGGTTCTTGGCGGTGAGCTTTACCTCAAAGCCCATCTCGGTCCGACTGATTGGCTGCGGCGGGCCCGCGCGTCAAGACATTCCATGCGCCCGCGCCTACGCGGCGGTGATCTCCGCCCAAAGCCGGTCGGCCCCGGCCGCGATCATGTGGCGGCCCACCAGCTGGTTCCACTCGGTCTCGTTGCCGAACTCGTCGCGCCAGGACCACAGCCGCTTGGTGAAGAAATGCAGGCTGTGCTCATAGGTAAAGCCGATCGCCCCATGCGCCTGGTGCGCGATCCCCGCGGAGATGGAGGCGGCCTCGCCGCAACGCGCCTTGGCCGCCGCGATCGGCAGGATGCGCACGCCGTTCGCCACGCCCTCGGCCGCCAGGTCCGAAGCGGCGACGGCGGCGGCGGTGTGGCCGGCCATCACCGCGAGGTTCTGCTGCACCGCCTGGAACTTGCCGATCGGACGGCCGAACTGCACCCGGTCCATCGCATACTGGCAGGTCATATCGACGATCCTGGTCAGCGCGCCGGCGATCTGCAGCGAGCGCATCGCGGCCCCGGATGCATGCAGCGCCGCGAAGCCGATGCCGGCGGGCGCCGGCGCCGCGGTCTCGATGTCCGCATCCACCGTGATCGTGTCACGCGGTTCCTTGGCCAGATTCTCGCCGGGCGTAACGGCAAAACTGCCGGCCGGCAGCAGGGCGATGTGCGGGTGGTGATTATGTTCGGCCAGCACGGCGATGGCGGCAACGTCGCGCGCCCACGGGATGCGCGTGGCGGTGCCGGATATATGCCAGCCGGTGGCGGTCTTCGTCAGGGTCAGCCGGTCCTTGGTGGCAACCGGTGCGATGCTCAGCGGCCCGTCGGGAATGTCGATCCGCGCGCCCGCCAGCAGCCAGCTCGCCAGCATCGTCTCCGCCAGCGGCAGCGGCAGGGCGAACTCCCCGGCCACGCGCAGCAGCGACAGCGCATCGGCGATATCGACGCCGTAGCCGCCGAAATCCTCCGGCACCAGCGCCCGATGCAGGCCGGCGTCCTCGACCGCTTCCCAGGCGGCGGACTGGAACACGCCCTTTTCCGCCTCGCGCAGGTGCTTGGCCTCGCAGAACTCTCCGAACAGCTTGGTAGCCGTCTCGCGGAGCATGTCGGTGGTGGAATCCATCCCTTTGGCGCCTTCTTCTCGGTCTCGGTGCATGCGAGGCTAGCATCATCACGCTGAAGCGAAAGAGAGAGGATGCGCATGTCGGGTATTGAAGTGGCACCAGTGGAGACGGCGGTCGCGGCACAGACCGGGCTGGCGGCGGGCCTGTTCGACGTGCTCCGCGCCGACAGCCTGGATGAACCGGGCGTCACCCGCGATCCCTACGGCCCCGGCGAGCAGCGCGCCCACGCGACGGTGACCGAGACGGCGCTGCGCATGGGCCTGCATGTTGAGCAGGACCACGCCGCCAACACCTACATGACGCTGCCCGGCCGTAACCGCGCCGCGCCGCGCGTCATCGTCGGCTCGCATCTGGACAGCGTGCCGCATGGCGGCAATTTCGACGGCGCGGCCGGCGTGGTGGCCGGCCTCGTGGCCATTGCCGCGCTCAAGCAACTCGGCATCACGCTGTCCTGCGACCTGACCGTGATGGCGATCCGGGCCGAGGAAAGCGTCTGGTTCCAGGTCTCCTATATCGGCAGCCGCGGCGCCCTCGGCACGCTGCCGGACGGCGCGCTGGAGGTGCGCCGGCGCGACACCGGGCGGACGCTGGCCGAGCATATCGCCGAATGCGGCGGCGACCCGGCGGCATTGGCGGCGGGCAAGCGATTCATCGACCCCGCCGGCGTGCGCGCCTATCTGGAAGTCCATATCGAGCAGGCGCCCAGCCTGGTGGAAGCCGGCCGTCCCGTCGCGCTGTGCACCGGCATTCCCGGCACGGTGCGCTACCCAGATGCCTGGATCGAGGGCCAGACCGATCATGTCGGCACCCCTCGCCGCTTCCGCCGAGACGCGGCACTGGCCGGCGCCGATTTCGCGCTGGCGCTGGAAGCCCTGTGGGAGGAACGCGAGGCCGCCGGCATTCCGATGGCCTGGACCCTCGGCAAATTCCACACCGACGTGGCCAGCCACGGCCTGACCATCGTGCCCGGCGACTTCCGCTTCTCGCTGGACGTCCGCGCCTACGACGAAGCCGTGCTCGCCGATCTGGACCGCCGGGTGGACGCGATCATCGCCGGTATCGAGCAGCGCCGGGGAGTGAAATTCCACCGCGGCGTCAAGGCCGGCGCCAAGGTCGGCCCGGTCGACCCGGCGATCACCGCGGCGATGGAGAGGGGGGCCGAACGGCTCGGCATTCCCGTCCTGCACATCGGCAGCCCCGCCTCGCACGACGCCGCCGCCTTCGCCGCCGAGGGCGTGCCGATGGCCATGCTGTTCGTGCGCAACGAAAACGGCAGCCATAACCCGCGCGAGGCCATGGATATTTCCGACTTCATGCAGGCCTGCAAGGTGCTGACGTTGTGGCTGTCCGAAAACCTCGGCTAGGCCGACGAAGCGCCGGCCGAGATCAGACCTTCGGCAATTGCCAAAACCAACGCGTCGCCTCGTAGCTCGCCTGACTGCGGGAAATGCCGATGTCGCGCAGCATGCGGTCATCCATTTCCAGCAATTCCCGCTTGGTGCTCAGCACGCGCCAGGCGATGCCAACCTCCTGCCCGGCCCGGCGCAGCAGCGGGAAAACGCGCGCGGCGATCTCGCTGGGGGCGGTAAGAGCGGGCTGAAGCATTTGCATCGCGGACATGACTGGCTCCTCTGTGCTGCAGTCTACGCGGTTCACATAGGCCTTCCCCCTGCATAAGAAAAACGAATTGCATTGATAGCAGGCATCAATAATACTGATGCGCATGTCCAACCTCGCCACCCTCGATCCCGACCTGCTGCGCAGCTTCGCCTTCGTTGCCGAGGAGCGCAGCTTCACCCGCGCCGCCGAGCGCGTCGGGCGCACCCAATCGGCGGTTTCCATGCAGATGCAGCGGCTGGAAACGCTGCTCGGCCAGCGGCTGCTGCTGCGCGGCAAGGGCGGCAGCGTCCAGCTCACCCCGCACGGCAACTTCCTGCTCGACAAGTCGCGCGAGCTGCTGGCGATGAACGACCAGATCTGGTCCGCCTTCCGCGCCCCCGCCATGCACGGCACGCTGCGCCTCGGCACCCCCGACGATTACGCCCTGCGCTATCTGCCCACCATCCTCAAGCGCTTCGCCGACAGCCATCCCGGCGTGGATGTCGATGTGCTCTGCGCGCCTTCCGAGGATCTGCGGGAAAGGCTGCAGAACGGCGACCTGGATCTCACCCTGATCTCCGAGGGCAGCGAGCCGCCGCGCTGGCCGGTCACCGAGCTCTGGCGCGGCAAGCTGCTGTGGATCACCTCCGAGCGCCACGCCCCGCACCGGCAGGACCCGCTGCCGCTGGCCCTCGCCCACAAGGGCTGCTCCTGGCACGCCGCCGCGGTCAGCGCCCTCGAACGCGCCGGCCGCCGCTCGCGCGTGGCCTACACCTCCGGCACCCAGGTCGGCACCCACGCCCCGGTGCTGGCAGGCCTGGCGGTGACCGTATCCACCATCTCCTGGGTCCCGGAAGGCCTGCGCATCGTCCGTCCCGACGAAAACCTGCCGGAACTGCCCGAATTCGGTATCCTGCTGGTCAAGGGCCGGTCCCCGCACCAGCCGCTGACGGACATCCTGGCCGCCCACATCACCGAGACATTCCGCCAGGAAATGGCCCGCCCGCAACGGGCTGCTTGACGGCCAGCCCCTTGCTATTCAAGGCTGACGCAGCAGAAAAGGAATGATCCGATGTCCGATTTAACCGCAGGCGGTCGTCACGGCCTTGGCTTTGCGCCCGTCGCTCGCAAATGGGGCTGGTTCGTCGCGCTCGGCATCGGCCTGATCGCCGCCGGCCTGTTCGCCCTTGGCGACCTCGCCTTCGCGTCCCTGGTCACCGCGACCTTCATCGGTGCGTCCTTCCTCGTCGGCGGCGTCTTCCAGGTCATCCACGCGTTCATGACCAAGGGCTGGGGCGCGTTCCTGCTCAACCTCGTCTGCGGCCTGATCACCATCGCCGGCGGCTTCCTGATCATGGCGGAGCCGGTGCAGGGCGCCGTGATCCTCACCCTGTTCGTCGCCGCCGCCTTCATCGTCGGCGGCGCGCTTCGCATGGTCATCGCCATCCGCCACCGCGAGCTGCAATACTGGTGGCTGATGGCTCTCGGCGGTCTGATCAGTATCGGCCTCGGCGCGATGGTCTACGCGTCGCTGCCCTGGTCGGGCCTCTGGGTGCTGGGCATGCTGGTCGGCTTCGAACTGGTCGTGCAGGGCGTCACCTGGCTGCAGTTCGGCCTGTCGCTCCGCCGCCACCGCCCGGCCTAGCCGCCACCCGCCTCAGCCGGACGGCCGCACGCGATTGCTGGCCCCTATTTGGGCTCGGCCGCCGGTTCCGGAGCATGCGCTTCCTCCACCGGTTCCGGCCGCGGCGCGGTGCCGCAACTCGCCAGCCCCAGATAGGGCCGGGGGTCCACCGCCCGGCCGTTGATCCGCACCTCGAAATGCACGTGCGTTCCGTGCGCCCGCCCCGTCGCGCCCACCGCGCCGATGATCCCGCCGGCCGCGATCGGCGTGCCGGCATGGATGCCGGGAGCGAACGCGGACATGTGCGCATAGCGGGTGACCACACCATCCGCGTGCTGAATGTCCACGATATTGCCGTAGGCATAGTACCAGCCGGCATACACCACGGTCCCGCCGGCCGCCGCGCGGATCGGCGAGCCCATCGGCGCCATCAGATCGATGCCGCTGTGATAGCTGCTGAACCCGCGCGAGATGTAGCTCAGTTGTATCGGCGGCATCTCCATGTTGCCGCAGAAGCCGAAGCCCACCGCCGGCACCGGGCGGGCCGCATCCTCGGTCCCGCCGCGATGCCGCCAGGCCATCGCCGACCGCTGCGCGCGATGCCGCGCGGCAACCGAGAGGTGCGTTGTTTTGTGAGAAGAGTCGATTTCTTGCGATTTTCGTGCGGCGAAGGCGGGGGCGGTGAGGGCGAGCAGGGCGATAACCGGAACAGCAACACAAAAACGCATGCCTGATGCCTAGCATGGTAATCCTTAACGGAAAACCAAGAACGCCGATCATTCCGCCTCCGCCCGCCCGCCCGCCTGCGCACGGGCGGCTTCCACGCCGCGTCCGGAGGCTCTAGGCTGCTGAAAACACAGGGCAGGGCAGGGGCGACCGGCATGGACAAAAATTCGCGTGAAAACCCGCCGGGCGGTGCGCTGGCCGGCCTGCTCGTGCTGGACCTCACCAGCCACCTCTCCGGCCCTTACGCCGCCATGATGCTGGCCGACCACGGCGCCGACGTCATCAAGATCGAGCCCCCCGGCGGCGGCGACTCCGCCCGCAACATGCCCCCCTTCATCAACGGCGAAAGCGCGCCGTTCATGACCTGGAATCGCAACAAGCGCTCCGTCGCGCTGGACTTCAAGAACCCGGAAGACAAGGCTGCCCTACTGGAACTGGTCGACCGCGCCGACATCCTGATCGAGAACTACCGCCCCGGCGTCATGGCCCGCCTCGGCCTCGGCTGGGACGTGCTGCACGCGCGCAACCCCCGCCTGATCTACGGCGCCATTTCCGGCTTCGGCCAGACCGGTCCCTACGCCTCGCGCGGCGGCTTCGACCTGATCACCCAGGGCATGTCCGGGCTGATGAGTACCAACGGCCCCGAGGATGGCCCGCCACACCGCCTGCCCATCGCCATATCGGATGTCACCGCCGGCATGTTCCTCGCCTTCGGCCTGCTCGCCGCGGTGGAGGCCCGCCACCGCACCGGTGAGGGCCAGTTCGTCGAAACCTCCCTGCTGGAAGCCGCCACCTCGCTCGCCGTCTATGAATCGGCGCATTACTTCGCCATCGGCACCCGCCCCGCCCGCATCGGCCAGCAGCATCGCGGAAGCGCACCCTATCGCGTCTTCGCCACCTCGGACGGCTACATCACCCTCGGCGCCTCCCAGCAGAAATTCTTTATGTCCCTGTGCGACCTGATCGGCCTGCCGGAACTCGTCGCCGACCCCCGCTTCGCCACGAACGCCGACCGCGTCGCCAACAACGCGGCCCTCGTGGAACGGATCCAGGCCAGGCTGGCCGCGAAATCCTCCGCCCACTGGCTCGCCGGCCTGGAAGCCGCCGGGATCCCCGCCGGCCCGGTGCTGCATTACGACGAGGTGTTCACCGATCCGCAAATCCTCGCCCGCGACATGGTGGTGGAGACCGAGCACCCCGTCACCGGCCGCTTCCGCACCATGGGCGTGCCCGTGAAGCTCTCGCAAACCCCCGGCGCCGTCCGCCGCCCCGCGCCCCGGCTCGGCGAACATACCGCCGAGGTCCTGGCCAGCCTCGGCCGCAAGCCCCCGGCCTAGCGCGCGATGACCGAAGGCGGCATCGCCGTGGGTCTGAAGCACTCGCTCCGGCGCCGGGTCCGCCGCCGATCCCGCATCCGTCTCAGAGATCACGATGTGGGATTCCGTCGCAGATTTTGAGGCGCCCGGCTCCGGCGCGTCGTCCGTCAGCATGCCCAGCGCCGCGTGTTCCACCCAGGCGGCGCGGCCGGCCGCCGCTGGGTCGGCCTCGCGCCTGGCGCGGTCGGCCTGCAGGCTGCGCAGCATCCGCAGCGAGGATTTCGCCTCCCGCAGCAGGCTCGCCGCCTGCGCGCGGCATTTGCGCGCCACCTCCATCTCCCGCTCGCGCTCGTTCGCCAGGCGCAGGCAATCGACCGCGCAGGCATCGGCGATGACGAACTGCGCCGCCAGTCGCGCCTCGGCCGCCGTCACCGGCAGCAGCGCCGCCACCGTCCCCACCGCCGCGCGTTCCTGGCGCAACCGCGCCCGGTCATCGTCCCCGCCGCCACCTGCCTTTGGCCGCCGCCGCGGTGGCGGCAGGGCGTCGCGCAGGTTCAGCAGGATTTCCAGATAGGCCGCGCGCGGCAGCGGCGGCACGGGGTCGGCGCAGGGGGGAGGAGGTGGGTGCATGCCGCAATCTACCGTTTTTTATGATAACGGTAAACGTGAAATTTACAGACGGACCCGGCGCCCCCCCCGCCACGCTCCCCGCCACGCTCCCCGGCGGACCCGGGCGGGATCAGGCGGCCTTCGCCGCCGCCGCGCTCAGGCCGCCGCGCTCGGCCTGCCGCCCCAGTTCGCTCAGCGCCGCCAGCACCTCCTCGGATGCCTGCGCCAGCTTGCCCAGGTTGCGCCGCGCCTCCTCCTGCGCGCCCGCCTCGGTTGCCGCCAGCGCGGCCCGGCCGGCATCGTGCACCCGCCGGTGCGGCTCCTGCAGCGCCGCGAAGGCGGGCAGCTTCATCAATCCCTCGTCGTCGATGCTGTCGCACCAGCGCCCCAGCCGGCATTCATGGTGATTGGCCAGCGCCGCCGCCGCCAGTTGCGTCCTGCCGCAGCAGGCATCGTTCACCCGGCGCACGAAGGCCCGGTGGTCGTTCTGTGTGATCTCCACCAGCCGGGGCAGGCTGGAGCGCGCCAGCGCCTCCACCCGCTCGGGCTCGATCGGCGCGCCCTCGAAGCGCAGATGATGCAGGCCGTTGGCCGAGCCGACCACGGTCGCGTTCAGGCTCAGGCCGGCCGAGGGGACCGACAGGCCCACCACGGCGTTCATCGCCAGCGGCGCGGCGCATTCCGCCATCGCCCCGCCCACCGAAAGGTCGAACAGCTGCGCCCGCTCCGCCTTGCCCCCGGCGCGCAGCTCGGCGTCCAGCAGCACCGCCCGGCGCGGCAGGGCCCGGCGGTTGCTGAGCGGCGAGGCGGTGCGCACCGCCTGGGTCAGCCGCCGGCCCATGCCCGCCATCGAATCCTCCACCCGGCGCGCCGCTTCGCGCACCAGTTCCGCCGCCGACTGCGCCGCGCGCACGCTCTCTGCCACGCTGCCCATGAACCGGTCCACGCTTTCGGCATGCCCGGCGGAAACGGCGATGCTGCTGACGATTTCCTGGGTGGCGCTGGCCTGCTGCTCGATGGCCGCGGCGATGGCGGCGGCGGCGGTTTCCACCGCCCCGATGGCGGTGCCCACGCCATGGATCGCCTGCGAGGTTTCCGCCGCGATCTCCTGGATCGTCGCCACCCGCTCATTGATCTGCGCGGTCGATTTGCCGGACTGGCCGGCCAGCGCTTTCACCTCGTTCGCCACCACGGCGAAGCCGCGCCCGGCCTCGCCCGCCCGCGCCGCCTCGATGGTCGCGTTCAGCGCCAGCAGGTTGGTCTGCGCGGCGATGCTGCCGATCAGCTCGGTCACCTGGCCGATCTCGTTCGCCGCCCCGCCGAGCCGCCCGACCACGGCGGTGGCGCCGTCCATCCGCGCCACCGCCTCCACCGTCGCCTCCGCCGCCAGGCGCGCCTGGCGGCCGATTTCCGCGATCGAGGCGTGCAGCTCCTCGGCCGCCGCCGCCACCGTCTGCGCCGAGGCCTTCGCGCCGGTCGCCGCCTCTCCGGAGGCGCCGGTGTCGCGGCTGACGGCCGCGTTGCTTTCCTCCACGACGCGGACGCTGTCCATCATGTCGCGGGTCAGGGTGGCGACGGCGCGGCTGTTGTCCGCCACCTCGGCGTCGATCCTGCCCAGCATCGACTGCAGCATCGCCGACCGCTCCTGACCCACGACTTCGCGGTAGGCCTCGCTGACGGCGACGACATCGACCAGGGCGGCGCGCGCCGCGGCAGCCAGGCTCTCGCCCAGCCGTTCCCGCCGCGCCTTCGGCAGCAGCGGGCCGGCCTGATGGCGGACGATGCTGCGCAGCATTTCCCCCAGCACGAAGGCGCAGCCGGAGATATAGGGGGCCTGATCCAGGTTGATGCGGCTGTGCACGGTGCCGATGCGCAGCGCCGTGGCCTGATAGTCGGCGCCGAAATCGCCGCGGAACAATTGCCGCCAATGCTCCGCCTGCGCGCGCCGGGCCGATGCCATGCGGGCCGGGTCGGTGAAGTGCGCGGCGGTGGCGGGCTCGGCGGACACACGCTGGTAGAACCGGTCCAGGATCGGCTCCAGGTCCGCCTCGACCGCCGGCCAGGCCCGCGCCAGCGCCGCCTCGGCGCCCTCGAGGCCCGACAATTGCACGCTGGCGCGCACCGTATGGGCGGAGGCGGATGCCTGAACGCCGCCCCCGGCCGGCTGGTCCGTGGATTGCCCATTCCGCTGCATGCGCGCCTCCGTCCTTGGCTTCGGTGCACAGCCGGTACAGGAAATTGGTAAATCCTTCGTTGGTCCGCG
>JBBIQA010000108.1:0-15227 GCA_037442565.1 Rhodospirillales bacterium
TAGAAGACCACCGGCATGGCGCTGCACGGCAATGGCGGAAAGCCCATCGCAGATCACAATGGCCAGGCATCCCGGTACTGGCGCCAGAGCCTCGGCCTGTCCGGATGCCAGCTTTCGGCCCAGATCGGGCCGCAGCAGATAGGTCCGCCGATCCTCCGCCGCGCTGTGGACGGTCCGGCTGTCGAACCCTGCCGCCGACAGCTCGTCCTGCAGCGCCACTGTATCCAGCTTCGCATGCACCGCATCCCGAGCCGCCGCGTGCGCCGCCTGAAACGCCAGATGCGCCGCCGTCGGCATCCCGTTTCCGGCCCGGCCGAGTGCCACCCGGGCCATCGTATGCCGCCGCAGATCCTGCCAAAGCACGGGAGGCGCTTCCATCAGACGAGCCCGATCAGCGTGGGCGACAGCCCCGCAGGAATGCGCCCGCCCGCGGCCGGATCGCCGATCCCCATCCGCTCCAGCCATTCGCAAAATTCCGGCGCGGGTTTCAGGCCAAGGGCCGCGCGGACATACAGCGCATCGTGAAAGGAGGTGCTCTGGTAGGAAAGCATCACGTCATCCGCCCCCGGCACGCCCATCACATAGGTCACGCCAGCCACCCCCAGCAGCGTCAGCAGCCCGTCCATGTCATCCTGGTCGGCCTCGGCGTGGTTGGTGTAGCAAACGTCCACCCCCATCGGCAGGCCGAGCAGCTTGCCGCAGAAATGGTCCTCCAGCCCGGCCCGGGTGATCTGTTTGCCGTCGTAGAGGTATTCCGGGCCGATGAACCCGACCACCGAATTCACCAGCAAGGGCGAAAATGCCCGCGCCACCGCATAGGCCCGCGCCTCGATCGTCTGCTGGTCTACCCCGCGATGCGCGTCGGCTGACAGGGCGCTGCCCTGGCCGGTCTCGAAATACATCACGTCCTGGCCAAGCGTTCCCCGCCGCAGCGACAACGCTGCCTCCCGCGCTTCCGCCAGCAGCGCCAGCGACACGCCGAAACTCCGGTTCACCGCCTCGGTTCCGCCGATCGACTGAAACACCAGATCCACCGGCGCCCCACGCTCGATGCAGCGCAATGTGGTGGTCACATGCGCCAACACGCAGGTCTGCGTCGGTATCTCGAAGCGCGAGCGAACCTGGTCCAGCATCTCCAGCAGCAGGATCGTGTTTTCCACCGAATCGGTCGCCGGATTTACCCCGATCACCGCATCCCCGGCGCCGAGCAGCAACCCGTCCAGGGTGGACGCGGCCACGCCGCGCGGATCGTCCACCGGATGGTTCGGCTGCAACCGCACCGACAGCCGCCCAGGCAGGCCGATCGTGTTGCGGAACCGCGTGGTCACCCGGCACTTCGCCGCGACCGAGACCAGATCCTGCAGTCGCATGATCTTGCTGACCGCGGCCACCATCTCCGGCGTCAGGCCCGGCCGCAACGCCACCAGTGCCGTGGGCTCCGCGGCAAGGAGGAATTCGCGGAACGCCCCGACGGTCATCGCGGCCACCGGCGCGAAACTGACCGGATCGTGCCGGTCCAGGATCAGTCTGGTGACCTCGTCGTCCTCATAGGGAATGACCGGCTGGTTCAGGATCGCCGACAGCGGCAGATCCGCCAGCGCATATTGCGCCGCGGCACGCTCGGCCGCGGACCCGGCGGCGATGCCCGCCAACTGGTCGCCCGAGCGGGCGGGGCTGGCGCGCGCCAGCAAACTGCGCAGGTCGGGAAATACATAGCGCGTCCCGCCGAGGCTATGCGATATAGGCAGGGCAGGGCCTCCTGTTAGCGGTTTGCACACACAAAGCGCTGGACTCTGATCCGCCCATCCTATACACCCCCCGCCTCTATCGGAACGCGGGAGATTTCAGGTCGCCATAATCTATGGCGGCTGGGTATCGCATGCACCGCGGTCCCTTGGCATGTTTCCTGGCCTCTTGCCGGGAGAACCTGAAAGGACCAGGGATTATGGCGAAGAAAATCGTCGGCTACATCAAGCTGCAGATACCGGCCGGCAAGGCCAACCCGTCTCCGCCGGTGGGGCCCGCGCTCGGCCAGCGTGGCCTGAACATCATGCAGTTCGTCAAGGAATTCAACGCGGTAACGCAGCAGATGGAGCCGGGGATGCCGATCCCCGTGGTCATCACCGCCTTCGGTGACCGCACCTTCAGCTTCATCATGAAGACGCCGCCGAACACCTATTTCCTGAAGAAGGCGGCCGGCATCACCAAGGGCACGACCACCCCCGGCAAGGGCGCGGCCAGCGGCAAGGTCACCATGGCCCAGCTGCGCGAGATCGCCGAGACGAAGATGAAGGACATGAACGCCAACGACATCGACGGCGCGGTCCGGATGCTGGTCGGCTCTGCCCGATCGATGGGTCTCAGCGTGGTGGAGGGCTAAGTCATGGCAAAGAACAAGCGTCTGGCGGCCGCTCAGGCCACTGTCGACAAGACCAAGGCCTATGCGCTCGATGAGGCTATCAAGCTGGTGAAGTCCAACGCGAAAGCGAAGTTCGACGAGACCGTCGAGGTGTCGCTGAACCTCGGCATCGATCCGCGCCACGCCGACCAGATGGTCCGTGGCCTCGTCGGCCTGCCGAACGGCACCGGCAAGGTGCTCCGCGTGGGCGTCTTCGCCCGCGGCCCGAAGGCCCAGGAAGCGCTGGATGCCGGCGCCGACGTGGTCGGCGCCGAGGACCTGGCCGAGAAGGTTCAGGCCGGCGACATCCAGTTCGACCGCTGCATCGCCACCCCGGACATGATGGCCCTGGTCGGCCGCCTGGGTAAGATCCTCGGCCCGCGCGGCCTGATGCCGAACCCGCGCATCGGCACCGTCACCATGGACGTCAAGGGCGCGGTCACCGCCGCCAAGGCCGGCCAGGTCGAGTTCCGGGCGGAGAAGGCCGGCATCATCCACGCCGGCGTCGGCAAGGCGAGCTTCGACGAGCAGAAGCTGGTGGAGAACATCAAGGCCCTGGTCGATGCCGTCCAGCGCGCCAAGCCGTCCGGCGCCAAGGGTACCTACCTGCAGAAGGTCGCCGTCAGCTCCTCGATGGGCCCTGGCGTACGCGTGGATGTGGCGTCTGTCGCTGCCTGAGCGCAGCGAATACGAGCCAACGAGATACGCCGGTCGCGGGTAACCGCGCCGGTGGGCAGGAGGTGCCGAGGCACCTCCGAACCTGTCCAAGACCGCACGTCCCAGGGGTAAGCGCCTTGGGTTAAGGGATCGCTTGGATCCGCGCGTGGGAGACGGGGAAGCCACAGTTTTTCCGGGGCAGTTCGCTGTTCCCGAAGACTTTGGCGGTTCCGGCTGACGAGGCTCGGGCGCGCTTGTGCCCCGGTCCTCAGGACAGGCGAACCGGGCCGTTGCGGGACATCCCGCCGCGGCCCATGGGCAACCCGGCCCGGCGCGGTCCAAACGCGCCTGGCCAGAATGGAGACGGGATTTGGACCGTACGGAAAAGCAGGAGTTCGTCGCCGAGCTCGCATCCGTGTTCGCCGAGACGTCGATGGTCGTGGTCACCCAGAATCAGGGTCTGACCGTGGCCGAAGTGACGGCTCTGCGGGTGAAGATGCGTGCGGCCGGGGTGACCTTCAAGGTCGCTAAGAACCGTCTGGCCAACCTCGCCCTTGAAGGGACCCGATTCGGCGGCCTTTCGCCAATGCTGAAGGGACCGACCGCGCTCGCGTGGTCGACCGACCCGGTGGCAGCGGCGAAGACGGCAGTCGAGTTCGCCAAGACCAACGAGAAGTTCGTCATCATCGGCGGTGCCCTTGGCGCCCAGACACTCGACGTGTCCGGGATCAAGGCGCTGGCCGAGTTGCCGTCGCTGGATGCGCTGCGTGCCGGATTGGTGGGGATGATTCAAACTCCCGCCACCCGCATCGCCGGTGTGCTCCAGGCGCCGGCCGGACAGCTCGCGCGGGTCTTCGGGGCCTACGCCAAGAAGGACGAGATGGCCGAGGCGGCCTGATTTCGCGAAAGCTCGCGAGATCGGGGACGCAGGCATGAGTACTGCCATTGAGTATTGCAGGACGGAGCACCGCCTTGCACGGAACCAACCAAAGTCTAAGTTAAAGGATACACGACATGGCTGATTTACCGAAACTGGTCGAAGAACTTTCCGCGCTGACCGTGCTTGAGGCCGCCGAGCTGTCCAAGCTGCTCGAAGAGCGTTGGGGCGTGTCCGCTGCCGCGCCGGTTGCCGCTGCCGCCGCCGCTCCGGCTGCTGCCGCTGCTCCGGTCGAGGAACAGACCGAGTTCACGGTCATTCTCGCCTCCGCTGGCGAGAAGAAGATCAACGTCATCAAGGAAGTGCGCACGATCACGGGTCTTGGCCTGAAGGAAGCCAAGGATCTGGTCGAGGCCGCGCCGAAGCCGGTGAAGGAAGGCGTGAACAAGGAAGAGGCCGCCAAGCTGAAGAAGATGCTTGAGGACCAGGGCGCTGCCGTCGAGATCAAGTAAGACGGCCAGTTCCTCTATTTCCGGCTTCCCGCAAGGGGTGCCGGTTCTGGGCTAGACCGGGCGGGAATCGCATGATTCCCGTCCGCGTACCCGTTTCGGCGGGCCGACGACCCTCGCGGCGGGGGAATTTCGAGCCGGACAGCCTACGACGATCACGATGTGACGATCAGTATGTGACGAGGGCCGGCTGCCGGCTCCGTCGAACTTCACGAGGTTAGGACAGTCAATGAACGCGATTACCGGGTCGTTTACTGGGCGCAAGCGCATTCGCAAGAGCTTCGGACGGATCCCCGAGATCGCCCGGATGCCCAACCTGATCGACGTGCAGCGCTCCAGCTACGAAGCGTTCCTGCAGATGGCCACCCCGCATGACAGCCGCACCAATACCGGCCTGCAGGAAGTGTTCAAATCCGTCTTCCCGATCGACGATTTCGCCGGCCGCGGCCGGCTCGAGTTCGTCTATTACGAGCTGGAGGAGCCGAAATACGACGTCGAGGAATGCATCCAGCGCGGCATGACCTTCGCCGCGCCGCTGAAGGTGATCCTGCGCCTGATCGTCTGGGACGTCGACGAAGATACCGGCGCCCGCTCGATCCGCGACATCAAGGAGCAGCCCGTCTACATGGGCGACATGCCCCTGATGACGGATAACGGCACCTTCATCATCAACGGCACCGAGCGCGTCATCGTCTCCCAGATGCACCGCAGCCCGGGCGTGTTCTTCGACCACGACAAGGGCAAGACCCACAGCAGCGGCAAGTACCTGTTCGCCGCCCGCGTCATCCCGTACCGCGGCTCCTGGCTCGATTTCGAGTTCGACAGCAAGGACATGGTCTATGTCCGCATCGACCGGAAGCGGAAGCTGCCGGTCACCACGCTGCTCTACGCGCTCGACAGCGCCGCCACGGACGAACTGCGCGCCGCCCGCGCCGCCAAGGGCGAGCCGATCGAACTCGGCGAGATCCGCGGCATGGACGCCGAGGAAATCCTCAACACCTTCTATGGCCAGGTGGTCTTCACCCGCACGGCCAAGGGCTGGGCGCGTCCGTTCGACGCCGAGGCATTCCGTGGCATCAAGCTGCTGGAGCCGTTGATCGACGCCGCCACCGGTGAGGTTGTCGCCGACAGCGAGACCAAGCTGACCGCGCGCACCGTCCGCAAGATCGCCGAGACGGTCAAGGAAGTGCTGGTCGGGCGCAACGACCTGCTCGGCCGCTTCATGGCCGAGGACATGGTGAACCCGGAAACCGGTGAGATCCATGCCGAAGCCGGCGAGGAGCTCGTCGAGTCTCGCCTGAACGCCCTGGAGGAGCTGGGCGTCACCGAACTGCGCACCCTCGCGGTCGACCAGCAGAACGGCCCGTGGATCCGCAATACCCTTGCGGTGGACAAGAACAACAACCGCGACGACGCGCTGGTGGACATCTACCGCGTCATGCGTCCCGGCGAGCCGCCGACCCCGGAAACCGCCGAAACCCTGTTCCGCGGCCTGTTCTTCGACGGCGACCGCTACGACCTGTCCGCCGTCGGCCGGGTGAAGATGAACATGCGCCTGGGCATGGATGCGCCGGACACCATGCGGGTCCTGCGCAAGGAAGACGTGCTGAAGACCGTGAAGATCCTCTGCGAGCTGAAGGACGGTCGCGGCCAGATCGACGACATCGACAATCTCGGCAACCGCCGCGTGCGCTCGGTCGGCGAATTGATGGAGAACCAGTATCGCGTCGGCCTGCTCCGTATGGAGCGCGCCATCCGCGAGCGCATGGGCTCGGTCGATATCGACACCGTCATGCCGCACGACCTGATCAACGCCAAGCCGGCGGCTGCCGCGGTGCGCGAGTTCTTCGGCTCCAGCCAGCTCAGCCAGTTCATGGACCAGACCAATCCGCTGTCGGAAGTGACGCATAAGCGCCGCCTGTCGGCGCTTGGCCCGGGCGGTCTGACCCGCGAGCGCGCCGGGTTCGAGGTGCGTGACGTGCATCCGACGCATTACGGCCGCATCTGCCCGATCGAGACGCCGGAAGGCCCGAACATCGGCCTGATCAACTCGCTCGCCACCTACGCCAAGGTCAACAAGTACGGCTTCATCGAGACGCCGTACATGCTGGTCAAGGACGGCGTGGTACAGCCTGGCGCGCATTATCTGTCCGCCATGCAGGAAGAGAAGCTGGTCGTCGCCCAGGCCGACGCGCCGATGGATGCCGAAGGGCGCTTCACCGAGGAACTCGTCTCCGTGCGCAAGCAGGGCGATTTCCGCCTGGTGAAGCCGGAAGACGTCACCGCCATCGACGTGTCGCCGAAGCAGCTGGTTTCCGTCGCCGCGGCGCTGATCCCGTTCCTGGAGAACGATGACGCCAACCGCGCGCTGATGGGCTCGAACATGCAGCGCCAGGCGGTGCCGCTGATCCGCGCCGACGCGCCGCTGGTCGGCACCGGCATGGAGGCCGCGGTCGCCCGTGACTCCGGCGCCACCATCGTCGCCCGCCGCCCCGGCATCGTCGACCAGATCGACGGCGCCCGCATCGTGGTGCGCGCCACCGCCGAGGACGGCACGACCATGGGCGTCGATATCTACCGCCTGCGCAAGTTCATGCGTTCCAACCAGTCCACCTGCATCAACCAGCGCCCGCTGGTGCGTGTCGGTGACCGGGTGGATGAGGGCGACATCATCGCCGACGGCCCGTCCACCGAGCTCGGGGAACTGGCGCTCGGGCGCAACGTGCTCGTCGCGTTCATGCCGTGGAACGGCTACAACTTCGAGGACTCCATCCTGATCTCCGAGCGCATCGCGCGCGACGACGTGTTCACCTCCATCCACATCGAGGAATTCGAGGTGATGGCGCGCGACACCAAGCTCGGCCAGGAGGAAATCACCCGCGACATTCCGAACGTCGGTGAGGAGGCGCTGAAGAACCTCGACGAAGCCGGCATCGTCTATATCGGCGCGGAAGTGAATCCGGGCGACATCCTGGTCGGCAAGGTTACGCCGAAGGGCGAAAGCCCGATGACGCCGGAAGAAAAGCTGCTGCGGGCCATCTTTGGCGAGAAGGCTTCCGACGTCCGAGACACCTCGCTGAAGCTGCCGCCCGGCGTCACCGGCACCATCGTCGATGTCCGCGTGTTCAGCCGCCGCGGCGTCGACAAGGACGAGCGCGCCATGGCGATCGAGCGTTCGGAAATCGAACGCCTGGCCAAGGACCGCGACGACGAGAAGGCCATCCAGGAGCGTTCGTTCCTGAACCGCCTCGGCGAGAAGCTGCTGGGCCGCAAGGCCGCCGGCGGGTTCAAGGGCATCAAGGCCGGCACCGACCTGACGGAAGAGGTCCTGGCCGAGCACCCGAAGGGCGCCTGGCGCCACATCGGCGTGCAGGACGACGCCGTCATGGCCGAGATCGAGGTTCTGAAGCGCGAGTACGACGCCGCTGTCGGCCGTCTGCAGGCGCGCTTCGAGAGCAAGGTCGAGAAGCTGCAGCGCGGGGACGAGCTGCCGCCCGGCGTGATGAAGATGGTCAAGGTCTTCATCGCGGTGAAGCGCAAGCTGCAGCCCGGCGACAAGATGGCCGGCCGTCACGGCAACAAGGGCGTCTGTTCGCGCGTCGTGCCGGTGGAGGACATGCCGTTCCTGGAAGACGGCACCTCGGTCGACATCGTGCTGAACCCGCTGGGCGTGCCGTCGCGCATGAATGTGGGGCAGATCCTCGAAACCCATCTCGGCTGGGCCTGCGCCACGCTCGGCAAGCAGGTTGGCGAACTGGTCGAGGAATACCGCCGGACAGGCCGTATGCGCGATGTGCTGACCGCCCGTCTGCATGAGATCTACGGCGACGAGGTCTACCATTCGCAGATCGCCGATCTCTCCAACGAGCAGCTGATCGAGCTGGCGGAAAACCTGAAGAAGGGCGTTCCGATCGCGACGCCGGTGTTCGACGGCGCCCGCATGTCCGATATCGAGGGTATGCTGACCCGCGCCGGGCTCGATACGTCCGGCCAGGTCGTGCTGACCGACGGGCGCACCGGCGAGCCGTTCGAGCGCAAGGTGACGGTGGGCTACATCTACATGCTGAAGCTGCATCATCTGGTCGACGACAAGATCCATGCACGTTCGATCGGTCCGTACAGCCTGGTCACCCAGCAGCCGCTGGGCGGCAAGGCGCAGTTCGGCGGACAGCGCTTCGGCGAGATGGAAGTGTGGGCGCTGGAAGCCTACGGCGCCGCCTATACCTTGCAGGAAATGCTGACGGTGAAGTCCGACGACGTGTCCGGCCGCACCAAGGTCTACGAGGCGATCGTGCGCGAGCAGGACACCTTCGAAGCCGGTATTCCCGAGAGCTTCAACGTGCTGGTCAAGGAGTTGAAATCCTTGGGCCTCAATGTCGATCTGGATACGATTGCTTCCTAGGAAGGCCAGGGGGCGCCGCCCCCTGGACCCCCGCCAAAGGCTGGGCCCTTGGAACCCATGGACGGGTTCTAAGGGCGAGCCCTTAGCGGGGTCGAGGGGCAGAGCCCCCGCCTTTCTTTACTTTTCCGCGGCCAACCCGGGGTAAACCATGAACGAACTAATGAAGATTCTAGGCACGGCCGGCACGGCCATGACCTTCGACCAGATCAAGATCCAGATGGCCAGCCCGGAGCAGATCCGCAGCTGGTCCTATGGTGAGATCAAGAAACCCGAGACCATCAACTACCGCACCTTCAAGCCGGAGCGGGACGGTCTGTTCTGTGCGCGCATCTTCGGCCCGATCAAGGACTACGAGTGCCTGTGCGGCAAGTACAAGCGCATGAAGTTCCGCGGCATCATCTGCGAGAAATGCGGCGTCGAGGTCACGCTGGCGAAGGTTCGCCGCGAGCGGATGGGCCATATCGAGCTTGCCTCCCCGGTCGCGCATATCTGGTTCCTGAAGTCCCTGCCCAGCCGGATCGGCCTGATGGTCGACCTGACGCTGAAGGAACTCGAGAAGATCCTCTATTTCGAAAGCTATGTCGTGCTGGAGCCGGGTCTGACCGACCTGAAGCTGCATCAGCTGCTGAACGAAGACCAGATGCAGGCCAAGCAGGACGAGTTCGGCGAGGACGCGTTCCGCGCCGGTATCGGCGCCGAAGCCATCAAGGGCATCCTGCACGACATCGACATCGACGGCGACAAGGTGCGCCTGCGCGCCGAGCTGAAGGAAACCACCAGCGAGGCCAAGCGCAAGAAGCTGGTCAAGCGCCTGAAGCTGATCGAGGCGTTCGGCGAGTCCGGCGCCAAGCCGGAATGGATGATCCTGGACGTGGTGCCGGTGATCCCGCCCGAACTGCGCCCGCTGGTGCCGCTCGACGGCGGCCGCTTCGCGACGTCGGACCTGAACGACCTCTATCGCCGCGTCATCAACCGCAACAACCGGCTGAAGCGGCTGATCGAGCTGCGCGCCCCCGACATCATCGTGCGCAACGAAAAGCGCATGCTGCAGGAATCGGTCGACGCCCTGTTCGACAACGGCCGCCGCGGCCGCGCGATCACCGGTGCCAACAAGCGCCCGCTGAAGTCGCTGTCCGATATGCTGAAAGGCAAGCAGGGCCGCTTCCGCCAGAACCTGCTCGGCAAGCGTGTCGACTACTCCGGCCGTTCGGTCATCGTGGTCGGCCCGGAACTGAAGCTGCAACAGTGCGGCCTGCCGAAGAAGATGGCGCTCGAGCTGTTCAAGCCGTTCATCTACTCCAAGCTGGAGAAATACGGCCACGCCACCACCATCAAGGCCGCCAAGCGGATGGTGGAAAAAGAGCGTCCCGAAGTCTGGGACATCCTGGAAGAGGTGATCCGCGAGCATCCGGTTATGCTGAACCGCGCGCCTACGCTGCATCGCCTTGGCATTCAGGCGTTCGAGCCGGTGCTGATCGAGGGCAAGGCCATCCAGCTGCACCCGCTGGTCTGCACCGCCTTCAACGCCGATTTCGACGGTGACCAGATGGCTGTGCACGTGCCGCTGTCACTGGAGGCGCAGCTCGAAGCCCGCGTGCTGATGATGTCGACCAACAACATCCTCAGCCCGGCCAACGGCAAGCCGATCATCGTGCCCAGCCAGGACATCGTGCTCGGCATCTACTATCTGTCGCTGGAGACGCCCGAGTTCCGCGCCACGCCCGACAGCGACGCACCGGCTTTCGGCACGATGGGCGAGATCGAGCACGCGCTGTTCGCCAAGTCGATCACGCTGCATGACAAGATCAAGGCGCGCTACGACACGGTGGACGCCAATGGCAATCCGCTGCGCACGCTGATGACCACCACGGCCGGGCGCATGATGATCGCCCAGATCCTGCCCAAGCACCCGAACGTGCCGTTCTCTCTGCTTAACAAGCAGCTGACCAAGAAGAACGTCTCGGACGTGATCGACGCGGTGTACCGCCACTGTGGCCAGAAGGAATGCGTGATCTTCGCTGACCGCCTGATGGGCATCGGCTTCGCCAACGCGGCGAAGGCCGGCATCTCGTTCGGCAAGGACGACCTGATCATTCCCGAGACCAAGGGGGCGATGATTTCCAGCACCCAGGGCGAGGTGAAAGAGTTCGAGCAGCAGTACCAGGATGGCCTGATCACCGCCGGCGAGCGCTACAACAAGGTGGTCGACGCCTGGTCGCGTTGCACCGAGGAAGTCGCCAGCGCGATGATGAAGGAGATCTCCAAGCAGGAGATCGGCACCCCCACCAACGCGGTGTGGATGATGTCGCACTCCGGTGCGCGCGGGTCGCCGGCACAGATGCGCCAGCTCGCGGGTATGCGCGGCCTGATGGCCAAGCCGTCCGGTGAGATCATCGAGCAGCCGATCATCGCCAACTTCAAGGAAGGCCTGTCGGTTCTCGAGTACTTCAACTCCACCCACGGCGCCCGCAAGGGCCTGGCGGACACGGCGCTGAAGACCGCGAACTCCGGCTACCTGACCCGCCGCCTGGTCGACGTGGCGCAGGACTGCATCATCGTCGAAGTGGATTGCGGCACCGAGCGCGGCCTGACCGTGCGCGCGGTGATGGATGGCGGCGAGGTCGTCGCCAGCCTGTCCGAGCGTATCCTGGGCCGCACCACGGCCGAGGACGTGCTCGATCCCGTGACCAACCAGGTTCTGGTGCCCAACAACACCCTGATCGAGGAGGTTGAGGCCGAAATCATCGAAACCGCCGGCGTGGAGCAGATGAAGATCCGCTCGGTGCTGACCTGCGAGTCCAAGGTCGGCGTCTGCGGCCATTGCTACGGCCGCGATCTGGCCCGCGGCACCACGGTGAACATCGGCGAAGCGGTGGGCGTCATCGCCGCCCAGTCGATCGGCGAGCCCGGCACGCAGCTGACCATGCGCACCTTCCACATCGGCGGCGCTGCCCAGCGCGGCGCCGAAGTGTCCAGCGTCGAGGCCAGCCACGACGGCACGGTTACCGTCAGGAACCGCAACGTCGTCATGAACAGCCAGGGCACTCCCGTGGTCATGGCGCGTAACTGCGAAATCGTCCTGGTGGACGACAAGCAGCGCGAGCGCGCCCGCTTCCGGGTCCCCTACGGTGCCCGCCTGCTGGTCGACGAAGGCCAGGCGGTGGCACGCCTGCAGAAACTGGCCGAGTGGGATCCATACACTCTGCCGATCATCACCGAACGCGCCGGCCAGGTCGAATATCTCGACCTGCTCGAAGGCGTGACGCTGGTGGAGCGCGTCGACGAAGTCACCGGCCTGACCTCCAAGGTGGTCGTCGACTACAAGCAGGCATCCAAGGGCGTCGATCTGCGTCCGCGGCTGCAGCTGAAGGACGAGAAGGGCGAAGTTCTGCGCCTGCCGAACAACACCGATGCGCGCTACTTCCTGTCCCCGGACTCGATCCTCTCGGTCGAGAACGGCGCCCAGGTCGCGGCTGGCGACGTGCTGGCCCGCATCCCGCGGGAAGGCAGCAAGACGCGCGACATCACCGGCGGTCTGCCCCGCGTTGCCGAGTTGTTCGAGGCCCGCCGGCCCAAGGACCATGCGGTCATCGCCGAGATCGATGGGCGGGTCGAGTTCGGCAAGGATTACAAGGCCAAGCGCCGCATCATCGTGAAGAACGACGATACGAGCGAGGAAACCGAGTATCTGATCCCGAAGGGCAAGCACGTATCGGTCCAGGAGGGTGATTTCGTCAGGCGCGGCGACCCGTTGGTCGATGGCCCGCGCGTGCCGCACGACATCCTGAAGGTGCTCGGCGTCGAAGCCTTGTCCGACTACCTGGTCAACGAGATCCAGGACGTCTACCGGCTGCAGGGCGTGAAGATCAACGACAAGCACATCGAGGTGATCTGCCGCCAGATGCTGCAGAAGGTGGAGATCCTCGATCCGGGCGACACCACCTATCTGGCCGGCGAACAGGTCGACCGGATGGAGTTCGACCGTGAGAACGCCAAGCTGATGAAGGACGAGCGGCCGGCGGTGGCCATGCCGGTGCTGCAGGGCATCACCAAGGCGTCCCTGCAGACCCATAGCTTCATCTCGGCCGCCTCCTTCCAGGAGACGACCCGGGTGCTTACCGAGGCTGCCACGGCCGGCAAGACGGATGATCTCGTGGGCCTTAAGGAGAACGTGATCGTCGGCCGTCTGATCCCAGCGGGGACGGGGTCGGTGATGAACCGGCTGCGCTCCATCGCGGCGGGCCGCGATGCCCACACGCTGACACTGGGCAACGCCCCTGCCGCGCCATCGGTGGAGGCGGCGGAATAGCCGCCCACGGCTCATTCCAATGGCTGAAAGCGCCGGCGATGTCCCCCCATCGCCGGCGTTTTTTATGTCTGCCTGGGGCGGCGGGGGGCGGAGGGTATGCGCGGGAAGCATTGCAGGGCGGCTGCAACCCGCAGACATCGAATCGGCCGCATCACCGCGCTTGACTCGCCCCACCCCCCGCCGTAGGTTCCGCGCCCTCGGCTAACCCCCTCGACTATCTCGGGCAGCCGTCGTTTTGCAGGTACCAAAGCTCGTGGCGCCGCCACCGGTTTTTCCGGTTGCTCAGGCCACAAGCAGGTCGGACCCCGCAGGTTGGGATTATCCCATGCCGCGCGGGGTATTGCCGTGGCAGCACGGACCCTGGAAGGCAACGGACCTGGGAAGGCGGACCGACTGGGGGTGAGTTGAATTTGTTTATGTGGCGGACCGCTCGCGGTTCCTCCAACAAGGATCGGAAAGAGGGTCTATGCCGACCATCAACCAGTTGATCGCCCAGGGGCGTGAGCCCCAGAAGACCCGGAATAAGGTTCCGGCGCTTCAGGGCTGCCCGCAGAAGCGCGGCGTGTGCACCCGTGTGTATACGACCACCCCGAAGAAGCCGAACTCGGCGCTTCGCAAGGTGGCCAAGGTCCGCCTGACCAACGGCTACGAGGTCGTCAGCTACATCCCCGGTGAGGGTCACAACCTGCAGGAGCACAGCGTTGTGCTGATCCGCGGCGGGCGCGTGAAGGATCTTCCCGGCGTGCGTTATCACATCCTGCGCGGCGTGCTCGACACCCAGGGCCTGCCGAAGCGCCGTCAGCGTCGTTCGCTGTATGGCGCGAAGCGGCCGAAATAAGGGAACAGGCGCATGTCTCGTCGTCGCCGCGCCGTAAAGCGCGAAATCCTGCCGGACGCGAAGTTCGGCGATGTCGTCATCACCCGTTTCATGAACGCGCTGATGTACGATGGCAAGAAATCCGCCGCCGAAGGCATTGTCTACGGTGCCCTCGACGTGCTCAAGAAGCGCGGTGGCAATGCGGCCGATCCGGTCCGCATGTTCCATGAGGCGCTGGACAACGTGAAGCCGGCCGTCGAGGTGCGCTCGCGCCGCGTCGGTGGCGCCACCTACCAGGTTCCGGTCGAGGTTCGCACCGAGCGTCGCCAGGCGCTGGCCATTCGCTGGCTCATCGACGCCGCGCGCAAGCGGGGCGAGCACACGATGGAAGACCGGCTTTCGAACGAACTGCTGGATGCGGTGAACAATCGCGGCACGGCGGTGAAGAAGCGCGAAGACACCCACCGGATGGCCGAAGCCAACAAGGCTTTCAGCCACTACCGCTGGTAAGACTTGTCAATCCACCAGACCTGAATTTGTTCCCAACCGGGATCTACGGAGAAGACGACGATGGGTAAAGCTAAATTCGAGCGGAACAAGCCGCACTGCAACATTGGCACGATCGGCCACGTCGATCATGGCAAGACCTCGCTGACCGCCGCGATCACCAAGATCCTGGCCGAGACCGGCGGCGCGACGTTCACCGCCTACGACCAGATCGACAAGGCGCCGGAAGAGCGCGCCCGCGGCATCACGATCTCGACCGCGCATGTGGAATACGAGACCGCGAACCGCCACTACGCGCATGTCGACTGCCCCGGCCACGCCGACTATGTGAAGAACATGATCACCGGCGCTGCGCAGATGGACGGCGCGATCCTGGTCGTGTCCGCAGCTGACGGCCCGATGCCACAGACCCGCGAGCACATTCTGCTCGCCCGCCAGGTCGGCGTGCCCGCGCTGGTGGTGTTCCTGAACAAATGCGACATGGTCGACGATCCCGAACTCCTGGAACTCGTGGAGATGGAAGTGCGCGAGCTGCTTTCGTCCTACCAGTTCCCCGGCGACGACATTCCGATCATCAAGGGCTCGGCCCTGTGCGCGCTGGAAGACAGCAACAAGGAGCTCGGCCGTGACGCCGTGCTGGCCCTGATGGCCGCGGTGGATGCCTATATTCCGCAGCCCGAGCGCGCCATCGACCGTCCGTTCCTGATGCCGATCGAGGACGTGTTCTCGATCTCCGGCCGCGGCACCGTGG
>JBBIQA010000109.1:0-15193 GCA_037442565.1 Rhodospirillales bacterium
GAGGCGGATGGGGGGTTGGGTGGAGGGTTGCGTCGGCGGGTTGAAACCCGCCCTACGGGGTTGGGTCGGGTCAGCCGAAGGTGGTGAGGAGGTCGTCCACCTGGGCCGGGGTGAGCAGGCGGGGGGAGGCGGCGCGCAGCAGGAGGAAGAGCTTGGCGGCTTCTTCGAGTTCCTCGGCGGCGTAGACGGCGTCGGTGAGGGTTTTGCCGGAGACGACGGGGCCGTGGTTGGCGAGCAGGATGGCGCGCGCGCCGAGGGCGGCCTGGTGGATGGCCGGCTCCATGGCGGCATCGCCGGGGCGATAGTAGGGCACGATCGGCATCGTGCGGCCGACGCGCATGACGAAATAGGGGGTGAGCGGCGGGATCGGGTTGGCCGGGTTCACGTCCGGCAGGCAGGAAACCGCGGTGGCCTGGGTGGAATGGAGGTGGACGACGGCGCCGGCTTCCGGGCGGGCGTTGTAGAAGGCCCGGTGCATGAAGACCTCCTTGGAGGGCTTGTCGCCGCTGATGTGGCGGAACTGGGCGTCCAGGCGGGAGATGCGCTCGGGGTCCAGGCGGCCGAGGGAGGAGTTGGTGGGGGTGATGAGGTAGCCGTCCTCGACCTTGACGCTGATGTTGCCGGCGCTGCCGACGGAGAAGCCGCGGGCGAACAGGCTGGCGGCCAGTTCGGTCAGGAGCTGGCGGGTTTCGATCTCGGTCATTGGTCCAGAACCTGGCCCAAAACATCGAAGGATTTGAGGAAGAAGTCGGGGGCGCCGAAATTGCCGGATTTCAGGGCGAGGAGCAGGGGCGCGCCGGTGCCCTCGGCGTAGGTCCAGGGCACGCCGGGGTCGATTTCCGGGCCGATGCGCAGCGATTTGACGCCGAGGCGGGCGACGACGGCGCCGGAGGTCTCGCCGCCGGCGACGACGAGGCGGCGGACGCCTTTCGCCACCAGGCCTTCGGCAATGGCGGCCATGGCGCGCTCGATCATCTCGCCGGCGGCCTCGCGGCCCAGGCGTTCCTGCAGCAGGGCGACCTTGTCGGGGGTGGAGGAGGCGGCGATGAGGACCGGGGCGGCGCCGAGCCTGCCGTCCATCCAGGCGAGCGCCTGGGCGGCCAGGACATCGGCGTCGGGGGTGGCGAGGGCGTCGAGCTCCAGGGTGGGAATGTGGGCGCGGGCGTTGGCGATCTGGAACAGGGTGGCGCGCGAGCAGGAGCCGGCCAGCACGGCGGCGTGGCCGGGGGCGTCGGGCAGGGCGCCGGGGTCGCCCTGGGTGGTCAGCAGGCCGGCCTGGCGGAAGTTTTCCGGCAGGCCCATCGCGACGCCGGAGCCGCCGGTGATCAGGGCGTGGCCGGCGGCGGCCTCGCCGATGGAGATCAGGTGCGCGTCGCTGACGGCGTCGACGATCGCGTAGCGGCGGCCCTGCTCCTTCAGCTGGGTCATCGCCTTGCGGATGGCCGCCGCACCCTGGTCGACGGTGGCGAAGGGCACGAGGCCGACGGTGCCGTCGGTCTGGCGGGAGAGGATTCGGACGAGGTTGGCGTCCTTCATGGGCGTGAGGGGGTGGTTCTCCATGCCGCTTTCGTTCAGCAGGACGGAGCCGACGAACAGGTGGCCCTGGTAGACGGAGCGGGCGTTGGCGGGAAAGGCGGGGCAGGCCAGGGCGAAGCCGCCGTCGAGCGCGGCGAGCAGGGCGTCGGCGACGGGGCCGATATTGCCTTCGTCGGTGCTGTCGAAGGTGGAGCAGTATTTGAAGAAGAACTGCCGGCATCCGTTGGCGCGCAGCCATTCCATGGCGGCCAGGCTTTCGGACACGGCCTGGCGAACGGGGGCGGTGCGCGATTTCAGGGCGACGACCACGGCGTCGGCGTCCGGTACCGGGTCGGCGGCGCCGGGGACGCCGATCAGCTGGACGGTGCGCATGCCGCCGCGGACGAGCATGGCGGCGAGGTCGGTGGCCCCGGTGAAATCATCGGCGATGCAGCCCAGCAGCATGGTTGGGGTCCCTTTGTTATAGAACGCGGACTATCACCCGAGCGCCTCGGCGAACAGGCGGCTTTGGGTTTCCCAGGAGGGCAGGGCGGCGCCGGCCTCCCAGGCGACCTGGGCCATGTCGCGGCGCAGCTCGGCCGAGAAGATCAGGCGACGGAGCGCCTTGGAGAGCGCGTCGGGATCGCCGGGCGGGCAGACCACGCCGCCTTCCACCGGCACCAGCGCGCCGGCGGCGCCGCCGGCGGTGACCGCCACCGGCAGGCCGCGCTTGAGGGCCTCGGCGACGACCATGCCGTAGCCTTCGTAGTGGGTGGCGAGGGCGAAGAGGTCGGCGGAGTTCCACAGGGCTTCCAGGCTTGGGCCGGTGGTCTCGCCGGCGAAGGTGACATGCTGGGCGATCTTCAGTTCCTCGGCCAAAGCGAGGAGGCCGTCGGCGTGCACGGGGTCGACGATGGGGGAGCCGGCGATGGTCAGGCGCCAGTCGAGGTCGAACAGCCGGGCGAGGGCGCGCAGCAGCACGTCGTGGCCCTTGCGCGGGATCAGGGTGCCGACGGAGAGGATGTGGCAGGCGCCGCCGGAGCCCTGGCTGCCCGAACCTTGGCTCCGGGGCGCCGGGTCGGTGCCGGGGGTGACGACGGCGATGCGCTCGCGCGGGACGCCGAATTCGCCGGAGAGCGAGTCGGCTGTGGTCTCGCTGTTGGCGATGACCCGGCCGAGGCGCTGGAACAGGTGCCGCTCGATGTTGCCGAGGTCGATGCGGTCCGCTTCGGCCAGGCCGGTTTCGAGCGAGGTGGCGTGATGGATCAGGCCGGCGGTGCGGGCCCGGGCGGCGATGGCCTCGCCGAGGGAGGCGAAGGCGGGGAGGGCGAGGCCGTCGAACACCACGTGGGTGTCGGGCGGCAGGCCGGCCCAGGCGGCGCGGGCGGCGGCGACGGCGCGGGCGTCGGTGAGAGGGAAGCTGCCGGGGAGTTCCACGATTTCGACCGTGTGGCCGGCTTCGCGCAGGCCGGCGACCATGCGGCGGTCGTATTCGTAGCCGCCGGAGACGGTGTCGAACGGGGCGGGGACGACCAGGGTTATGTGCATGGGGGTGATGTGCATGGGGGCTATTCAGGCCTCGATCGGGGCTTCGTAGGCGGCCCAGGCGACCGGGCTTTCGCGCAGCAGCACCTTGAGGGAGGCGACGGCGCGGCCGCCCTCGCCCAGGCGGCCGTCGCGGCAGGCTTCGGCGAGCAGGGTGTGGATGTGCCAGGCCATGTATTCGGTGGTGGTGTTCTGGCCGACGAGGGCGAGCTTCTCGTCGAGGTTGCTGTAGTCCAGCGTGTCCAGGATCTTGCGCAGCTCGGTCTTGGCGAGGGCGATGTCGATCAGCAGGTTCAGGTGGTCCAGCCGGGGGGCGCGGAATTCGGCCTCGATCGCGTAGGTCGCGCCGTGCAGCTTCTGCGCCGGTCCGAATTCCTCGCCCCGGAAGCTGTGGGCGATCATGATGTGGTCGCAGACGGTCAGGCTGAACATGGTCCGGTGGCTCCGGGAGCGATGGAGGGTTGCGGCAAGATCATCGAAGGGCCCTGTCGCCGGAGGCGCCGGCTTCCCATGTGGGTGGTCGGATGCCGCCAGGAGATAGCGGGTTTTTCGCGGGAGCATAAGGCGGGCGGCGATGCGTGGTTCGGCGATTCGGCCGGGCTGGGCCATGGAAGGACGAACCGCCGGTAATTTAAGACAAAATCGTCATTTTTGACCTAGGTCATCGTCCTGCCGTAATCCCCGCGTTATGGAAGCCATAGAGCGCGAGGGCCTGAACACGCCACACGCGATCCGCCTTCTTGGGGAGGAAGGTCTGCTTAACCGGAACTGGAGTTTCCCCGTGCCTGCTTATCGAACGCTGTT
This sequence comes from Rhodospirillales bacterium, assembly GCA_037442565.1. Taxonomy (GTDB): domain Bacteria; phylum Pseudomonadota; class Alphaproteobacteria; order Acetobacterales; family Acetobacteraceae; genus PALSA-911. Next base: position 3,865 of record JBBIQA010000109.1, read on the forward strand.
TCACCGCGACCTGGAGTTGCTCAAGGCGCATTACCACCGGTTGGCCCCGGCCGATCGGACCCTGCGGTTCTTCGCCTGCGTCAGCGACTCATTCCTGGACAGCCATGGCGACAAGATCGACTGGCAGCATGCCTGCCTGATCGGCTGCTTCATCGACGGGGAGCTGCGCGGCGTGTCGGAGCTGTATTTCGACCGGGCCATCGGGTCGGATCATGCCGAGGTGAGCTTTTCGGTCGAGAGCGCCTGGCAGCATGAGGGTATCGGCACGGAATTGCTGCGCCGGATCCTGATGGTGGCCCGCAACCGATTGGTCCATAGCCTTTCCGTCGTGTGCATGATGGAGAACCGGGCGATGCGGAAACTCGTGCGGAAATTCTCTGATGACCTGCACGTGCAGGACGGCGAGGTGAATGCCGAGATCGCGGTTCCGCTGCCGTCGATCTTCTCGCTGTTCGACGAGGCCTGCCTGAACAGCCTGGGTTGGATGGCGGCCTGGGAACGGGGCTCGCGGGAGGAGCGCGGGGACGTGGCGGCTGAACCGGGGCTGGCGGGGGCGGTCAGCCGGTAAGCGGCTCGCCATAGGCGATGACGTGGCACAAACCGCCCGGCGACAGGATCGCGGGCATGGCGGCCGGCAGGTCCTCGAACCGCGTGGGTCCCTCCAGCAGGGTGTCGAAGACGGGATCGGCCAGCAGGTCCAGCGCCAGCGCCAGCCGTTCGGCGTGTGTGCGCCGGCCGCGCATGGCGGGAGCGATGGCGCCGACCTGGGTGGCGATCAGGCGCAGGCGGCGGGAATGGAAGGCCTCGCCCAGCGGCACGCTGGGGGCGACGGCGCCGAACCAGCTGGCCTCGATGATGCGGGCCTCGAAACCGGCGCGCGACAGCGCCAGGCGCAGGCCGGCCTCCGAGGCGGAGGCGTGGATGATAAGGTCCTGCTCGGCCGGGGACTGTTCGGGCAGGGCGAAGCGGCAGCCGAAAATGGCCGCGAGGCGGGCGCGGGAGGGATCGATGTCCACCAGGGTCACCACCGTGCCGGGCACGCGGGCGCACAGCGCGCCGGCCAGCAGCCCGACCACGCCGGCGCCGATCACGAGGATGCGCTCGCCGGCCAGGGGGGCGGCATCCCACAGGATGTTCAACGCCGTTTCCATGTTGGCACCCAGCACGGCGCGGCTGGTGGGCACGGCGGGCGGCACCGGGATGCACATGGCGGCGGGGGCGTTGAGCACGTCCTGGTGCGGATGTAGCACGAAGACCCGCCGCCCGGACGTGTCGCGGGCGACCAGGCTGTAGCCGTACTTGACCGGGGCGGGGAAGGTCCCGGCCATCAGCGGCGCGCGCATGATCTCATGTTGGCTCGGGGGCACGGCGCCGGCGAAGACCAGCGCCTCGGTGCCGCGGCTGACGCCGCTGGCCAGGGCGTGCAGACGCAGTTCGGCGGCCCCGGGAGGGGGCAGTGTTTCCTCGCGGATTTCTCCCTGGCCGGGAGCCACGGTCCAGAAGGCTCTGGCGCGGGTCACGGGGCAGGGTGGCCCGGGCGGCGACGGGCGAGCGGAACGTCCACCAGCACATCCTCGCCCAGCCGGTGCACCGCCCAGTCGAACCGCATGCCGTCGGCCAGCAGGTCGGTCCGCGGGAAGCTGAACGCCGGAATGCCGCCGCCCAGAAGCAGGGGGGCGATCGTCACGTGCAGCCGGTCGACGGCGCCGGCCACCAGGAACCGCGACACGGTAACGCCGCCGCCTTCGACGAAGATCCGGCGCAGGCCGCGCTGGGCCAGCGTGACCAGCAGGGCCGGGAGGTCGATCCAGCCGCCGTCCATGGCGATCGGCAGGATTTCCGCCTGGCCGAGGCGCTCCGGCCCCGGGGTTCCCGCCGCGCAGGCCAGCAGGGTGGGCGGGCCTTCGTTGAATACCCGGTACCGGGCGTCGAGGCGGCGGGCGGGGTCCAGGATCACCCGCACCGGCGAGGGGCCTTCGACCTGGCGGGTGGTCAGCTGCGGATCGTCGGCGCGCACCGTGCCGGCACCGACCAACACCGCGTCCGACAGCGCGCGCAGGCGGTGGGTGTGTTCCAGGTCGGCCTCGCCGCTGATCCAGCGCGACTCTCCCGAGGCCGTGGCGATCCGCCCGTCCAGCGACTGGGCGACGCGGCCGAGCACGAAGCAGCCGTCCGGCGCGGTTGGCGGTGCCAGCAGCGGATCGTACGGCGCCGAGCACGGCGTGCCCGCCGGCACGCGCCGCAGCAGGGTTTTCCAGATTTCCGGCGAGACCAGGGACATGCGGCGCACGTATCACGGCCACGCGGCGGAAACCAACCAAACCGGAACGGAGCCGGGATGGCGAGAGATGTAGGGCGAGGGATGTCAGGCCCGCGAGGACAGGGCGAGTGCCCCGATGGCGGCGCGTTGCAGGCTGCCCTGCGCGCCATATCGCTGCGTGGCCGGCTTGACGCCGCTGACCAGGGTGCCGATCACCCGGCCCTGGACCGCCATCGCGCGTTCCAGCAGCCGTTTGTTCTCCTCGGCCAGGGCGCGCAGACGCTCGGCCTGTCTCAGCACCTCCTCGCGCTGCCGGCCGGCCATCATGTACGGTCCGGTCCGCTGTGCCAGGCGCTCGGCGACGCCGAAGGCCGCCATGGCCGCCTGCTTCTCGGCCAGCATGGCGGCCGCGCGCACCAGGTCCAGCGCGTCCAGCGCCGCGTTCTCCCTCGCGATGGTGTCGGCCAGCCGGCCGGCGGCGTCGATCAGTTCCGGGGTCATGGCTTTGGCGTCCTTTGCATGGGGTTCATCGCATGGGCTTCCTGTTGGCGCAGCATTTCCGCCATCACCGGACTGGCCAGGCCGAGCCCGCCGTTGGCGGCGATCTTCTTGGCGATTTCATTGACCAGCATCGGCTTCCAGGTCTCTTCCGCCGAACCGCCGCCGAACATCGAATGGGCGCTGTCCACTGTCTCGAACATCGGCTGCAGCAATTGGCCGAGGGCCATTGCCTCGAAATCGCGGGCGGCCTTCAGCGCTTTGGCGTCCGGCGGGAGCGGGGTGCCGGTTGCCGGGGCGGCCAGGATGCGGGCGGACAAGAGAGATCCCATCAGCGCACCTGCAGATCGGCCTGCAATGCGCCGGCGGCCTTGATGGATTGCAGGATGCTGATCATGTCGCGCGGGCCGATCCCGAGCGCGTTGAGGCTGGCGACCAGATCGCGCAGGGTCACGCTGCCTTGCAGGATGCCGAGCTTGCGGTCCTTCTGGTCGTCGATCTGGATCTGGGTGCGGGGCACCACCGTGGTCGTGCCGTTCGACAGCGCGCCCGGCTGGCTTACCTCGGGTGTTTCGGTGACCCGGATGGTGAGGTTGCCCTGGGCGATGGCCACGGTGGAGACCCGGACATTCGCGCCCATGACGATGGTGCCGCTGGCTTCCTCGACGATCACGATTGCCGAGGTGTCCGGCTGCACCCGCAAATCCCCGATCCGCTCCAAGGTTTCGATCGGATCGCGCCCCTCCATGTTGAGCGCGACGGTGTGCGGATCCGTCGCGCGGGCGATTGGGCCGATGGCATGGTTGATCGCCTCGGCGATCCGCCGCGCCGTGGTCAGGTCGGGGTTGCGCAGGCCGATCCGCGTCCCGGCCTGCTTGTCGAGCTGGAACGGCACCTCGCGTTCCACCGTGGCTCCGTTGGCGATCCGCGCCGAGGTGGGCACGCCGCGGGTGACCGAGGAGGCGGCGCCGCGCGCGGCGATGGCGTCGGTGGTCAGCGCCCCTTGTGCCACGCCGTACACCTCGCCGTCCGCGCCGAGCAGCGGCGTGACCAGCAGGGTTCCCCCGGTTAGGTTGGTGGCATCGCCCAAGGCGGACACAGCGATGTCGATCCGTCCACCGGTGCGCGCGAAGGCCGGCAGTTCGGCGGTCACCATGACCGCGGCAACGTTCTTGGTCTGCAGCTTGGCTGCCTGGTCGCGGGTGTTCACGCCCAGCCGCTCCAGCATGCCGATCAGCGACTGGCGGGTGAACACCGAGTTGTCCAGTTTGTCGCCGGTGCCGTTGAGTCCGACCACGAGGCCGTACCCGACCAGCTGGTTGGACCGCACGCCCTCGAGATCGGCGATATCCTTGATGCGGATCTGCGCCGCGGCCGGCACCGCCGTGCCCAGTGACAGCACAGCCGTGGACAGCAAAGCCAGGGACAGCAGGACGAGCGCACGCACGGCAATGGCACGCACGGCAAAGGCACGGGCAGCCGAAGCGGATCGGCGCCGCTGCGGGGCGGAGATACGGTGTTCGCTAGGAGGGTTGAAAGGTTTGCCGGTCATGCTCCCTGCCAACGCAAGCCCCATGCCACGGGCGGCGTTCGCGAATGTGATGGAAAGCCTTGCATTTTCAGCCTGGCACGCCCGGCAGCAAATGCCGGGCGGCAGACACCGCCGGGAAGAAGGAGCCGCCGAGCCATGCGACCGATTGCCCCGCTATGACGATGATCGCCAAACCATGATCAGGATGGCATGACCATGATCGATGGGATCGGCCGCGCGCCAGTGGCGTCGCCTGCGCGGCGGGCCGCGCGGGGAGGCGGCGGCTTCGCGCTGCCGCCGCAGGCCTTGCCTGCGGGGGAGCCGCAAGCGGAAGCCGTGCCGGCCGGCGATTCCACGCCGGTGTTTGCCGCCTACATGGCGGGCCTGCTGGGATTGCAGGAACAGGGGCCGGCGGATGCCCTTTCCGCCCCGGCCGCGCGCGACCGGGAGGCTCGCCGCCATGGCCAGGCCCTGCTTTCCGCCCTGGCTGAGCTGCAATTGCTGCTGACCGGGATGGGAAGCGGCCCTGAAGGGTCGCCGGAGAATGTCCGAAGGCTGTCGGAACGCCTCTCGGGACTGGCGGCCTCGATTCCGGCGGCGGCCGACCCGGGGTTGCGGGGTGTCGTTGCGGCGATCGGGCTGCGTGCGCGAATCGAACTAACCCGCCGCCTGACGTGAAACGAAGTTGGAGCCTTTGCTAAAATCCTTCTATGTCAGCCCGTTGAAGGTTTGCTTCTGGCCCTTGGCGGCCATGCCGCACGCTGCTATAGGCCCGCCTACCAGTCGGTAACGACGGGTGCCGCGGTCCCCACGATCCCCCGCCAGGGGCCCGGCGAGCCAAAGCAGGACCGGTCCGCATGATGGTGACACTGCCCCCCGATTACCGCCCCTCGGATGCCGAGGAGTTCATGAATCCGGTTCAGGTCGAGTATTTCCGGCAGAAGCTGTTGCGTTGGCGTTCGGACCTTCTGCGCGAGGCGGACGGCACCCTGGCCAGCCTGTCCGAGGGCGGCATCCTGGAAGCCGACATCACCGATCGTGCCAGCGTCGAGACTGACCGGGCGCTTGAACTGCGGACCCGCGACCGGGCCCGCAAGCTGATCAACAAGATCGACCAGGCGCTCGCACGGATCGAGGCCGGCACCTACGGCTACTGCGAGGAAACCGGCGAGCCGATCGGCCTGCGCCGCCTGGAGGCCCGCCCGATCGCCACCATGTCGATCGAGGCGCAGGAGCGGCATGAGCGCATGGAGCGGGTTCATCGCGACGATTGAGCGGGTATGGCGGGTTCGCTGAGTCCATTGACTTTAAAGAATTTTTGCAAACAGGTCGTATTTTCGGCCCACCCGCCTTCCTAACCCGGCCCCACAGGGGGTAGTCTCTGTCCATGCGCCGAAGCGCGCGCCAAGGGAGAGACACCATGATCCGCCGTCGCCAATTGCTGGCCGCATCCGCCGGCCTGCTTGCCGCCCCAGTCACCAAGTTCGCCATCGTCGAACGTGCCAACGCGCAATCCGCCTTCGACTGGAAACAGGCCAAAGGCAGCAAGATCGAGGTCAACTTCCAGCTGTCGCCGCGCGGCGACGCGGTGAAGCTGCATCAGAAGGAATTCGAGGAACTGACCGGCATCAAGGTCGGCTTCGAACAGATCCCCGAGCAGCAGCAGCGGCCCAAGGTCGCGATGGAGATGGCCAGCGGGCGCCCGAGCTTCGACGTGGTCAATGTCGGCATGCACGTGCAGAAGCGGCTCATCGAGCGGGCGAAGTGGATGGAGGATCTGCGCCCCTACATCAACAATCCCTCGCTCACCGCGGCCGATTTCGACATGGGGGATTTCTTCCCCGCCGGCATGAAGGTCGCCACCGGCCCCGATGGCAAGATCAACGTCCTCGCGCTCAATCAGGATCTGTTCATCCTGATGTACAACAAGGACCTGCTGGCCGCCAAAGGCGTCGCGGTGCCGAAGACCCACGCGGAAATGATGGATGCCGCGCTCAAGCTGACCGACAAGAGCAAGGGCATCGCCGGCTTCGTCGGCCGCGGCCTGAAGAACGCCAACGTGGTGCTGTACGACAACATCCTGCTCGGCTACGACCAGGAGACGGTCACGCCCGACGGCAAGACGCTGCTGACCGACACCCCAGCGGCGATCGAGGCGGCCAAATACTATCAGCGGCTGATGCGCGAATGCGCCCCGCCCGGCTCCGTCGGGTTCAACTGGAACGAGGCGCAGACCACCTTCAGCCAGGGCCACGCGGCGATGTGGTGGGATGCGATCGGCTTCACCGCACCGCTGATCGACAAGACCAAGTCCAAGATCGCCGACAGCGTCGGCTTCACCACCGTGCCGGCCGGCCCGAAGGGGCAGTGGTCGGCCACCTTCATGGATGCGATCGGCATTCCCGCCGCGAGCAAGAACAAGACCGCCGCCTGGCTCTATGTCCAGTGGGCCGCCGGCAAGACCATGTGCAACAACTACCTGCGCTCCGGCGCCGGCACGCCGCCACGCGCCAGCTCGTACAGCAATGCCGATGTTCGCGCCGGCAGCCCGTTCAAGCCGGACTGGTTCGATACCGCGCTGGCCAGCCTGAAGATCGCCCGCTCCGGCCTGCCGGAGATCGTGCCGGTGACCGAGTTCCGCGACACGATCGGCGTGGCGCTGACCAACATGATCGGCGGCGCCGATCCGGCGGCCGAACTGAAGAAGGCGACCGAAGCCTTCCAGCCGGTGCTCGACAAGTCCAACGCGGCCTGAGCCGGGCTGGGCTCGCCTTCGCCGCCGGAGCACCGGGCGGCGAAGGCAGCCACGGCCGGGTACGGTGCGCTCTGTTACGGTGCGCCCTGTTACGGTGCGGCCTGGCGCGCGTGCCGCCGGCGGCGGTTATGTGCCGGGCGGTATCCATCTGATTTTCAACGAAGATTCCGGCCTGGAAAGCGGCTCTGATCCGCCGGGGGTATGGCTGCCTTCGCCAGAACGGTCAGAACGAGGAAGACCTCGTCCTGCCGTCTGGTTGGCGTTTCCTCCCCAAACCTGGCCCGTGGCGCCATCCTGACGAACCGAAGCCTGATTAGCGGGAACCGCCACCCATGTCACCTTTTTTTCTTCTGTCTGGCTTCCACCGGGCGAGGTTTTCTTTCGCAACCCCATTGTGCGGCGCACAATAGTTGTCTCTTCCAGACCTCGGCGGCCCGGCTTTGCCGCGCATCTGGCGGCAGGCCGCATTGCCGTCTAGGGTCCGGCGCCGAGTTCTTCTCTCACTTCGACGGAAATCGCCCCGATGCGCCTGACCCGCAGCTTTCTGCCCACGCTCAAGGAAACCCCCGCTGAGGCACAGATCGCCTCGCATCGGCTGATGCTGCGCGCCGGCCTGGTGCGTCAGACCTCGGCCGGCATCTATGCCTGGCTGCCGCTCGGCCTGCGGGTGCTGCGCAACATCGAGCAGATCGTGCGCGAGGAGCAGGACGCGGCCGGGGCGCAGGAACTGCTGATGCCGACGATCCAGCCGGCGGAACTGTGGGAGCGCAGCGGCCGCTACGAGGATTACGGCAAGGAGATGCTGCGCATCATCGACCGCCACGACCGGCGCATGCTGTACGGCCCGACCAACGAGGAAATGGTCACCGACCTGCTGCAGAACGCGATCAAGTCGTACCGCGAACTGCCGCAGATCCTGTACCATATCCAGTGGAAGTTCCGCGACGAGGTGCGCCCGCGCTTCGGGGTGATGCGGGGACGGGAATTCCTGATGAAGGACGCCTACAGCTTCGATCTGGACTACGCCGCCGCCGTCATCAGCTATCGCAGGATGATGCTCGCCTATATGCGCACCTTCCAGCGCATGGGCCTGCAGGCGATCCCGATGGTCGCCGACACCGGACCGATCGGCGGCGATCTTTCCCATGAATTCATCGTTCTGGCCCCCACGGGCGAAAGCCAGGTGTTCTACGACGGCGAATTCGAGAATATCGACTGGGTGCACGCCGCCTTCGACTACGCCAAGCCGGCCGATCTGGACGCGTTCTACGCCAAAATGACCAGCCTCTACGCTGCGACCGAGGAAAAGCACGACCTGGCCGCCTGGGGCGCGGTGCCCGCCGGGCGCAAGCGCGAGGGCCGCGGCATCGAGGTCGGGCATATCTTCTACTTCGGGACCAAATACTCGAAGTCCATGGGCATGAGCGTCGCCGGGCCGGATGGCGCGCAGATCATCCCGGAAATGGGCAGCTACGGCATCGGCGTCTCCCGCCTGGTCGGCGCGGTGATCGAGGCCGGGCACGACGAGGCCGGCATCATCTGGCCGGATGCGATCGCGCCGTACAAGGCCTCGATCCTGAACCTCAAGCAGGGCGATCCGGCCTGCGACCGCATCTGCGAGGACCTGTACGCCAAGCTCGGCGGCAACGCGGTCTATGACGACCGGACCGACCGGGCCGGGGTGAAGTTCAACGACGCCGACCTGATCGGCCTGCCCTGGCAGATCATCGTCGGACCGCGCGGGGCGGCCAGCGGCATGGTGGAACTGAAGCGCCGCGCCGGCGGTGAGCGTGCGGAAGTGTCGCTGGACAGCGTGCTGGCCAAGATCGGTTAGCATGTTCGGCCCCTTCGAACGCGCCGTCGCCGGCCGCTATCTGCGCGCGCGCAAGGGGGAGCGGTTCGTCTCGATCATCGCCATCTTTTCCCTGGTGGGCATCGCGCTCGGCGTCGCCACGCTGATCGTCGTCTCCTCGGTCATGAGCGGCTTTCAGACCGAACTGGTCAGCCGCATCCTCGGCCTGAACGGCCACGTGACGATCGAGGCCTATGCCGGCGAGCAGATCGACCATTTCCCCGACCTGCGCCAGCGCATCGCCGCCCTGCCGGGGGTTGTTTCGGTGATCCCCACGCTCGATGGCCAGGCGCTGCTGACCGGGCCGAACGGGGCGGCGCGCGGCGGGCTGGTGCGCGGCATCTCGCGGGAGGATCTGCTGTCGCTGCATGCCATCAGCGGCCGCATCCTGGCCGGCAGCCTGGCCGACTTCCAGGGTAACGACGCCATCGTCGTCGGCGCCGGGCTGGCCAGCCTGTACCGGCTGCACATCGGCAGCGCGCTGACCGTGGTCTCGCCCCAGGGCGCCGCCACCGCCTTCGGCACCATTCCCCGCGTGCGCGCCTACCGGGTGGTGGCGGTCTTCGACGCCGGCATCGCCACCTACAACGACAGCGTGGTGTTCCTGCCGCTGGAAGCCGCCCAGATCTACTTCCAGAAGCCCGACGCCGTCACCGGCATGGAGATCCGGGTCCAGGACCCCGAGCAGGTGCAGGCCATCGTTGGACCGTTGCGCCGGGTGCTGGGGGACCGGCAGGTGTTGCTGCGTGACTGGCGCCATGCCAACGACCAGATCGTCGGCGTGCTGCAGGTGCAGAAGGACACGATGTTCATCGTCCTCGGCCTGATCATCCTGGTGGCCGCGTTCAACGTGATTTCCTCGCTGATCATGCTGGTGAAGGACAAGCGGGCGGATATCGCGGTGTTGCGCACGATCGGCGCGAGTTCGGCGGCGATTCTGCGCATTTTCCTGATGTGCGGCGCCTTCGTCGGGGTCGCCGGCACGGCGATCGGCACCATCATCGGCGTCGTGTTCTGCCGCAACATCGTGGCGATCCAGCACGCCATCGAGGACATGACGGGCGGGCGGGTATTTGATTCCTCGGTATTCATGCTGACGAGCCTGCCGGACAAGGTGGACTGGCCGGATGTGATCCGTGTGGTGCTGCTGGGACTGGCGCTGTCCTTGCTGGCGACGGTCTATCCGAGCTGGCGTGCCGCCAGCACCGATCCGGTGGAGGCGTTGCGCCATGAGTGACGCGCTGGTCCTGAAGGGCGTCGTTCGGACCTACCGCACGGAGGCCGGCAACTTGCCGGTGCTGCGCGGCGTCGATCTGGCGTTGCGGCCCGGTGAGATCGTCGCCCTGGTCGCGCCTTCCGGCGCCGGCAAGTCCACTCTGCTGCACCTGGCCGGCCTGCTGGAGCAACCCGACGGCGGCCAGGTGACCGTGCAGGGCCGCGATGCCGGCAGATTGTCGGACAAGGACCGCACCGCCATCCGCCGCGATGCCATCGGCTTCGTGTATCAGTTCCACCATCTGCTCGGCGAATTCACCGCCATCGAGAACGTGATGCTGCCGCAGATGATCGCCGGTACCTCCCGCCGCGACGCCCGCGCCCGCGCGGTGGCCCTGCTGTCCGGCTTTGGCCTGGAGGCGCGGCTCGATCACCTGCCCGGCAAGCTGTCGGGCGGTGAGCAGCAGCGCGTCGCCATCGCCCGCGCCCTGGCCAACGCGCCGAAAGTTCTGCTGGCCGACGAGCCCACCGGCAACCTGGACGTCGCTACCGCGGCGGTGGTGTTCGAGGAGCTGCTGCACATCGTCCGCGGCCAGAACGTCGCCGCGCTGATCGCGACGCATAATCCGGAACTGGCGGCGCGGATGGACCGGACCGTGACGCTGCGCGACGGAAGGCTGGCGCCGGCGGACTGACGCGCCGATTCTCCCGCGGCGGCCCGGCGGTCATTCTTGCAGACAGACGGGCCGGGTAACTATATATTCGGCTCGTGGGTCGCTCCTTTGCCGTGGCCGCCACGCCGCCAAGCAAGTCGCCGACAAGAACCGTTCACTCTCAAGACCCTGCACGAGCCCGCCACGGCTCAGGCTGCGTTCCCCGGATCGTTCATCTCGGGAGAGCCGGCATGACCATTCAAAGTCCCCCAGCCTGGATCTGGGATCGGTTGCACATCGCGGGCCGCGGCGTCGGCTCTGCCAGTCCGGGCGAGTATTGGTCCGAGCAGGAGGAAATCCACCTCGTCGGCAAAGCCCGGGCAGCGCTGCCAGTGCGCCGGATCGCCATCGGCGATGTGATGGATGCGCTGATCCAGGGGCATGAGGATTTTCACGCCAACCGGACCGACATCGTCTTCCTGTGCCTGTTTTATCCGGTCATGGGCTTTATCCTCGCCCGCCTGGCGTTCGGCTACGAGTTCGTCCCCCTGGTCTTCCCGATGGT
>JBBIQA010000110.1:0-14928 GCA_037442565.1 Rhodospirillales bacterium
GCCAGCACGCGCCCGGCCGCGGCGGCGGCATGGCCGGCGAGCGCGCCGGCGCGCGGCAGCCCGGCCACCGCCTCGAACGCGCCCAGAATGAGAAATACCCCGGCGACCGCCGCCATCGGGTCGGCCCCCGCGATCAGCAGCACGCACAGGAACGCCGCCTGGGCGCACAGGAAGCTGCCAGCTCCCGCCAGCGCCACCCGCCCGGACAATGCCCGCTGCGCGGTCAGCAACGCCGCCTCGCGCGCCTGCGCGCCGGCCAGCATCCGCCCCTCGGCGCCGAAGGCGCGCACCTCGCGCAGTCCGGACAGCGTGTCGATCACGCTGACGCGCAGCGCGGCGGAGGTCTCGGCCAGCGTGTGCCCGGCGGCCAGGCTGCGCCGCGCCGACAACCAGGGCAACAGGAAGGCCGCCACCGCGAACAACGCCCCGACGGCGAGCGCCAGCCCGACATGCGTCTGCGCCACCAGCAACACCAGCACGGGCAGCAGCAGCACGGCCCCGCCTAGCGGCAGCAGGATGCGCATATAGACCCCGTCGAGCGCCTCCACGTCGTTCACCAGCCGGGCCAGCAGATCCCCGGCACGGCGAAAACCCAACCCGCCGGCGGACCCGCGCGCCAGCCCGCGGAAAAACCACACCCGCAAATCCGCCAGGGCGCGGAACGTCGCCGTATGGGTGCTCAGCCGCTCGACATAGCGCAGCAGCACCCGCGCCGAGCCCAATCCGCGCAGCAGCGCGGGCGCGGCCAGCGCGCCGGCGCCCAAAGCCGCGGCCAGCGTCACGCCGGACCAGGTCATCAGCCCCACCGCCGCCGCGAGCGAGGCGAAGCTGGCGACTGCCCCTGCCACCAGCCACGCCGCCCGCGGGCGCCAAAGGCCGAGCACGCGCAACAACGGCTTCATGCGACACCTCGGGCGGGAACCGCACGCCCCTCGCGCAGATCCAGCCGCCGCCCGGCGCCGCTCCAGGCGAACGCATGTGCGGCGGCCGAGTGCGTGGCCAGAATCACCGTCCGCCCGATCGCCAGCCGGCGCAGGCTTTCCAGAACGTCCTGCTCGGTCGCGGGGTCAAGATGCGCGGTCGGCTCGTCCAGCAGCAGCAGCGCGGCGTTCTTCAGGAACGCGCGGGCGATCGCCACGCGCTGCGCCTGGCCGCCGGACAGGCCGTAACCACCCTCGCCCACCGGCGTATCCAGCCCCGCCGGCAGCCCGGCGGCGAATTCCGCCACGCGGGCCTGGCGCGCCGCCTCCACGACTTCGGCGTCGGTCGCCTCCGGCCTGGCGAAGCGGATGTTGTCTCGCAGGGTGCCGGCGAACAGCGTCGGCCGTTGGCCCACCCAGGCGGTCAGCCCGGACAGCGCCTGCGGCACGAGATCGGCGATATCCGCGCCGTTCAGGGTCACCCGCCCGCTGTCGGGGCGCACGAAGCCGAGCAGGATCTCGATAACCGAGGACTTGCCTGCCCCCGACGGCCCCGCCAGCACCAGCGTCTCGCCGGGCCCGACGCGAAAGCTCAGATTGTCCAGCGCCCGTCCGCGCGTCGCGTCCCAGGTCAGGCAGACGTTCTCGAACGCGACAGACAGGCCGCGCGCCTCCACGTTCCGTACCGGGCCGGCCGGGATGGGCGCCGCCTCGGGCAACGGCAAAGCCGCCAAACCCTCGGCAGCGGCGGTGGCGTGCAGGCGGTCCTGGTACACGGCCGAGAAGCCGCGCAAGGGAGCGAAAAACTCCGGCACCGCCAGCAGCACGAAGATGGCCGTGGCGCCGCTGGCCAGCTGCCCGGTCATCGCCGCGTGGCCGTAGCGCAGCGCGTTCGCCACCAATGCCAGCGCCATCGCCAGGTCGAGCGCCGCGGAGGACAGGAACGCCACGCGCAGCACCCGCATGGTGCGCACCCGCAACTCGTCCGCGGACCGGGCCAGCGCCGCCGCCTCCGCCTCCGCGCGGTTGTACAGCACGATCGTGGCAATGCCGCGCACGCGATCCAGGAACCTTGTCTGCAGCCGCGACATCGCCAGGAACTGGCCGCGCGCCGCCGCCGCCGCGCCGATCCCCGACGCCGCCATCGCCGCCGGCACCAGCAGCCCGCAGCCGGCAAGGATCAGCCCCGCCTCCGGATCCACCCACAGCACCGCCGCGCACACCAGCGCCGGCCCTGCCACCGCCAGCGCCGCCGCCGGCGTGTAGTTGGCAAAGAAGCCGTTCATCGCCTCGATCTTGTCGATCACCACACCCGCCAGCTCGGCTGAGTGGAACCGCCGCAGCAGCGCCGGCCCGGCCGCCAGAAGCCGCGACAGGGCGTCGCTGCGCAGCCGCCGCCGCGCGGCGGCGCCGGCATCGAACGCCGCGCGCTCCGCCAACACCTGCAACCCAGCGCGCGCGACGGCCAGCACCGCGAACCCGACCAATGCTTCCACCGGCAGCGCCGCCCCGGCAGCACCCGGGTTCCCAAGCGCGGCCGCCAGCAGGACCGCCGCACACAGCGCTTGCCCGAGGCCCAGCAGCACCCCCGCCACACCGAGCAGCAGCACCGGGCGCGCCGCATTTCGGCCAAGGCGGGCCTGGGCCTTCAACCAGCTTCGGGTCGCGGTAGGCGCGGAGGACGTGGTGTCGTTCATGGTTCAGTATCCGGAGAACAGCGCAATTAGACCAAGTTGGCCGCGAAGGACAGATGCTGGGATTGACCCACATCAGTCCGTTCCGCCCCGTAACGGCCGGCAAATGGTTTCGAGCCCCTTTTGCAGTCCGCCAGGTGCCCCTACACTAGCTTCTTTTCCGGGAGAGTTTCATGCGCATAGCGGTAATCGGCGCCGGCGGCGTCGGCGGGGCATTCGGCGCGGCGCTGGCCAAGGCGGGCGCTGACGTGACCTTCGTGGCCCGCGGCGCGCATCTGGCAGCCATGCGCGCGACCGGCCTGCGGGTCGAGGGCCCGCGCGGCGACGTGCATCTGGTTCCCACCCAGGCCACCGACGACCCGGCCGAAATCGGCCCTGTGGATCTCGTGCTGTTCTGCGTGAAACTCTGGGATGTGGAGACCGCCGGCGCGGCGATCCGCCCGCTGATCGGGCCCGAAACCGGGGTGATCCCGCTGCAGAACGGCATAGACGCCAGTGAGCGCCTGTCGCCCATCCTGGGCGCCGGCGCCGTGATGGGCGGCGTGGCGCAGATCTCCGCCACCATCGCCGAGCCCGGTCTGGTGCGCCAGACCGGTACCTTCATGCGGCTGATCTTCGGCGAGATGGACGGACGCATCAGCCAGCGCGGCCAGGCCTTCCATGCGCTGTGCCAGCGCGCCGGCTTCGATTCCGTGCTCAGCGACAGGATCGAGACCGAGCTCTGGTTGAAGTTCATCCTGCTGGCGAGCAACGCCAGCATGACCGCGCTGACCCGCCAGCCGATCGGCAGGTTACGCGATGACCCGGACATCAATCCCTATTTCGCCGCCGCCTTCCAGGAGGTCGCGGACGTGGCCCGCGCCAAGGGCATCCAGCTGCCGGCCGACGCGGTGCAGAAAATCACCGCCGGCGTGCAATCCGCCCCCGCCGCCATGATGGCCTCGATGGCGGTGGACCTGATCCGCGGCAACCGCATCGAACTGCCCTGGCTGTCGGGCAAGGTGGTACAGCTCGGCCGCGAGCTTGGCGTGCCCACGCCGGTGCATGCGATGTTCTATGCGATGCTGAAACCGTATGTGAACGGCGCGCCCGGCTGACGCTTCGGCAGCGTCATCGTCGGCCCGAACGTGACCGATTGGTAACTTTTTGACGCTAGCACAGCCCTCTATCGCCAAGGAGAGGGACGGGATGCTTCGGAAACTGAAAATTGCCCATAAGCTCGGCATCGCGGCCTGTCTGTTCGCGATACCGCTGGTGTTCATCCTTGGGGCGCTGGTCGCCGAGCAGCGTATCGCCATCGAGTTCGCCGCGCACGAGGTTACCGGCGCGCGCTACCTGACCGGACTGGCGGCTCTCCAGCGGCGGGCGGCATCCAGCACGCTGGCGGGAACCCCGACACCCCCTTCCCTGATCAGCGACCTCGCAGCGCTGGAAACCGAAAGCGGGACCACGCTCGATACCGCCAGCCAGGCCGCTGCCGTGGCCGCTTCCCTGCGCGATCCGGCCGGGCTGGTCGGCGCGCGGGCCAGGCTGCGCGAGCTGATCGTGCGCATCGGCGACCGATCCAACCTGATCCTCGATAACGTGCTTGCCACCTACTACCTGACCGACATCGTGCTCAATCGGCTGCCGGATATGCTGGACCGGGTGGCGGACCTGGCGCGGGCACAGACCACCGGCAGCGCCGATCCGGAGGCGCGGGCGCAGTTCCTGGTCGGGCTGGGCAGCCTGGTGGCCGATCTGGAAGGTGCGGACGCCTCGATCGCCGCGGCAGAGCAGGCCACCGGCGGGGATGCGATCCGACAGGCGCTCGACGCCCGCTACCGCCCGCTGCGTTCGGCGCTGGATCGCTACATAGGCGATCTCAAGGGTGGGAAAGCCAGCACCGACACGGCAAAAGCCCTGACGGCGGATACGGCGAGCTTCAGCGCGCTCGCGGGGCAGACGCTGACCGGACTGCTGGAAGCGCGGGTGGCGAATTTGCGATGGGCGCAATACCGCCTGTTCGGGACCAGCGCGATGCTGTTCGTGTTTGCCCTCGGCGCGATGCTGGCCGTGGTGCGCAGCGGCGTGACCGGGCCGCTCGCGAGGTTGAGCGCGGCCACGAGGCGACTGGCAGAGGGTGACCTCGACACCGAACTGCCCGCCTCCGTCTCCGCCGACGAGGTCGGCGCCATGACCGCCGCCCTGCACGCCTTCAAGCAGCAGGGAATTGAACGGCGCCAGCTGGAAACCGAGGCCGGGGCCACCCATGCCCTGCATGAACGCGTCCGGGCGGCGATGGAGCGCCACACACAGGATTTCGGCGAATCCGTGGCCGGCGGACTGGCTGCGCTCGGTGCCTCCACCGCGGCCATGCGCCAGGCGGCGGACGACATGGCGAAGGCGGTGGAGCGGACCCGTTCGGGCAGTGCCGCCACGGCGGCCGGGGCCGAGGAAAGCTCCGCCAATCTCGCCGCCGTCGCCGCCGCGACCGAGCAGCTCAGCGCCAGCGTCGATGAGATCACCCGCCAGGTGACCCAGGCGTCCCAGGCCGCGCGCGATGCGGTGGCGCGGGCGGAGACGACCGGCGCGACTGTCAACGGCCTCAGCATCGCGGCGGGCCAGATCGGCGAGTTCGTGCAGCTGATCGCCGACATCGCCAGCAAGACGAATTTGCTTGCGTTGAACGCGACGATCGAATCCGCCCGTGCCGGGGAGGCCGGCAAGGGCTTCGCCGTGGTGGCTTCGGAAGTGAAGCAGCTTGCCGCCCAGACCGCGAAGGCCACCGAGCAGATCAGCGCCCAGATCGCCGCCATCCAATCGGCCACGCAGGAAGCCGCCGGTGCGGTGCGCGGGGTGGGCGAGGCCATCCAGCGAATGGACGGCATCGCCGCGGCGATCGCCGTGTCGGTCGAGGAACAGGGCACCGCGACGCGGGAGATCGCCGCGAGCGTGCAGGCCGTCTCGCGCCAGAACGAAACCGCCACCAGCGCGATGCGCGATGTCTCGCACGTGGCCGAGAATGCCACCGGATCGAGCCGGGTCGTGCTGGCCGCCGCGGACGAGGTCGCGCATGTGTCCGGCTCGCTGCACACGGAGGTGGATCATTTCCTGGCGACCGTGCGCGCGGAGAGCAGCGAGAAGCGCCGGTGGGAGCGCATTGCCGGCGACGGGGCGCGGGTTGGCGTGCTGCCGCGTGGCGGAACCCAGATCCAGTGCGGGCTTGAGAATATCTCACGCGGCGGCGCCTCGCTGGCCTGCGCCATCACCCTCGGCGCCGGCTCGGATGTGGAGATCGAACTGCCGGGCGCGAGCGGACCGGTGCCGGCGCGGGTGATCCGCACCTCCGGCGGTTCGCTGGCCATCGCGTTCCGCCAGGACCCCGCCTCCCTGGAACGCATCGACCGGGCCATGGAGACGATCGCCAAAGCCCATAGCCGGGCGCGGGGCGGCATGAAGGCCGCCGCCTAGGCCGGACCGGAGCGAAAGCCGGTTCAGGCCGGCGGGGGCGGCATCCCGGACAGTACATCCCGGTCAGTACATGATGTCCCCGCCATTCGGGCTCAGCAGCGCGCCGACATAGAAGCCGCCATCCGGTCCGGCCAGCAGCAAGGCGGTCGCCGCGATCTCCTCCGCCCGGCCGAAGCGGCCGATCGGCAGGCGGGCCTTGAACGCCGCCTGCCATTCCTCGCTGTTCTGGCGCACCAGATCCGTGTCGATCGGGCCTGGTGCGATGGCGTTCACCCGCACGCCCTTCGCCGTCGCTTCCCATGCCAGCGCGCGGGTCATGCCGATGATCGCGGCCTTGGCGGCGCAATAGGGCACCGCGTTCGGCCCGCCCTTCAGGCCCATCTGCGAGGCGATGTTGATGATGCAGCCGCGACCGCGAGCCACCATCGCCGGATAGACCGCCTGCGCGGTGAAGAACATGCCCTTCACATGCACGTTCATGATCCGGTCGAACTCCGCCTCGGTGAAATCCTCGAACGGGCGGCGGAAATTGATCCCGGCATTGTTGAACAGGATGTCGATCGGCGCGAATTCCGCCGCCACCTTGGCCACATGCGCCCGCGTCGCAGCGACATCGGCCGCATCGACCGAGGCATGGATGGCGCGACGCCCGAGGGCCGCGATCGCCGCCGCGGTCTCGTCCGCCGCCTCCGCGTCGTTGAAATGGGTGAAGGCGATGTCCGCCCCCTCGGCGGCAAAGGCCAGCGCGGTGGCCCGGCCGATCCCGCGCGAGCCGCCGGTGACCAACGCGGTCTGTCCCTGAAGTTTCATGCCTACCCCCTGTTTTTGCGATGCAGCGTTACCCTGAACCGATCTTGCCCACGCTCGCGCGGCAATCCAACCTCGGCGCATGAATATCGCCCGAACCTTGCCCGACCTTCGCGCCGCCGTCGCCGTCCTGCGCCAGAGCCACAGCCGCATCGCCATGGTGCCGACCATGGGCGCGCTGCATGCCGGGCATCAGGCGCTGGTGCAGGCCGCCGTCGCCAGCGGCGCCGGGGTCGTGGCCTCCATCTTCGTCAACCCGACGCAGTTCGCCGCCAACGAAGACCTGTCCCGCTACCCGCGCGACGAGGCCGGCGACCTGGCGAAGCTTAAGGCCTCCGGCTGCCACCTCGTCTGGCTGCCGGACGTGACGACGATGTATCCGCCGGGCGAGGCCACGATGATCGAGGTGGCCGGTCCCGCGCGGCTTTGGGAAGGTGCCGCCCGCCCGGGGCATTTCCGCGGCGTCGCCACCGTCTGCGCCCGCCTGTTCGGCCAGGCCCGGCCGGATGCCGCCTATTTCGGCGAGAAGGACTGGCAGCAGGTGCAGGTTGTTACCCGCATGGTCACCGACCTGTTGCTGCCGCTGGACATCGTGCCGATCCCCACGGTGCGCGAGCCGGACGGATTGGCGCTGTCGTCGCGCAACCGCTTTCTCACCCCCGAGGAGCGCGCCAAGGCCCCCTTGCTGTACGCGCAGCTTCAGACCGCTGCCGCCGCCCTCGCCAGCGGGGAGCCGGCCGAGGGGGTGCTGGCCCACGCCCGCGCGACACTGACGCAGAGCGGTTTCGAGGTGGATTATTTCGCCCTGGTGGACGGCCCGAGCCTGGAGCCGCTGGGCCGGCTGCGGCCCAACGCCCGCCTGATCACCGCAGCGCGGCTGGGCACGGTGCGGCTGCTGGACAACATGGCCGCCTGACCACCGGCTTCCCGCCCCGCCTTGACCCGCACCACCGGTACCGCCCAAGCTGGCGCAAAATCCCGGAGGTACCCGTCATGGCAGCCGACCCCAACCGCGTGATCCTGACAGGCGAAAACCCGTTCATCCGGCTGAGCGAGACCGACGCCGGCCCCATCACGACCAATGCCAGCTTCTGGCGCATTCTGCTGAGCCCGGCCGGCCCTGGCCATGTGCTGTATCTGAAAAGCGAGCTCATCCAGAACCAGTGGCGCATCTATTCGGACAACATCGCCATGGCGCGCTGGCTGCAATCCACGGTTCAGGGGATGCTGAATACGGAACTCAAGGATGAGACCATTCCGGTGCAGGACGCGGCGTTCAGCCGGAACGGCGACGCGCGGGATTTCTGGACCGAACGCCTGACCTGCGCCGACGGCGAGATCGCCCTCACCTGGTACCGCATCGGGGAACCGCTACTCATCCACACTGACCCGAAGGACGATCCGGCGCGGCCGTACGGCGTGTGCACCGTGCTGATCCCCGCCCTCGGCGCCCGGCTGACGCGCAACGGCCAGGAAGCCGCCGGCAGCCCCTGGCCGCGCCAGCGCGAGGGCCGGCCATTCAGCACCTGTGCCCTGGCATTCTCGGAAAGCTGGACGGCGGCGCGATAGGCAAGGCGGCTCGTTCAGGAACCCAGCACCCGCTTCGCGACCTCCGCCATGTAGCTGGCGGCGGCCGGCAGGATCGCATCGTTGAAGTCGTAGTCGGGACTATGCAGTTCCCGCCCGCCCTCGATCGGGCCGTTGCCGATCCAGACGAAGGCACCGGGGCGCTGTTGCAGGAACCAGCAGAAATCTTCCCCGGTCATCGCCGGCGGCAGGTCGCGGCGCACCGCCAAACCGGCACCGGCCGCCGCGGCGGCGGCCAGGTCGGCGTCTTCCCGGGTATTCTGTGTGACGTCCACGCCCCGTCGGATATCCAGTTCGATCTGCATGCCGAAGGTCTGCGCGATGCCGGCGGCGACGCGGTGCAGCCCCTCCTCGATCACGTCGCGGGTATGGGTGCGCAGCGTGCGCATGGTGCCGCGCATCACCGCATCCTGCGGGATCTGGTTGGCCGCGGTGCCGGCCTGCATGGTGGCGATGGTGACCACCGCGCCATCCAGCGGATCGACATTGCGCGAGACCACCGATTGCAGCGCCACCAGCAGATGGGCGGAGGCCAGCATCGGATCGCGCGCCAGATGCGGCAGGGCGGCGTGCCCGGCCTGCCCGCGCACCCGGAATTCCAGCCGCGCGCCGGCCGCCATCACCGCGCCGTCATGCACCGCGACGGTGCCTGCCTCCAGGCCGGGCCAGTTATGATAGGCATAGATCCGTTCCATCGGAAACCGGTCGAACAGACCGTCGGCAATCATCGCCTTGGCGCCGCCGCTGCCCTCCTCGGCCGGTTGGAACACCAGTTGGACCGTGCCGCTCCAACTCTCATCGCGTGCCAGCAGCGCGGCGGCGCCCAGCAACGACGTCGTATGTCCGTCATGGCCGCAGGCATGCATCACGCCGTGATGGGTGGAGGCGTGCAGCGCACCGCCGGTTTCCTGAATCGGCAGCGCGTCCATGTCCGCCCGCAGACCGACCGAGCGGTTGGACTGCCCCCGGCGCAACGTCGCCACCACGCCATGCCCGCCAACGCCGGCGGCGAAGGGAATGCCCAGCTCGGTCAATTTCGAACAGACAAAGGCGGCGGTATTCTTCTCGTGCAGCGACAACTCGGGATGCGCGTGCAGATGCCGCCGCCAACCGGTCAGCGTTTCCGCCAGGGCTTTGTCCATCGGAGCCGCGGTCATGCCGGATCCGCGCCCACCCGCACCAGCAGCTTGCCGAAATTCTGCCCGCCGAGGATGCCGGTCAGGGCGCCCGGCGCGTTTTCCAGCCCGTCGACGATGTCCTCGCGATAGCGCAGGCTGCCATCGGCCACCCAGGGCGCGGCCAGAGCGCGCCATTCGGGGAACCGCTCGGGCTTGTCGCTGACGATCAGGCCCTGGATGCGCACCCGCTTGCCGACGACGAAACCGAGATTGGGGCCGGGCGGGAATTCGTCCTCATTGTATTGCGACACCATCCCGCACATCACCACGCGGGAGAACGGATTGAGCAGCTCGAACGCCGCCGCCTGCACCGCACCGCCGACATTCTCGAAATAGACGTCGATGCCGTCCGGGCACGCCGCCGCCAGTTCGGCGCGCAGATCGACCGCGCGGTGATCGACGCAGGCATCGAACAGCAGCGTGTCCTGCACGTAGAAGCATTTGTCCGGACCGCCGGCGATGCCGACCACGCGCGCGCCGGCCCGTTTGGCCAGCTGCCCGGCCACGGAACCGACCGCTCCGGACGCGGCGGAGATCACTACCGTCTCCCCGGACTTCGGCTGGCCGATATCCGTCATGCCGGAATAGGCGGTGGTGCCGGGCATGCCGAGCACGCCGAGATAGGTGGAAAGCGGCGCCGCCTTGCCGTCCACCTTCACCAGATTGGCGGCCTTGCTGAGGGTATGTGTCTGCCAGCCGCGCGCGCCGGCGACGGTATCGCCCGGCTGGAAGGCCGGGTCGGCGGAGGCGATCACCTCGCCGACGGTTTCGCCGGTCATCACCTCGCCGAGCTGCACGGGTGCGGCATAGGACGCCCGTCCGGACACCCGGCCGCGCTGGTAGGGATCGATCGACAGGAAGATCGTGCGCGTGAGCACCTCGCCCGGGCCGGGATGCGGGATCGCGTCCTCGACGATGTCGAAATCGCTTGCCTTCGGGCTGCCGGAGGGGCGGTGCTTGAGGACGATCGAACGGCGATGGGTGGGCAGGGTCATAAGGGGGCTCCGGGTTCGGATGCGGTAACGGCGCCTGTCGGTCGCGCCGCCTGCTCCAAGACGTACTCCGGAATTCGCCGCGCGACTAGGCGTAACGGAGGCTACGGCTGCTGCCCCAGTTGCTGCTCCCCCGGGCACGAGATTGTCCTTTGCCACCGCCGTCTGACGATGTGACAAGGGAACCCCGGTTCCATGTCAACGACAAAGGATGCTGCGATGCCGTGCCAGATCTGCGGTGATTCCGAACCTCATGGCCATAAGGCTCTCCCGCGCCGCGGCCTGTTCGGCCTGGTCGCTGCCGGATTGGTTATGCCGGCACTGGCGCGCGGGGCAACCGCCAAGACGGCCAAGGCGCCGCCGAAGCCGGAGAACGAGCTGTCGCCGGACGCGGCGATGCATGAACTGATGCAGGGCAACCAGCGCTATGTCCACGGCCTGACCCGGCGGCACGACTTCCGGTCCGAACGGGCGGCGCTGGCGGGCGGCCAGAACCCCTACGCGGGAATCCTGAGCTGCGCCGATTCCCGGGTTGGCCTGGAGTTCGCCTTCGACAGCACGCGGGGCGACCTGTTCGGGGTTCGCGTCGCCGGGAATTTCCTGAACGACGACAATCTGGCGAGTTTCGAGTACGGCGTCGCCGTGCTGAAAATCCCGCTGCTGATGGTGCTGGGCCATGGCTCTTGCGGGGCAGTCGCCTCCGCGATCCAATCGCTGGACACCAACACCACGCTGCCAGGGCATCTGCCGTCGCTGGTGACCAGCCTGGCGCCGGCGGTGAAAATAGCCCGCGACCAGAAGGGCGACCTGCTGGTGAATGCCACCAAGGAAAATGTGCGCCTGAACGTGGAACGCCTGAAGACAGCGACGCCGATTCTCAGCCAGGCGGTTGCCGACAAGAAGCTGATGGTGGTCGGCGGCTACTACAATCTCGCCACTGGCGTGGTGGACCTCGTCTCGTAAGTTCGACTCGTAAGTTCGACCGGGAGGGGCCGGCAACGCCATCCCCTCCCGATCGGCAAACCCTCAGTTCACGTCGGTCTTCAGCACCAGGCGCCCGGTCACCTTGCCGTCGCGCAACGCCATCAGCGCGTCGTTGGCATCGCGCTGCGGCACGGTCGAAACCGGCAGCGCCTCCAGCTTGCCGTCCTGCGCCAGCTTCACCAGCTCGCGCAGTTCCTTCACGTTGCCGACATAGCTGCCGCGGACGGTCAGCGCGCGCATCGCCATGATCGGCAGGGCCAGCCGCAGCTCGCCGCCGAACAGGCCGACCTGGATCAGCTTGCCGCCCTTGCGCAGCGCGCCGAAGGCGAAGTTCGCCGTGGCGGTGCCGTTCACCAGGTCGATCACCGCCTCCACCGGCCCGCCGGCGGCCTCGATGATGCGCTGGGTGGCGCCCTCGCCACTGGCGTTCACGGTCTTGGTGGCGCCGGACTTCGTGGCCGTGGCCAGCTTCTCGTCGGTCACGTCCACCGAGATGATGTTGCGATGGCCCATCGCCTTCAGGATGGCGATGGCGTTCAGGCCAAGCCCGCCGGCGCCGACCACGACGATCGGCTCATCGGGGGGCATCGGCATCACCTTCTTGATGGCGGAGAACACGGTGATGCCGGAGCAGGCATAGGTCGCCGCCACCGCCGGGTCCAGCGTGCCCGGGTCCACCAGGTGCCGCGGATGCGGCGCGACGACGTGCGAGCCGTAGCCGCCGTTCTGGAATACGCCCAGGGCGGCGCCGACCTGGCACATGTTGTCCTCGTCGGCCAGGCACTTCTCGCAATGGCCGCAGCCCAGCCACGGATAGACGATGCGCAGATCGCCTTCCTGCACGCCCAGGCCCTTCGCGTCCGGGCCGAGCTTGCGCACGCGCCCGACGATCTCATGGCCCATCGCCAGCGGCAGCTTCACGCCGCGATCGGCCAGCGACATCTTCTGGCCGCCGCCGACATCGTAATAGCCTTCCCAGATGTGCAGGTCGGAATGGCAGACGCCGCAATGGGTCACTTCCACCAGCACCTCGGTGCCCTTCGGCTCCGGCGTCGGCAGTTCGATTTCCTTGAGGGGCTTTCCGCTCTCAACCACGGCAAAGGCGCGCATCTGTTTTCTCCAGTTGTCAGATTTGGGGAGGGATATACCCTGCCCCGTTCAGGTCAAGCCTTCAGCACTTCGGGGTTGGTCACGCGCACCGGCTTGCCGTCCAGGAAGGCCAGCGCGTTTTCCAGCATCTGCGGGTAGAACCCGTTCCAGGTCTCCTGCACACCATAGCCCATGTGCGGCATCAGCACCGTATTCGGCGCGCTGCGCAGCGGATCGTTCACCGGCAGCGGCTCGCGGTCGAACACGTCCAGCGCGGCCACGATGCGCCGCTCGTTCAGCGCCGCCAGCAACGCCGCGGCATCGACGATCGGGCCGCGCGAGGTGTTGATCAGGATGGCGCCCGGTTTCATCCGGGCAATGTCCGCCGCCCCCACCAAGCCGCGCGAGCGCGGCGACAGCACCAGATGGATGCTGATCGCGTCCGAGCGCGCCATCAGTTCATCCTTGGACACCAGCTTCACGCCGACCTCGGCCGCCCGCTCGGCGGTCAGATTGGTGCTCCAGGCGATCACCTCCATGCGCAGTGCCTTGCAGTAGGTCGCCATGTAGCCGCCCAGCTTCCCGAGCCCCATGATCCCCATGGTCTTGCCGGCCAGGCCGATCCCGACCGGAACCCCCTGCTGGAACTTCCCGGAACGCATGTTGGCATCGCCCGTGGGAATACCGCGCGCCGCAGCCAGCAGCAGCCCGAGCGCCAGTTCGGCCGTGGCGCTGTCGGCGTAGCCGCCGCCCTGGGTGTTGCACACCGGAATGCCGCGCGCGGTGCAGGCGGCGGTGTCCAGCGAGGCGTTGCGCGCGCCGGTCATTCCCAGCATGCGCAGCTTCGCCAGCCGGTTGATCAGGCTCGCTGGCAATGGCGTGCGTTCGCGCATCGACAGCACGATCTCGAACGGCGCGAGCTTCGCCGCCGCGTCGTCCTCGTCGGCGAAGGCGTCGGCGAAGAAGGTCACCTCGGCCCGCGCCTGCAGCTTCGCCCAGTCGGCATTGGCCCGGGCCACCCCCTGCCAGTCGTCGAGCACGGCCACCTTCACTGTGTTGGACATGTCTTCCCCCTGCGATTTGCGGGCGCAGGGTGGAACGGGGGCCGGCCGCGCGCAAGGGATCGGCCGCACTTGCCGAGGGGCGCACGGAATGGTCTTTTCCGCCCAGCATCTGGAGAATCCGCATGAGCAAAGTAGCCGTTATCGGCGCCGGCCTGATCGGGCGCGCCTGGTCGATCGTGTTCGCCCGCGCGGGCTTCGAGGTGGCGCTGTGGGACAAGTTCCCCGACACCATCCCCCCTGCCCTGGCCTATATCGCCGAGCGCCTGCCCGAATTGCGCGAGGCCGGCTTGCTGGCCGATGAGCCCGCTGCGGTGCTCGCCCGCATCCATCCCGCCACCACCATAGCCGAAGCCGTTGCCGGAGTGGACTACGTGCAGGAAAACGGGCCTGAACGCATTCCGGAAAAGCAGGAACTGTTCGCCGAACTGGACCGCCACGCCGCGCCGCACGTGGTGCTCGCCAGTTCCACCTCCGGCATTCCGGCCAGCGAGTTCACCGGCAACCTGCCCGGCCGCGGCCGCTGCCTGGTCGCGCATCCGGTCAACCCGCCCTATTTGATCCCGCTCGTGGAAATCTGCCCGGCGCCCTGGACCGCCGACTGGGCCGTGACCCGGGCGCGGGAAATCATGGAACAGGCCAAACAGGTGCCCGCGACGATCCACCGCGAGGTGCAGGGCTTCGTGCTGAACCGGCTGCAGGGTGCCCTGCTGGCCGAGGCGTTCCGACTGATCGATGACGGCCTGATCAGCCCTGAGGACCTGGACGCCACGGTAAAGCATGGCCTTGGCCTGCGCTGGTCGTTCATGGGACCGTTGGAAACGATCGATCTGAACGCCCCCGGCGGCCTGGCGGATTACTGCGCCCGCTACGGCGGCCTGTACGCCGACCTGCAGCAGCAGATGACCCCGCGCGAATGGACCCCGGAACTGGTGGATAAACTGCACGCCGCCCAGCGCGACATCCTGCCGCTGAACATGCAGTCCGTCCGCCAGGAATGGCGAGACCGCCGGCTGATGGCTCTGCTGGCGCACAAGGCCGGGCAGCCGGAGTAGGAAGGAAGGCCAGGGGGCTCTGCCCCCTGGACCCCCGCCAAGGACTCGCCCTTGGAACCCTCTACTGGTTTGGAAGTGCAACGGCGGCCTACCCGGACCTTGCATGGT